>MFAF01000066.1:0-6583 GCA_001774505.1 Candidatus Coatesbacteria bacterium RBG_13_66_14 | reverse complement strand
TCGTCCAGACCCCACCCCTCCTTCGGCAGCGGGGCCTCGGGCGGTTGCGGGCACGCCTTTTGCTTGAGATATCCGCGCCATTCCCGGGTGAATTCTCGCAGGCGGTCCGCCCGCTTATCGGAGGGCAGGGAATCCAGGCCGAGGGCGAGCTCCCGGCAACGCCCCAGGGCCCCGGAGTCCGATTCCAGCTCGTCCAGCCAGCCCAGGAGCCGCGCCCCCAGGTCCGGCATCCGGTCGGCCAGGGCGTATCCGCTCCGCTCGAGGGCCTCGAGGGGACGGGCCATCCGGCTGGCGACGTTTTCCGGTCCGATCTCCACGTTCCCTAGTCTACCAACCCCGGCGCATCCCGACAAGGAGGGGAGAAGCCTCTATTAAATTGACAGTCGGGATTTTTTCCGCTAGATTGTGTGTGGATAAGCACATTTTACGGTGAGACTCCACCACCGTTTTATCCGAGACAAAGGAGCCCGTCAATGAAGAAACTGCTGTTGGTCATAAGCCTCCTGACGCTGCCGTTAGCGGCGCTGGCCGGGTCCTGGACCGTCATGGTCTGGATGAACAACCAGAACAACCTGAAGACCTACGGCTGGGACGACGTCAACGAGATGGAGGACTGCAACTACAGCGCCTACCCCGACGGGGTGGACGTAATAGTGATGGTGGGATGGGATCCCGACAACCACACCAGGCTCTTCCACATCGAAACCGATCCCGGCGGCTACTCGGGGGGCGACTACGAGGACATCATCTCCACACAGATCACCGGTCACGGCATCTGGGCCGGCGACCTGGCCGACATGGACGACCCACAGATCTTCGAGAACTTCGTGGGGTGGGTCACCGACAACTACCCCGCCGACAACTTCCTCCTCAGCGCCTGGGACCACGGCAGCGGCATCTTCCTCCAGGACGAGACCAAGGACTGGATTGACCGCGGGATGTGCAGCGACCTGAAAATATGGGAGATCGGGGAGGCCCTGGAGAACGTCGGGGAGTTCATTGACGTCATCGGCTTCGACGTCTGCCTGGGCGGGCAGGTCGAGAACGGCTACCAGTACCTGGGCGACGCGGGCATCTGCATCGCCAGCGAGGACTCGGAGCCGGGCGACGGGTGGGATTACCAGGCGTTCAACATCTTCGAACAGGACGCGAGCGTCACCCCGGAGGAGATAGCCGCCCGCATCGTCAACGATTACCTGGACTTCTACGGAGGCGGAGTGACCCAGGCCGCCCAGGACGTGAAGAACTGGCCCACCGTCATAGACCAGGATTGGGCGGACCTCTGCCAGTCGCTCTTCGACAACTGCTACACCTATCAGAACCGGATAACCGCCGCCCGGAGCTCCGCCGACTACTGGAACACGGCCGACGACCGCGACCTGTACCAGTTCGTGGAAGCCCTGGCCGGAGACGGCTCCCTGCCCGGCGACCTGAGCACCAAGGCCGCGCAGGTCGTCGCCGACCTCGAGGACTACATCGTCGCCGGCGGGATGCACAATCCCCTGGACTCCGGCGACGGGATGGCAATCTACTTCCCCACGAACGGCTCGGACCACCCGAACTGGACCACCTACACCACCCTCATTGACTTCTCCGACACGCTGTGGGACGAATTTTTGGAAATGTACGCCGATCCCTACCCCGTGCTGCCGGTGGCCATCACCTTCGATTCCGTCGTCTACGACGACTCCGTGGGCGGCAACGGCGACGGCAAGCTCGATCCCGGCGAGACGATTGACGCGACCGTGACCCTGGTCAACGAAGGCACGGAAACCGCGACGGGCGTCGCCGCCACCCTCGCCATTGACGACGCCTACTTCACCGTCTCGGATGCGTCCGGCGACTTCGGCTCCATCCCCCCCGGAGGGACCGCCTCCGACGCGTTCAGGTTCATCGTCGGCAGCTTCTGCCCCGACCACTACTTCGCCTACGCCGACCTTGCCATCACCGCCGACGGCGGCTACTCCACCGAATCCACCTTCGGCATCGTCATCGGGGTGGGTTTCGAGGACGACGTGGAATCGGGCGAGGGCCTCTGGACCCACGGCGGCACCGGCGACCAGTGGCACGTCTCCACCGAGGGCGCGCACTCCCCCACCCACTCCTGGAAGTGCGGCGATACGGGCTCCGGCGGCTACGGCAACGGCCAGAATTCCTGGATCAAGACCTGCCCCATCTACGTGGACGCCGACCACGACGAACTGACCTTCTGGACTAGCTACGAACTTGAATCCGGCTACGACTTCGTTTACCTCGACGTTTCGGTGGACGGGGGCGCCTGGGTCCAGAAGGACGTCTTCAGCGGGATCAATCTGGACTGGACCAGTAAGAGGTACGATTTCTCCGCCTACACGGGTGACATCGTCGAGGTGCGGTTCCGCTTCTTCTCCGACGGCGGCCTCGCCCTCGAGGGCTTCTACTTCGACGACGTCCGTGTGGCCGAGCAGACCTCGGACATCGGCTCCGTGGCCTTCTCCGGCGAAGCCGTGGACGAGGGCGTCCTGCTCGCATGGCGGGCGGACAACCCGGCTGAAATAACCGGGGTGAATGTGCTCCGCGAGGAAAAAGGCGGCTACATCAGGCTAAATGAGATTCCCCTGACCGGCGGACGCTACCTGGACCTCGACGCCTCAACCGGGTCGCTCTACCGCTACAAGCTGGAGGCGCTGGGCGCCGACGGTTCCAGAAGCTTCTTTGGACCCATCGAGGTGTCCGGACCGGGCGCCGGGGCGCGGGTCACGAGGCTGGAGCCGTGCTACCCCTGCCCGGCCGGGACCTTCGCCACTGTCCCCTTCACCCTGGCCGCCGACGGGACGGTGCGGATAGATGTGTACGACCTGGCCGGCCGCCTGGTGGATACCGTCGCCCGCGGCGAATTCACGGCGGGCCGCCACGAGGTCGCCTGGGAAACCGACGGCGTCGCCAACGGCGTTTATCTCATCCGCCTGACGGGCGGAGGGGCGACGGCGACGCAGCGTGTGGTCGTATCGCGGTGACCAATTCACAAAGGTGGAAACAAGGGGTTTCGCCGGGGGCGTAGCTCGCTACGCTCGGTTAAACCCCTTGCCTTCCATAGTAGCGAACGAGGGGGACCCGCGAGTCCCCCTTTCCGTCGCGACGATTTTTCCACCCCACCGGTCCCGGCGAATTGACACGACGGGTGGGCCTTGGTAAGCTTGCGCCTCCCTAGACCGAATACAAAAAAAACATCCGGGGTGAAAAAATGAAGGTCGCGCTCTTCGTGGACGGCGTCAACATGTTCTACGCCCAGAAGAAGCTGGGCTGGCACCTGGACTACAAACGCATCCTCCACTACTTCGTCCCCGACCCCGAGGACCTGTACAACGCCTTTTACTACACGGGGGTGCAGAACCCCACCGAGGCCAAGGAGGAGAACTTCCTCAACGCCCTGACCATGATGGGCTACACCGTGCGGCGGAAAAGGGTGAAGGTCATCTTCGACCTGGACTCCGGGGAGGAGATACGCAAGGCCAACCTGGACACCGAGATGGTCGTGGACATGTTCAACACGGTGGAGAACTACCAGCGCGCGATCATCTTCTCGGGCGACTCCGACTTCGAGCGGGCCCTGGAGCTGATGCGCACCCGCGGCAAGGAGGTCATCGTCGTCTCGACCCGCGGGATGGTGGCCATCGAGCTCATCAACTCGGCGGACCGTTACTACGACCTGCAGTACCTGCGCGAGGATTTCGAGAAGCTGCCCGGCACCTAGCCTCGACGGAAAGAAAAGGGGAGGGCTTTCGGGTCCTCCCTTTTTACACATCGCGTTTCACTGTTAAAAAAACAAGGGATTAAAAAACCCCTTGTCTCCTTATAACCACCTCCGGCTCGGCTCGGACCGTCAGGCGCCGACCGCCTCCTCCACGGGCTCCGGCCCCGCGACCTGCGGCCTGCCCGTGTACGGATCCAGCCCCAGGTAGTCCAGCACCTCGCGCAGGGTGAAACCGGGCAGGGCGCACCGGATTCTCGTGGTCGCCTTCCACTTGGGACCCTCCCGGGAGCGGGCCGCGCTAAGGGCCTCCTCGATCAGCGCGCGCTCGCTCTCGGATAGACCCGCGAAGGGGTCGTCCAGGGTCTCCGCCTCCGGTTCCTCCCCGGCGAGGGACTCGCCCTCCAGGCTGCGTTTCTCCTCCTCCTGCGCCAGCTCCGTCCCCAGGATCTCGTAGACGATGCGCTCGGCGAACTGCAGGTACTCGCCCAGCTTGACCTCGGACACCAGGGGCGCGTCCTCCAGGGGGGGAGGACCCAGCTCGATCCTCTGGCCCAGGAGCGCGGCCAGCTCACCCGGCGCGCGGCGCTCGGCCTCCATCTCCGCCGCCCCGACGTCGCGCTCGGCCGTCCGGGGGTCCTGGTAGGCCATCTCTTTCTCGAACTCCAGCACCCACTCCACGTCGTAGGCGCGGTCCAGCTCGCGGTCGAAGACGGCGTCCACGGCGTCCAGGGAATCGGAGCCGACCTGCGCGCAGTACCCGCGCAGCCTCACCGCCGTGGAGTACCGGAAGCCGTCCTCCATCACCAGATTGCGGTCGAGCTGGTCCAGCACCATCTCGCCCAACCGGTCCCACTCGAGGACGTCCCCCGAAGGGGCGAGGGCGACCAGCTCGTCGAGCACCCGGCAGGCGTCGGCGTGCTTTCCCTGGTCCAGCAGGAGCGTGCTCCAGAGCAGGAGCAGTTCATCCCTGTGCTCCCCGTCGTTGTAAGTGTAGGCGAAGGTGACCAGGGTCAGGGCCCCCTCGAAATCGCCCTCCCGGTACGCTTCCCCGGCCAGACCCAGCAGGCGCTCCGTCTCGGCGTCGGAAAGGTTCCCGAAAAATATGGTGGCGGTCACGTCCCCGTAAACGTCCACCGTTTTGACGTTCAAAACGACGGCCAGCACCGCGGCCCCCAGGGTGACGACCACCAGGATCACGGTTATGAGGGTGCGTTTTCCGGCCATATTACGTGCGCTTTGACCCGTAGGTAATGCCGGTGCATAATCTACCAGACCGGAGGGGAGTGGTCAACTCGGAAACGGACGGTGGACGGACGCCGATGGGCACCGATGACGGACAGCTCTACGTCGAGGTCGCGCTGAACCTGGAGCTCCGGCGGACCCTCACCTACCGCTTTCCGCCGGGAGTGAGGGCCGAGCCGGGCACCCGGGTCCACGTCCCGCTCCGAGGCGCGACCGCCCTGGGGTTCGTCGTGGAACTTCTCGACCAGCCGCCCGAGGGGATGGATACCGTCTCGATCCAGCCGGTGATCGGGGTGCTGGACGACCGTCCACTCTTCGACGAAAAGCGGCTCATACTGGGCCGCTGGTTGGCCGATTACTACGCGGAGCCCCCGGGCGTCACGCTGGACGCCATGCTCCCCGTCGGGTCCCGTACGCGCAGGATGTACGGCTTCGGCCCGACCGGGCCGCCGCTGGACCTGGGGGGGACCGTCGCCGAGATATGGAACCGGCTCCAGGGCGGTCCCGTCAACAAGCGCAGGCTGATCCACGGTCTGGGGAAAGGGGCGGGGACGGCGCTGGACCGCCTGGTCGCCGAAGGTCACCTGCGCGCCTGGGACGAGCCGGCGGCGCCGCCGGTCACCTCGAAGGAGAGCCTTGCCGTCCGATTGATCGCCGACCCGCCGGAGTTGGGGGAATTCGCGAAAAAGTCGCCCGCCGGGGCCCGCGCCCTGGCGTACCTCATCTCCCACGCCGCGGGCCGCGACGCCGTCTGGGCCGCCGACGCCTGCCGCTCGGCCGAGGTCGGCTACTCCACCCTCCACGCCCTGGAAAAGAAAAAGCTGGTGGAGCTCTTTCCCGTGGATCGGCTCGACGAGGGGGACCCCGCACCGCCGCCGCGCCACCGGCTCACCGACGAGCAGGGCCGGGCGCTGGAGAGGATTACCGCCTCATTGGGCGGGTACGGCGCCTTTCTCCTCGACGGGGTGACCGGCTCCGGGAAGACCGAGGTCTATCTCCGGGCGACGGAGGCGTGCCTGGCCAGGGACCGGGGCGTCATCGTGCTGGTGCCCGAGATAGCCCTGACGGCCCAACTGATGCGCCTCTTCCGCCGGTGGTTCGGGGACGGGGTCGCGCTCCTGCACTCGCGCCAGGGGTTCGCCCAGCGCCGCTCGGAGTGGCTGCGTATTAACGAGGGGAAGGCCCGGGTGGCCCTGGGACCGCGCTCCGCCGTGTTCGCCCCGGTGAGGAACCTCGGCCTGGTGGTGATGGACGAGGAGCACGAGGACGCCTACAAACAGCAGGAACAGCCCCGGTACCACGCCCGGGAGGTCGCGGCCAAGCGCTGCCGGCTCGAGGGGGCGACGCTGGTCCTGGGCAGCGCCACCCCCAGCGTCTGGACGGCCAAGCTGGCTCGGGAGGGGAGGATCGAGCGGCTCCGGCTCACGGAACGGGTGGACGGGGCGAGCTTCCCCACGGTCCAACTGGTGGACATGCGGGGCCGGCCTCGCGACCAGCTCGTGCCCGTCGAGCTCCTGGAGGCGCTCAAGGGCGAGATTGGGAAGGGCCGGCAGGCGATAATCCTGCTCAACCGGCGCGGCTTCGCCACCCAGGTCCGATGCGAGGTGT
>MFAF01000065.1:1949-6177 GCA_001774505.1 Candidatus Coatesbacteria bacterium RBG_13_66_14 | reverse complement strand
CGACCGGAACTACGTACTGCGGCTCTCTGCCTATAGCACCCCGGGCGTTGTCGGCAAGCCCAACGTCTACCTCTACCCCGAGGCCGAGACCGACGTCAACGTCTGGCTCTCCTTCGTCGGCGGGGGCCGCATGACCGTCTCGGAGCCCGAATATATCGAGGGCTGGGACGTCACCGTCACCCCCGAGGGGAAAATAACGGCCTACGAGCCGGTCTGGTTCCTGGACCCGGAGACCGGCGAGCCCTGGCCCATCCCGACACGGGGGGAGCCCGCGGGCGAGTACGACTACCTCTTCTACGAGGGGGAGGTCGCCGGACCGGGGCAGCTCGATTACGGCTGGGTGGAGCCCCGGGATGAAATCGAGCCCTTCTTTCGGGAGAAGCTCGCCGCCTATGGCTTCGCCGGGAGGGAGATAGAGGATTTCGTGGAGTTCTGGGTGCCCCGCCTCAGCGACTACCCCCGCTTCGCCGTCTACCCCCAGGCGGGCGCGGATTACGACACGCTCGTGTCCATGGCCGTCTTCCCCGCTCCGGATTCCATCCTGCGGGTGGTGTTCACCATCCGGGGGCTGTGGGAGGGTGCGGAGCTGAACCCGACCGAACCGGCGATTACGCCCTTCGAGCGCCGGGGCTTCACCGTCGTGGAATGGGGCGTTATCTTGAAAGAGAGCGACGCCCGGTTTTACCTGCGTTAAAAAAGAAGGCAAGGGGTTTAAACCCCTTGTCTCCATATAGGGAGGGGAGATGAAAACCGTCACACGGCTTTTAGCTTTGATGCTCACCCTGATATTTCTTACCCCGGTCGGCGCCGGGGACGAGGTGCGCGCCGACAGCGTGCTGCGGGTCGCGGTGGACGCCCTGCGCATCCGCTCCGCGCCGACAACCGAGGGCTCCGAGGTCCTCGGCATGCTCCACCTGGGCGACTATGTGGTGGTCGGCGAGTATGCCGATGAAAATTGGGTGGGCATCGTGGCCCCCGACGGCACCGCGGGCTGGGCCTGCATCGAGCTGGGCGACGAGGTTTACCTGGAGCCGCTGGAGATGGATTACGGCACCGAAATCTACTTCACCCTCAAGAACTGGGGGGGAGAGCCGGTGCCCGGCGTCCGCCTCGAGCTCGCCGGCACGCCGGTCTATTGCACGACGGACGACGAGGGCGAGGTGTGGTTCTATCCCGTGCCCGTAGGCGCCTGGGATCTGCGCTGCGTCCTCGGTGACGCCTGCGCGGTCGTCGCCGGGGCGGTGAACCCGGAGCGCAAGGACGAGGCCGCCTACACCGTGGACCTGGACGGGCCCCACGCGCTGACCGTGCACCACACCTACGCCGAATCCGGCATCGCCAAGCCAAACATCTACATCTACCCCGTCGAGGAGGCCGAGGTCTCGGTGAGACTCACCTTCCCGGCGGGGGGGCGCATCACCGTCTCCGACCCGCCTTACGGCGACGGCTGGACGGTCGCCGTCACCCCCGACGGAACCATTGACGGCGAGCGGACGTTCCTGTTCTACGAGGGCCGGAGTCCGGGGAGCGTCCAGCGCGAGGCGGGCTGGGTTGTGCGCCGGGAGGACCTGGAGGGATTTTTAAGGGAAAACCTCGCCGCCACCGGATTCTATGGGCATGAAATCGAGGATTTCGTGGAGTTCTGGGTGCCGCGCCTGGACGACCACCCCTTCTTCGCCCTCTACCCCCAGTACAACACGATTTACGAAGGAATGGTCGGCCTCGAGGTGGAGCCGGAGCCCTGGACCGTCATCCGCCTGGCCTACGTCATCGTCGGGCTGGAAGAAGAGTTCGACCTGATGCCGGCGGAGATTCCGGCCTACGAAATCGGCGGCTTCACAGTTCACGAGTGGGGGGTCATCCTGACTCCCGGGGACATTGACGCCTACCTCTACTGAAAGGGGGAGCGGATGCGAACGACCGCTCTTATCCTCATCGCCGTCGCCCTGAGCGCGGCGGCTTCCGAAACGGCGACATTGACCGGCATCGTCCACGACCTCGCCGGCGACACCATCCCCGACGCCTCAGTCGAACTCTTCCTGGCGCGGGAAACCGAGGAGGAGGCGGAGAAAAGCGTCGAGCCGAGCCTGGAGGACCATCCCTGGCTCTTCACGGACGAGCCGCTCTACCGGGCGACGACCGACGAAAAGGGCCGGTACTCGATCGAGGAGATCCTGCCCGGCGCCTACGACGCCGTCTGCCGGAGCGGATACTACGAACCGGCCTACGCCCTGGATATCGCCGTCGCCGCCGGGGAGAAGCTGACCTACGACTTCATCCTGGGATACATGATGGAGGTGGAGAAGCCCAACATCTACCTCTACCCCGAGGCGGCGACCGAGGTCACGGTGCGGCTGGGATTCCCCGCGGGCGGCGGCGTCACGATTTCGGAACCGACCTACGCCGACGGCTGGACGGTGGGCGTCGAGCCCGGCGGGGAAATCGAGGGCGGGTACGGCCACCTGTTCTACGAGGCCCAGGTGCCGGCGGACTGGCAGTTCGACCGGGGCTGGGTCGTGCAACAGCGGCAACTGGAGGAGTTTTTTGGCGAAAACCTCGCCGCCCATGGTTTCGACGGGCGCGAAACCACCGACTTCATCGAGTACTGGGTACCCCGTCTGGACGACAAGGCCTTCTACGTCATCTACCCCCAGTACGCGCGGGACATCGAGCCCCTCATCACGCTTTCCGTCGAGCCGGAACCTGCTGAAATCTTCCGCCTGTACTACGTCATCTCCGGCGTGGACTCCGTGGACCGCTACGTCCCCGAGCCGGAAATCCCGAGCTTCCACCGCTCCGGCTTCACGGTCTGCGAGTGGGGCGTCGTCCTGGTGGACGACGAAAATATCGTTCACTAGCCGAACGGAGGGCAATCATGCGGACCGCAGCTCTTCTCCTTCTCACCCTGGTCCTTCTCGCCGGGTGCAAGGACGGGACCGGCACCCTCACCGGCCGGGTCACCGACGAGTACGACCGGGCGGTCTCCGGAGCGGTGATACTCCTCGACGGCACGGACTACAAGGCGACGACGAACTCCGACGGCCGCTACGCCATCACCGGCGTCGAGCCCGGCTCCTACACCCTGACCGGTATCGCGCCGGATTACGACTTCGACATCCTCCACGAGGTGACCGTCGGCGGGGATGAAACGGTCACGATAGACCTGGCCGCCCACTCCAGGGACTACCTGGAGCCGGTGCGCAAGCCCAACATCTACCTCTACCCGTCGGAGACGACAGACGTATCGGTCACGCTCTCCTTCCCGAGAGGCGGAGGCGTAACGATCTCCGAGCCCATGTACCTGGACGGCTGGAAGGTGGAGGCCACGCCCGCGGGGGTATTGACCCGCTACGAGCGCGTCTCGTACCCCGACCCGTCCGTCCCGGCGTCCGCCGCCGTCAACGCCGAGCCGGTGCCCACCGGCGCGTACACGTACCTCTTCTACGAGGCCGACGTCCCGGTGGAGTGGCAGCGCGAATACGGCTGGCTCGTCGAGGTGGAGGAACTGGGTGACTTCTTCGCGGGCAACCTGGCCGCCTACGGCTTCGACGACCGCGAGATTCGGGATTTTCTGGACTACTGGGAGCCGCGGCTCACCGCCGGTTATTACGCCGTCTTCCCCCAACTCGCGGCCGACATCGAGCCCTTGATCGGCCTGGACGTGCAACCCGAACCGGACTCCGTCCTGCGCCTGTACTACTACCTGGTCGCCAATCCCAACTTTGGCGGCGAGCTGGCCCCGCCGGAGATACCCAGATTCAGCCGCGAAGGCTTCACCGTCGTCGAGTGGGGGGTCATCCTGCAAGATTAGGGATGCCGATGGGAAAAATACTGGCCGCACTGGGGCTGGCCTTGTTCACGACGGCTTTCCCGGCGGAGGGTTCCGCCCTGCTGTCGGGTGTCGTCAGCGACGAGGCCGGTAACCCCATCCGATGGGCCACGGTCACAGTCGAAGGCACGGACATTCACACCACGTCCGACGAGGACGGGTACTTTCACATTAGCGTACCTCCGGGGGAATACGATATAACCTGCTCCGCGCCGGGATACGTGGTTTTTACCTATAAGGAGATACTCTTCCTCGCCGATATGCGACGCAACGTAAACTTCACCCTGCGACGCCCTCCCGCCGACCAGGTTCTCACCATCGAAAAGCCCAACATCTACCTCTACCCCCCGGAGGCCACCGAGGTCACGGTCCGGCTGGAACTGGGCGAAGGCTGCGCGC
>MFAF01000065.1:1717-1890 GCA_001774505.1 Candidatus Coatesbacteria bacterium RBG_13_66_14 | reverse complement strand
GGCTTCCGGGGCCGCGAGGTGGACGACTTCCTGGAATACTGGACGCCGCGGCTGACCGAATCCTTGTTCTACGCGGTCTACCCCCAGACGGACGAGATTGACGCCGTGGTGGGGCTGCGCGTCGAACCGGAACCGGACAGCGTCCTGCGGCTTTTCTTCCTGATCGAACCGTT
>MFAF01000065.1:868-1643 GCA_001774505.1 Candidatus Coatesbacteria bacterium RBG_13_66_14 | reverse complement strand
CCGTCGTCGAGTGGGGGGGTTGCCTGGCGGATACGCTGAAATAGTTTACCCGAAGCGAAAGACCTCCCCCCACATGGGGCAAGGGGCGGAACAAGGGGTTTAAACCCCTTGTCTCTATATCCGCGGGAGGTTTTTTTACATTCAACACCGGCCCGCCCGTCTGGTAAAATGGGGCCTCTCGACTCGCATTCAGGGGAAGCATGGAGCGCATCGTCATCCTCGACTTCGGCAGCCAGTACACGCAGCTCATCGCGCGCAAGGTGCGCGAGGCGCACGTTTACTGCGAGATTCAGCCGCACTCCGCGCCGCCGGAGGAGTACCTCGGCCCCGAGGTGAAAGGGCTGATTCTCTCCGGAGGCCCGGCGAGCATCGTGGAGCCCGGCGCGCCGCACCTGCCTAAAAAATTCTTCGACGTGGTCAAGCTGCCCGTGCTGGGCATCTGCTACGGCCTGCAGGCCACGGTGGAGCGCCTGGGCGGCGAGGTCGGCCGGGCCACGCGCAAGGAGTACGGCCCCGCCGTGCTCTCCATCACCGACTCCTCCGACCTCTTCGCCGGGCTGGGCTGGGAGGAGCCGGTGTGGATGAGCCACGGCGACCGGGTGGAGTCCCTGCCGCCGGGCTTCGAGGCCATCGCCCACTCCGGCAACTCGCCCTACGCCGCGGTGCGCGCCAAGGACCGGCGCATCTTCGGCGTCCAGTTCCACCCCGAGGTGCACCACACCCCCGAAGGCCCGGCCATCCTGGCCAATTTCCTGACCCGCGTCTGCGGCTGCGC
>MFAF01000065.1:0-860 GCA_001774505.1 Candidatus Coatesbacteria bacterium RBG_13_66_14 | reverse complement strand
GGCGCATGAGCTCCTTCATCGAGTCCACGATTAAAAGGGTCCGTGAGGAGGTGGGGGGCGGCGGCGTGGTCAGCGGCCTTTCGGGCGGGGTGGACTCCACCGTCAACTCGGTGCTGCTGCACCGGGCGCTGGGAGATAACCTGCACTGTATCTTCGTGGACAACGGCGTCCTGCGCGCGCGGGAGGCCGCCCAGGTCATGGAGTGCTACGCCGATCTCGGCCTGCCGGTGAAGATGGTGGACGCGTCGGAGGAGTTCCTGGCCGCCCTCGCTGGCATCACCGATCCCGAGGAAAAGCGCAAGCGCATCGGCCACACCTTCATCGAGGTCTTCCAGCGCGCCGCCGACGGCATCTCGCCGAGGCCGGAGTACCTGGCCCAGGGAACCCTCTACCCAGACGTGATAGAGAGCGTGTCGGTCAAGGGCCCCTCGTCCACAATCAAGAGCCACCACAACGTGGGCGGCCTGCCGGAGACGATGCACTTGAAGCTCGTGGAGCCGCTGCGGGAGCTCTTCAAGGACGAGGTGCGCGCGGTGGGACGGGAGCTGGGCCTGCCGGAAAAAATCCTGGGGCGCCACCCCTTCCCCGGCCCCGGGCTGGCGATTCGCATCCTGGGCGAGGTTACGCGGGAACGGCTCGTGACCCTGCGCGCCGCCGACGTCATCTACCTCGAAGAACTCAATGCGGCGGGAATCTACGACGACATCTGGCAGGCCTTCGCCGTCCTTCTGCCCATCAAGAGCGTGGGGGTGATGGGCGACGAGCGCACCTACGCCAACACCGTCGCCCTGCGCGCCGTGACCAGCGTGGACGGCATGACCGCCGACTGGTACCGCATGCCCTACGAGGTGCTGGCGACA
>MFAF01000064.1:13643-14865 GCA_001774505.1 Candidatus Coatesbacteria bacterium RBG_13_66_14 | reverse complement strand
CAGCTTTTCCAGCTCGGCCCAGGAGATGATGGTGACTTTGGGGTGCTTGGCCGCCTCTACCATCCGCGGGGTCAGGATGCACTGGGAGCAGTCCAGGGTGGGGAAGGTCTCGTCGAGCTGGGACATGTGGCCGCCGATGGAGGGCGACCTCTCCAGCAGGATCACCTCGTGGCCGCCGTTGGCGATGTCCAGGGTGGCCTGGATGCCGGCGATGCCCCCGCCGATGACCAGCGCCCGCTTCGTCATCGGGACCCGGATGCGCTCCAGCGGCTCGTCGAAGAACGTCTTCTCGACCATCATCTTCGTCAGCTCGACGGCCTTGGGGGTGCCCGTCTCCTTCGATGTGTGGACCCAGGAGCAGTGCTCGCGGATGTTGGCCACCTCGAGCATGTAAGGGTTCAGCCCGCTGGACTGGGCGGTGGAGCGAAAGGTTTTTTCGTGCATGTGCGGGCTGCAGGCGGCGACCACCACGCCGTCCAGGTCGTGCTCCTTGATGGCCTGAGCTATCATGTCCTGGCCCGGGGCCGAGCAGACGAACTTGTAGTCCGCCGCGTAGACCACCCCGGGTATTTTCTTCATCTCCTCGGTCACCCCGGGGCAGTCCACGGTGTCGCCGATGTTCTTGCCACAGTGGCAGACGAAAACGCCTATTCTGCGGGCCATGTAACCTTCTCCTTTGCGCCGCGGTATTAGGGCCGATTCACTTTGCGCCCTTTTCTCTTCTCCCTGCGGTACATCTCTGGTATGAGGCGGCGCGTCTTTGTGTACCGCCAAATGCCGATGGCCAAGGTCGCCGCTCCCAGCGGGAGAAAAACCCAACCGATGATTTGGTAAAGGGTGTAGTCCCCGAGGAAGTGCAAGAGCGTCACGCTCACCGCCCCGAAGCCAAGCGCGGTGCGGATGTAGGCTAAAAGGGTTCTTTCCCCGGCCAGGAGGTTCCGATGGGCGGCCAGTTTATCCCGTATCAATGGACCCTCTCGCCGTATTTGCCGAGCTTGAGCTGATCGAACCGGCAGGCCCCGCCGCTCTCGTCGGCGCTCGGCTCCTCCGGGGGGACCTCCTCAAAAGCTTCGGCCGTCGAGGCATCGGCCCCGCCGCGGAAATCGTGGACGTACACCCCGCGGACCAGGCCGTTCTCGGGCACCGCGCCTTCCCAGAGGGCCGAGTATACGGCGTCCAGGAGCCCGTCGTCGGCGGCTTGCCGGCCGCTCGAACGGATGAG
>MFAF01000064.1:13245-13586 GCA_001774505.1 Candidatus Coatesbacteria bacterium RBG_13_66_14 | reverse complement strand
GTCCACGGGGTAGTCCACGGAGATGGGCGACCGGGGCCGGAGCTCGACCAGCGGCTCGGAACTCTCCGATTCGGGTATGGGTTCGTCCAACGCCGGGCCCAGCGGGTCGCCGGGCAGGACGCCCAGCGCGAACCGGTAGGGGATGGTGAGGCGGCTCGAGACGGGGACGCCCCCCAGGGTGGCCGGTTTCCAGCGGGTGGCCTCGGCCGCCTCGAGGGCCGCGCGGTCAACATCTTCCCGGCCGCTGGACTGCGCGATCCAGGCCTCGCCCACCTCGCCGGAGCCGTCTATCAGGAGGCTGACGCGACACTCCCCCTCGAAACCCTCCTCGGCGGCCTCCG
>MFAF01000064.1:12423-13146 GCA_001774505.1 Candidatus Coatesbacteria bacterium RBG_13_66_14 | reverse complement strand
TTTGTAAGGCGAGGCCCTTCATAGCGTTCAGGAGAATCTGGCCGAGACGGACCGGGTCGGGACCAGGTGCATGTTCAGCCCGAGCTCCCGCGGCTTGTGCCCGTAGGCCAGGCCGATGAGCTCGGTGAGGTAGACGATGGGCAGGCGCAGTTTCCGCCCGGCTATCCGCCCGGCGCCGCTCTGGCGCATGTCCAGGTTGGCGTGGCACATGGGGCAGGCCACGGCGATGCAGTCGGCTCCGGCTTTCTCCGCCGCCGTGAGTATCTTGGCCGCCAGGCCCTCCACGATGTCCACCCGGCTGAAGGGGAATGCCGCCCCGCAGCACTCGGTGCGATGGCTCCAGTCCACCGGCTCCGCGCCGACGCTCTCGAGTATCCGCTCCATCTTGCGCGGCTCCTCGGTGTCGTCCACTCGGGCGTAATCCGGCGGCCGCGTTAAAAGGCAGCCGTAGTAGCAGGCGACCTTGAGGCCCTCCAGGCGGCGGTGAACCTTTTTCGCAATTTCTTCGAGACCGACGTCGTCGGCCAGGAAGTCCACGATGTGCCTGACCTCGACCGAGGCGTCGTAGGGTTCCCCGACGGCCTCGGCGACGCGGGCCGCCAGCTTCTTGTCGTGCTTGAGCTCGTAGTTCGCGGCCGTGAGCCGGGAGTAGCAGGCGGCGCAGGTGGTGAGCACCGGCAGTTTCAGCGGTTTGGCCTGCGCCAGGTTGTACGCCCCCAGGGA
>MFAF01000064.1:11569-12365 GCA_001774505.1 Candidatus Coatesbacteria bacterium RBG_13_66_14 | reverse complement strand
GGAACCTCCTCCAGCTCGACGCCCAGGTCCTTGAAAACGGCGAGGGCGCTCATCTCGAATTCGCGGCTGGTGCCGTGGTTGGAACAACCGGGGTAGTAGGCGATTTTCACGAAGCCTCCAGGCAAGGCAAGGGGTTTAAACCCCTCGTTCCGTCTTATTGGACTCCATCCCGAGCACCCGCTCGTAGATGCCCTTGACGGCCTCCCGACCCTTTTTGGTGCCCCGCTGGGGGAAGAGCTTGAGCTTGCCCTTGAACAAAAGCCCCGGCAGCTTGGTCATGCTGTTGAAGAAGTGGCCGCTGGTCAGGTTGTACGTCGCGGCGAGCTGGGCCTCGAAGAGGCGGCTGTGCATGCGGACAGTGCCGAGGAAGCGGCGCTCGAAGGTCAGAAGGTCGCGGTTCGGCGGCTTGACGCCCCGCATCCGGGCGATCTGGCGCAGGGCGTCCATGACGGCGGCCACGGACACTCCCTTGGGGCAGCGGGTGTAGCAGGTTTCGCAACTGGCGCAGATCCAGGGCGCATTGACCTTCAGGAGCCTGGAGCCGTGGCCGAGCTGCAGGTAGCGGATGACGCGGTTGGGCTTTATCTCCATCTCGTAGGCGGTCGGGCAGCCGGCGGTGCAGTTGCCGCACTGGTAGCACTCCGCGGCGACCTGGCCCGAAAGCGCCTCGACCTGCCGCTCGAAGTCGCCCTGCAACCGCTTAAGCTCGAGAGTCAGCTCCATGGGATCCCTCGTGGGGTTGAATTCGTGAAAAAAGGTGCGCGGCGGGGGAACGATGCGGCTCGCCGTTGGACAA
>MFAF01000064.1:2755-11557 GCA_001774505.1 Candidatus Coatesbacteria bacterium RBG_13_66_14 | reverse complement strand
GAAACCCCGCCATACGGCAGATAAACAACGTAGGGGCCGACCTTTAGGTCGGCCCGCGGGCGGGTCTAAAGACCCGCCCCTACATCATCGCAGGCCGGTGAGGGTCGGGGTTGGGAACGTAAAACGGCGGGGACTAAAGTCCCCGCCCTACATTTAGGACTCAATCGACAGCGGGCGGGCACGGATACACACCGCTTCAGGCCCCCGGCCGCGTCGCCTCCTCCTCCTCCATCAGTCGCTCGACCAGCGGGACAGGGGAAATCTCGGCGTAGCCCAGCTCGGCGGCTATCTCCCCCGGCGTCGCCTCGTACCCCCGGGACCACAGCCCCTCCAGGAAATCCCCCGCCGCCGGGTCGCGCCACCACTCCCCGCCCAACCTGTCCGTGAGCGTTTCCCGGACCAGGGACTCTAAAAGCCAGGCGTAGAGGTAGTTCGTCGTGTAGAAGTCCTCGTTGGCGTAGTACACGCCGGTGTCGTACTCCTCGTCGGTGCGGGTCCAGACGCCGGCCCAGTCAATCAGTTCCTTGTAACTGAGCCTGGGGTCGGCCTCCACGCCGTGGAGGGTAAGCTCGTACAGAAAGCTCACGCAGTAGCTCCGCAGTCCGGAGACCTCGAAATAGAGCTGCTCGCGCCGGAAGCGCCGCGTCTCCTCCTCGTCCGTCATCCCCACGGCTTCTCGCAGGAACGAAGGGTTCTCGAAGACGTTCTCGAGGACGAAGGCGTAGGTCTCGGTGACCGCGTCGTCGCCGAGGAGCTTGAACTCGTAGGGAAGCCCGGGGTCGGTGAAGGCGAAGTGTAGGGCGTGGCCCATCTCGTGGAACAGGGTCTCGTAGTCGCTGAACCCGCCCGAGGGCTTGACCAGGACGCGGATGTCATCGGGGACCCGCATGGGCCAGCAGGCGGCGCGGGGCTGCTTCTCCGGCCGGTCCTCGGAGTCGAGGAGGATGTTGCCCAGGCTCTGGAAATCTATCCCCAATCCGTCGGTGAACTCCAGCCAAAGGGGGACGAGACGCTCTGCGGGGAAGTACGAATCGTAGGCGTCGGTGCGCCAGAGCTGCCCGCGGTCGTAGCTGCGCACCTCCTCCAGCGCCAGGTCGGGAAAAACCTCCGCCGCCCTCTCCCGCGCCAGGGTTTCGAACAGGCCCCGCGTGGCGCCGAGGATGTAGAGGCAGTCGCCGGTGAGTTCCGCGAAGTCCCGGTCGTTGATTTGGGCGTAGTAATCCACGAAGTCGTGAAACCCCAGCTCGCGGCACTCCCGGCGGGTGGCCTCGACCACCGCGGCTAGGCGCGGGTTTATCTCCCCCACGATGAACTCGCGCTCGGCGGTCCAGAGCTCCCGACGACGGTCCCGGTCATCCTCACGGAAGATGACATCGTCAACCTGCCGGTAGGGAATCTCCTCCCCGCCGACCACGAGGACCGCGGACGCCTCGGTGGCTACGTAGTCGTAGTAGATCTCCTCGAGGGGGAACCACAGGAGGTTGTCCACGAGGTTTTTTACGAGATACGCGTATGACCTGCGCTGGAGCGGGTCCATCGCGTCGGCTTCCAGGGAGCGGAGCCAGTCCACCAGGGCGGGGTCGTCCAGAAAGGCGTACTTCTCGTAGATGGGCCCCGTGTCCACCTCCTCGCCGTAGGCGTCCAGGGCGTAGTAGGCCTCGGCCAGCTCGTAGCCGAACTCCTCCAGCTCCCCGCGCAATTCCTCAATGGTGAAGGGTTCGCCCGAGGGCCCGAGCGGCGCCGGGACGGACGCGAGGGTGCCGAAAGCGAGGATTAGCAGAACCGGGGTGTTACGTCGCATGGGTATCTCCGTGTCCGCGGAGCAGTTCGAGGGTTTTAGTGAAGGCGGGAGGAGGGTTCGATGTGAAACAGAGCCGTTCTCCGCTCTGGGGATGGTCGAAGGTCAGCGTCCGGGCGTGCAGGGCCTGGCCCTCGAGGGGCAGGCCGGCGGAGGCGCGGCGGCTGGCCCGTGAGCCGTACACTTCATCCCCCAGGAGGGGATGACCCAGGTGGGCGAGGTGCACCCGAACCTGGTGCGTGCGGCCGGTTTCCAGGCGGCACTCCACGAGGGCGGCCCAGGGGTCGCCGGGCGGCAACGCCTCCAGGACGCGGTAATGTGTCACGGCGTGACGGCCGTTTTGAACGATGGCGAACCGCTTGCGGTCACGCGGGTGGCGGCCGATGGGCGCCTCGATCCTCCCCGCGGGCGGTACGGGCACGCCGTAGGTGAGCGCCCGGTAAACCCGTTCGATGGTGTGCGCCGAGAACTGCCCCACCAGCGACAGCAGGGCGGCCTGGGTCTTGGCCAGCACCAGGACCCCCGAGGTGTCCATGTCGAGGCGGTGGACCACGCCGGGCCGGCGGCCGTCCCCGACGACGGCCAGCTCGGTCCCTCTGGCCGAAAGGGCATTCAGGAGGGTGTCGTCGGCGTGGCCGTGGGCCGGGTGGACGACGAGCCCCGCCGGCTTGTCCACCACGATCACCGAGGAATCCTCGTAGAGAATCCCGATCTCGGCTTCGCGGGGGGTGAGCGGGTTCAGCGGCACCGGCTCGGCCAGGGCCTCGGGGAGGACTTGCACCCTCTCTCCGCCCCGCAGTTTTTTGTCCGGCGAGGTCGGCGCGCCGTCGAGGGTGACGAGACACCCCCGGATGGCCGCCGTGGCGCGCGAGCGCGAGACGCCGAGCTTTCGGGCCAGAAAGCGGTCCAGCCGCTCCCCGGCCTCTTTGTTCTCGATTAAAAATTCCACCGCTGCGGCGTCCACGCTCGTGTCCAGTTTGACCCCCGGTTCGGGGGGCGGTAAAATCACCACCGGAGGCCCCATGCCCTACGTCCGATACCGCGGACCCTACGCCGTTCTGGTCCACGCCTGCCGCCGGGGCGGGAAGGTGGCGCAGCGGCACCTGGCCTACCTGGGGAGACGGACGAGGGTGGAGACCGAACTGCGCCGAAGAATCGAGGCCCGGTTCCCGGAGATTACCTTCGAATGGGAAAAGCTCGAGTCGGGGCTGCGCGGCGGCGCCGGAAGGAGCGCCTCGAACTGGCTCGAGGAGGATTAGCCGCACCCTTCAACAATTGGGCAAGGGGTTATCGCCGTGCCCGGCGGGGAGATAACCGAGCGAACCGAGCTACGCCTCCGGCGAACCCCCTTGTCTCCTCTCTTTATTAGCGTAAAGCCCCGCGGAAGGGGGCTTTTTTGGTCCCCTCACCGGCCCGGAGGTCAATCCTGCCGGAAGAGGATGATCCGCGCCTGATCCTCCGGCACGTACTCGTCCTCCCAGGACTCGTACCAGATGAAGGCGTCAACCACCCACAGGTCGCCCTCCTCGGTCACGGCCAGGTCCAGGGGGCAGCGCAGCCGCCAGTAACCGCTGCCGTAGATGACCGCCAGGAGCTCGCCGTCTTGTGAGAACTTCTGGACGCGGGCGTTGCGGGTGTCGCAGACGTAGATGTTCCCTTCGGCGTCCGTATCCATCCCGAAGGGGCTCGAGAGTTGGCCGTTGTTGAAGCCGAACTCGCCTATCGTCCCCTGGTAGCGGAAAATGAAAGGGTAGAAGTAGAGCGGGTCGTAGTCGGGGTCTTCGGGGTCCGTGGGCGCGGGCTCCAAGGTGAATTTCTGGAGCCGGTGGTTGTAGGTGTCAGAGACGACGATCGTCTCGTCGGGCGTCACGCAGATGCCCAGGGGCCGGTAGAACTTGCCCTCCTGGTCCCCCTCGCCGCCGCCCTCGGCCGTCACGGAGTCCCCCTCGATGTGGAAGAGATAGCTCAACTCCACGTCGGTGTACACGATCCGGTCGGGCGGGTAGTAGACCACGGGGCCCGGCTGAAAGGTGGTGGGGTACCCGGTCAGGATGTCGGCCTGCGTTATCTTGGCGTTGCGGGGGAGGCGGTCGTCGGAGTCGTCGAGGATGGGGTCGGGCAGCGCCAGCTTGTGGACCTGTCTTCCGAGCTCGAACACGAGACCCATCTCGGATTGGGATTCGGAGACGAGCACCACCCCCTGCGGGTAGGTCGAGTCGGGGTAGGATTCGATGAAGAGCTGGTAGGTGGCTTCCTGGCGTCCGCGGGGCCAGATCCAGTAAGCGTCCCAGACCGCGCCGCCGTCAGGGTCGGGGATGAAGCGTTCGAGGTAGCCGCCCCGGATGTTGGTGACCAAGAGGTCGCCCTCGGAATCCACCGCGATGGAGTAGGGGAACCAGAAGCCCCAGTCGGGGTCGCCCTCGGCGTCGCCGACGGAGTAGGGGCCGGGGTCCGGGTCGCCGACCCGGGTGATCTCGAAGCCGCCGATGGAGGAGTAGCTCTCGGTGGGAACGGGGTAGACCGGCTCCTCACAGCCCGCGATGGCCAGGAAGGCGCCGGCCGCGACCAGGGCAACGAGGCTGTCTCTCTTGCGGACCATCGGCTGCATTCTACCACACCACCCCGCGGCGCGCCAACGGGGGTCGGTGGTATAATCTTGCGGCTGGAGGGCTCTTGAGCGAAGAGATCGTCACCCTGGCCCACGGCGGCGGAGGCATCGCCTCACGGCGCCTGCTCCGGGAGCACCTGTTGCCGCGGCTGGACTCCGAGGCGCTTCGGCCGCTGGGCGATTCGGCGTTGGTGGACGTGCCACCGGGCGGAATCGCGCTGACGACCGACAGCTACGTGATTCAACCCTGGCGCTTCCCCGGCGGCGACATCGGCAAGCTGGCGGTCTGCGGGACGGTCAACGACCTGGCGGTGATGGGCGCCCGCCCGCTCTACCTCACCCTGGGGCTGATCCTCGAAGAGGGCCTGCCGCTCGCGGACCTGGACGCGGTGATCGCCTCGGTGGCGGAAACGGCGAGGGAGGCCGGGATCGAGGTGGTGGCCGGGGACACCAAGGTGGTCGGCCGGGGGGACGCCGACTGTCTTTACTTAAACACTTCGGGAATAGGCGTCTTCGATTATGCCCATGTGCGCCTCCCCGGGCCGCGGGCCGGCGATAGGCTCCTCGTCACCGGGGCCTTGGGGGACCACGGCCTGGCGGTGATGGCCGCCAGGGAGCGGCTGCCCCTGAAGAGCGAGCTTTCTTCCGATTGCGCCCCGCTCTCCGGTCTGGTCGAGGCGATGCGCGGGGCGGGTAGGGTCACCTGGATGCGGGACTGCACCCGGGGCGGGCTGGCCTCGGCGGCCAACGAGCTGGCGGAGGATTTCCACCTGGGCGTCCATCTGTTCGAGGACGAGTTGGTCGTCCACGACGCGGCGGCGGCGGTGGCCGAGCTACTGGGCCTCGACATCCTCCACGTGGCCAACGAGGGGGTCATCCTGACCGCGGTGGCGGAAGAGGATGCAGGGCGCGTCCTGGCGGCGGCCCGGAGGCACCCCTACGGCGGGGAGGCATCCCTGGTCGGTGCCTTGACCGAGGCCCACCCGCGCCGGGTAGTCCTCGAGACGGCCGTCGGCGGGGAGAGGATCGTGGACATGCTCACCGGCGAGCAACTCCCCCGCATCTGCTAGTGTCCGTCGGGGGAATGTGGTAATCTTCCGACGTATCGGATGTTTTTTACACGAAGGAGAAGAGATGGCGGACGGCACGGGGGAAAAGGCGCGCAACCTGGAGGCGGCCTTCGCCCAGATCGAGCGGAAGTACGGCAAGGGCGCAATCATGCGCATGGGCGGGGAGGGCGAGCGGGACATTGACGTCATCCCCACCGGCTCCCTCTCCATTGACCGCGCCCTGGGCGTGGGCGGCCTCCCCCGGGGTCGGATAATCGAGATATACGGCCCCGAGGCCAGCGGCAAGACCACCCTCACCCTGCACGTCATCGCCAGCGCCCAGAGCTTGGGCGGCATCGCGGCCTTCATTGACGTGGAGCACGCCCTGGACATAAATTACGCGAAAAACCTCGGCATCAACATCGAGGAGCTCCTGGTCAGCCAGCCCGATACCGGGGAGCAGGCGTTGGAGATAGTGGAGATGCTCGTCCGCTCCGGCGCCGTGGACCTCGTGGTGGTGGACTCCGTGGCGGCCCTGGTCCCCCGGGTGGAGATCGAGGGCGAGATGGGCGACAGCCACGTGGCCCTGCAGGCCCGGCTGATGAGCCAGGCCCTGCGCAAGCTCACCGGCGTGGTGAGCCGTTCCAACTGCTGCATCCTCTTCACCAACCAGATCCGCGAGAAGATCGGCGTGGTCTTCGGCAACCCCGAGGTCACCCCGGGCGGGCGGGCGCTCAAGTTCTACACCACGGTGCGCATGGAGGTGCGCCGCATCGGCTCGTTGAAGGTCGGCGGCGACAACATCGGCAACCGCAGCCGGGTGAAAGTGGTCAAGAACAAGGTCGCCCCGCCGTTCAAGGAGGCCGAATTCGACATCATCTTCGGCCTGGGCATCAACCGCGTGGGCGAGGTGATTGACCTCGGCGTGGAGGCCGGCGTCATAGAGAAGTCGGGGAGCTGGTTCTCCTACGACGGCGAGCGCCTGGGCCAGGGCAAGGAGAACGTCAAGGAGGCGCTCGACGAGAAGCCGGAGATGCTGGCGGCCATCGAGGCCAAGGTGCGCGATTTCTTCGGCATCCCGGCAATGAAGGGCGCCGCGAAGCCCAAGAAAGCGGCCGAGCCGGAGTGACCGGCCGTGAGTTTTGCCGGGGGCATTACTCGCTTCGCTCGTTTCGGGGCGAATGTGGGGGCGGACTAAACTGTCCGCCCATTTTTATCCCCCACTCCTACCGGGCCTAGCAAATTGCGATGACGTAGGGCGGCTCCGTGGGATGCATCCCCTGCGGGCCGCCGTGTTTACGTTCCAAACCCCGACCCTCACCCTAACCCTCCTCCTGAGAGGGAGAGGGGATATAAGGCAGCCCTAATCCCCATCCTCGCGCCCGGCTAATTGCGATGACGTTAGGGCGGGTTTCCCGACACGCCCGTTGCTATGGTGTAGGGCGGCCCTTCCGCGGGCCGCCGCATATTGCGATGACGTAGGGGCGGGTGTCCACACCCGCCCGCAATCTTCTAAGGTAGCCCTCACCACGACCCGTCGGCGCGCCGCTCCCACGGGGAGAGGGAGTCACTGCACCCCCCACCCCAACCAGTCGGCGCGCCGCCCCCCAGAGGGGGGAGGTGGCCGCTGCAACCTTTTACCCCGACCCGCCACCCTAAAAAAAAACGGCGCCGGGCGCCGTTTCTGCATTCCGCCGAAATACGTCAGTCCGAAGTGTCGTCGTCGATTATTCCCTTCAAAATTAAAATCCCCACCACGACCAGCGCCAGGCCGATCCAGCCCGGAAATGAGGCCCAGAAGCCTATCCACAGCGGCAGGCCCATGAAGGTGCAGCCCAGGAAACACGCGAGGCCAATGAAGAAGGAAATCAACCCGGCGGTGAAGAACCGCCCCGCCCGCTGCCGGGGCGTTTTCTGCTTCCGGTCTATGTCGGTCAGCCAGTCGGGCGGCGTGATGCCCTGACGCAGCGCCTCCATCCTCTCCTCGTGCACGAGCTTCTTGCGCCGGAAGTCCAGCCAGATGGCCAGCATCCCGATGCCGATCCCCATGAAGACCGCCGTGAACCCGACTATATCCATGAGAGCCCCCGTCCGCTGTATTCGCCTCGCACCCTAAGATACGCCCCGGTCGGGTCCGGTTTCACTGGAGGTGCAGCAACCTTTCACCTTGACGATACTACCACACCGTCCTACCATTGGAAAACTCGGCGAACCAAGAAAAGCGGGCTATGCCCCCGGCAAACCGAGCGAAGCGGCGAAAATGCCCCCGGCAAAACCGAACCGCCCTTTTTTGTATCGAAGGGTATGAAAGCAGTTTTTGTTGGAGACGGAACGCGAACAGGAATTGATTCGCCGGGCGATCCAGGGCGACGAGAACGCATTCGCCGAGATGGTGCACGCTACCCAGGACCTGGTCTACACCTGCTGTTACCGCGTCCTGCGCGACCCCCGGGCGGCCGAGGAGGCGGCGAACGAGGCCTACCTGCGGGCCTGGCGCGGCCTGGCCGGTTTCCGCTTCCAGGCGAAATTCTCCAGTTGGATCTTCCGCATCGCCCACAACGCCGCGGTGAGGATTGCGACCCAGCGGCGCCTGGAAACGGTCTCCATGGACGACGAGGAACACCCCGGTTTGGCGCAGGCGGCCGTGGAAGAGCCCTCGGCGGAGCGCAGGCTGGAGGCGGACGGCGAGATGGAGCTCGTCCGCGGACTTCTGGCAAAACTGCCCGAAAACGAGCGCCGGGCCATCGAGCTGGCGTACCTGGAGGGGGTAAATTACCGCGACGCCGCCGCGGCCCTCGGCTGCCCCGTGGCCACCCTCAAGACCTGGGTCCACCGGGGGAGGAAGAAGCTTCGGGAGCTCTACATCGAGCGGACGGGCGATTCGTTCCAGGTTGCCGGGTGAATCCTTTTTAGGCTATGCTTTACGCGAGTTGACTCTGAACGCCGACGAGCTGAGGGATTTTTTTAACCAAAGTGGTCGGTCGAGCGGGGAAGGGGAACCGCGGAAATATGGACAGCGACGAACTGAGAGAGCTTTTCGACCGGTACGCGGCCGGTGAGCTTCCTCCCGAAGAGCGGGAGGCCTTCCTGCGCGCCCTGGAGAGGGTTCGTGAAAAGGCGGAGGGCGTCGAGGAGAGGGTCGGCCGATTGGACGGGGAAATTTCCGACCGCGTGGATCGGGCCGTGGGGAATTTTGGCGCCAGGCTCGCCGAGGGGGAGGAAAAGCTCCGGCGCAAGCTGGACCTTCTGGACGAGCTCGCCCTCGCCCGGCGGATCGAGGAAAAACTCCACCGGGCGGTGCTCTTCCGGGCCCCGGAGAATCTGACTGCCGCCGTGATGCGGGGTGT
>MFAF01000064.1:509-2728 GCA_001774505.1 Candidatus Coatesbacteria bacterium RBG_13_66_14 | reverse complement strand
CGGCATGGTCCTGCGGACCCTTCTGCGCTCCAGGAACGACCCGGCCTTCAAGACCGCCACGAAGAGAGGGTAGGAAACGATGGACGGGGACCGTCTGCCCGACGGCCGCCGCGAGGTGAGCGTTCTGTTCACCGACCTGGAAGGATTCGCCGAGCTGACCGAGAAGCTGGGCGACGGTCGCGTCGCCGCCGTCCTGGCCGACTACTACGCCGCCGTGGGCCGGATAGTCGAAAAGCACGGCGGGGTGGTGGACAAGCTCATCGGCGACGGCGTCTTCGCCACCTTCAACGCCGTGGCCGCCCTGGATGACCATCGGCGAATCACCCGGAAGGCGGGGGCGGAGATAATCGCGGAAATCTCCGGGCTCGACGCCGACGGCAAGCCGCTCCGGGCCGCCGTTTACGCGGCTTCCGGTCCCGCCGAGGTCCGCACCTTCACCGCCGGCGGCCACACCGCCACCACCGTCATCGGCCGGACGGTCAACCGCGCCGGCATGGCGATGCGGAGCCCGCGCTACGGTTCCGTGACGGACGCCGACCTGGAGTGGAACAAATTACCGTGATCCCCTGTGACTGAGACACGGGGTTTCGCCAGAGGCGTAGCTCGCTTCGCTCGGTTTAACCCCTTGTGTGATGGATCGGGGGGCTAAAGCACCGAGTCAGGATGGAAGGGTGCAAGGGGCTGAAGCCCCTTGTCTTTTGAACCCCCGGTGGGGTTCTTTCCGTATTTGACGCCCGAGGCGGCCTGGGATAAGATAGCCCCATGCTCAACGGCTCGCCAGCGGCCGAACCTTACAGCGTCAGCGCGCTGACCGCCCTGATCAAAGGCACCCTCGAGGAGCGCTACGCCGGGGTCTGGGTGGCCGGTGAGCTGACGGACGTGAAACTGGCCGCCAGCGGCCACCTCTACTTCCGTCTGAAGGACGAGGGCGCGGTGCTGGGGTGCGCCATGTTCCGCCCAAAACCCCAGCGGCTCGGCTTCGCCCCCGCGGACGGCCTCGAGGTGGTGGCCCGGGGCGACGTTTCCGTCTACCCGCCCCGGGGGAACTATCAGCTCATCTGCGACGAGCTGGTCCTGCGCGGGCTGGGGGAGCTCCAGCGGGCTTTCGAGGAACTGAAAGCGAGATTGGCCGCCGAGGGGCTCTTCGCCGCCGAGGGAAAAAGGCCGCTGCCGCGCCTGCCGAAGAGGGTGGGCGTGGTCACCAGCCGCGACGGGGCGGCCCTGCGCGACATCCTGCGCGTCCTGGCGCGCCGCCACGCCGGCCTGGACGTCGTCCTGGCCCACGCCCTGGTCCAGGGAGAGGGCGCCGGGGCGGAGCTGGCCCGCGCCGTGGAGGAGCTGGGCGCCTCGGGGCTGGTGGACGTGCTCATCGTGGGGCGGGGCGGCGGGTCCTACGAGGACCTCTTCTGCTTCAACGACGAGCGGTTGATCCGCGCGATTCGCGCCTGCCCTGTGCCGGTCATCTCCGCCGTGGGGCACGAGGTGGACCTCTCCCTGGCGGACCTGGCGGCCGACGTGCGGGCGCCGACCCCCAGCGCCGCCGCCGAGATGGTCACCGCCGAGCGCGACGAGCTCCGTCGCCGCGCCAACACCGCTCGAAGCTCCCTTCGGCGCATCGCCGCGGACTTCTTAAAGCTGGAACGCCAGCGGTTGGACCATTTTCGAAAACCGCTCTCCGTCGAGCGGCTCTCCGGTTACCTGAACCTGCGCCGCCAGCGGGTGGACGGCCTGGGCGAGCGCCTGCGGCACGCCTCCCTTTCGGCCGTCGAGGCGGGCAGATCCAGGTTCGCGCGGGTCCGCCTGGCCCTCTCCCGGGCCCACGCGGTCCCCCGTCTGCGCGAGAGGGCCCTGGCGGGCCTCGTCCGCCGACTGGGCCTCTCCGCCTCCGGCGCGGTATACTCGCGCCAAGTGCGCCTGGGCTCGGGGACCGGAAAGCTCGCCGCCCTCGACCCCCGGGCCGTCATCGGCCGGGGCTACGGACACCTCACCCGCAAAGGCGCGCCGGTGCGCTCCATAAAGGAACTGCGCCCGTCCGACGAACTGGACGTGACCGTCCGCGACGGGACGGCGCTCACCGTGGTCAGGAGGACTTTTGGGGAAGAAGCAGACCTTCGAGGAGGCGATGGAGAGGCTGGAGGCCATCGTCGCCGAGCTCGAGGACGGGGGGTACCCCCTGGACAGACTGATCTCCCTCTTTGAGGAAGGCATGGGGCTGGTGA
>MFAF01000064.1:0-501 GCA_001774505.1 Candidatus Coatesbacteria bacterium RBG_13_66_14 | reverse complement strand
CAGTCCCAGCTCGACGCCACCGAGCGCCGGCTCACCGAGCTGGTCAAGGGCGACGACGGCACCCCCGCCGAGCGCCCCCTCGACCTGCCCGACGTGGAGGGATGACCTTGGCCGTGAACCTCAAGGCCTACCTGGAGGAGAAGCGGGCCTTCGTGGACGGCGAGCTGGCGAGGCTCCTGCCGCACAAGGGGGCCTACCCGCCGGACGTCCACGAGGCGCTGCACTACGCCGTATTCTCCGGCGGCAAGCGCCTGCGGGCGATCCTGGTCCTGGCCGTCGCCGAGGCCGTCGCCGGGGAATCGCCCGACGGAGCCTCCGAGGCGGCCTGCGCCATCGAGTGCGTCCACAACTATTCCCTGGTCCACGACGACCTGCCGTGCATGGACGCCGACGAGCTGCGGCGGGGCCGGCCCACGGTGTGGAAAAAGTACGGGGAGGCGGTGGCCGTCCTCGTCGGGGACGCGCTTCTGACCGTGGCGTTCCAGATTCTCGCCCTGGGGG
>MFAF01000063.1:10121-12623 GCA_001774505.1 Candidatus Coatesbacteria bacterium RBG_13_66_14 | reverse complement strand
CTTCCCGGTGGACTGCGTCCGGTACGGCCTGGTGCGGATGGGCTCTCTGCCCGACCTGGTCGTGGTGGGGATAAACCACGGGCTGAACCTGGCCTCGGACCTCAACTATTCGGGAACGGTGGGCGCGGCCCGGGACGCGGCGCTGTGGGGCGTGCCGTCCCTGGCCGTCTCCTCCGGCTCCCTGGACGGCTCCGGTCACTGGGGGAGGCCGGAGGAGGAGGACCTGCGCCTGGCCGCGGCGTGGGGCGCGGACATCGCTCGGGAACTTCTCGCCGAGGGCCTGGAGCCCGGACGGTTCCTGAATCTGAACATCCCCGCCGGGGCGCACGGCCCGGTGCGCGGCCTCCGGGAGACCGTACCGGGGGACATCGTCACCGCCATCGGTTACCGCGAGGAACCCGGAGGGGTAAGCCTCTACGGTTACGATGACCTCCCCGAGGGGCAGCGTCCGGAGAGCGACGTCGCCGCCATCCTCGCCGGTTACGCCTCGCTCTCCCGCCTCGACACCGGCTGCGCGAACCCCTGCTGGAAGGTCGCCCAAGGCGAGGTCAAACCCCGGCGGAAAGGTGAGTAGGCCGCGCCTCCTCCGTCCGGGATGTTGACACCCGGCCGTCCGATGAGATACATTACCCCCCGCGGGCCGTTAGCTCAATTGGCAGAGCAACTGACTCTTAATCAGTGGGTTGGAGGTTCGATTCCTCCACGGCCCACCACTGGAGCCGACGGGGCGCTCGTGGCCAAGTTGCTTTTGATCAACAGGATATGGCACGTTGGGAGACGGCGGCGTCTCCCTTTTCCATGAAGCCCTTCGACATCGGAAAAATCCTCGCGCTGGTCTCCCGGGAGGTCTCCGGCGAGAAGCCGCTCACCGTGGACCGGGAGGGCCGCTGGCAGGGCCCGCCGCCCCTGGACCCCGACGCCTACCGCCCCGCCCCCGAAAACACCAAAAAAAACGCCCCCTTCCGCGTCCTGGTCGGTTGCCTGATCAGCCTGCGCACCAAGGACGAGGTCACTGGCCCCGCCACCGAGCGCCTGTTCAAACTGGCCGACACACCCGAAGCCATGGCCCGGCTGGAACCGGGGGTAATCGCCCGGACCATCTACCCCGCGGGGTTCTACAACCGCAAGGGGGAGACCATCCGCGACGTGAGCCAGAGGATTTTGGAGGACTACGGCGGCCGCGTCCCCGACACCGTCGAGGACCTGATCAAGCTCAAGGGCGTGGGGCGCAAGACCGCCAACCTCGTCGTCACCGTGGGCCACGGCAAGCCGGGCATCTGCGTGGACACCCACGTCCACCGCGTGGTGAACCGCTGGGGCTACGTGCGGACCGGGACACCGGACAAAACGGAGCTGGCGCTGCGGGAGAAGCTCCCCCGGCGGTACTGGATCCCGCTGAACTCGCTCCTGGTGGTCTTCGGCCGCAACCGCTGCCAACCCGTTTCCCCCCACTGCTCCGACTGCCCCGTGGCGGGGTGCTGCCCCAAGGTCGGGGTCGTCCGCTCGCGCTGAAAAAATGGATAAGGAACCGAAAAGCCGCGGGCGGCTGATATTCGGCGCGATATTAATCGTCGCCGCGGCGGCGGTCATCCTGGCCAATGTCTCCTCGCCGCAACCCCGACCGGAACCCGGCGGGAGCGGCGAGTACTACGTCCAGCGCGTGGTGGACGGCGACACCGTCGTCTGCGGTGGCATCGGCAAGGTCCGCCTCCTGGGGATAGACACCCCGGAGCGCGGCGAGAAGGGGTTCGAGGAGGCCGGGGACCGCCTGGCCCGCCTCGTGGCCGGACGGTGGGTGACCCTCTACTTCGACGAGGTCGTCTTCGACAAGTACGGCCGCGTGCTGGGCTACCCCGTGGTGGACGGAGTCGAGGTCTGCCCGCTCATGGTTTACGAGGGGCTGGCGGCGCCCTACTTCATCCCGCCCAACGAGCGCTTCCGGGACCGGATCGAGGCCGCCGCCCGGGGGGAGATGCCGGCGGGGTTCGTGCTGGATTGAACCCGGCCCGGAGCCCTTCTTTAACCGACTGAAACTGCCTCCCCTTTGTGCTATACTCCCTTCGTCAATCCCGCGACCGGCGTTAATTTTCTTTCCGGAAAGGACCGCGCCATGCGCATGAGCGACGAGGTCTTCAAAAAGTTCGGCAAGACCTTCAAGAAGGGCGAGGTCGTCTGCAAAGAGGGCGACATCGGGGACGAGATGTTCATCATCCACTCCGGCAAGGTCGCCATCACCAAGATGAGCCGCGACGTGGAGACCACCCTGGCGGTCCTCACCGAAGGCGAGTTCTTCGGCGAGATGGCCATCATTGACAACCAGCCCCGCTCCGCCACGGCCAAGGCCATGGAAGACTCCAACGTCATCGTTCTCTCCGGGGACATCTTCGAGTCGCAGATTTCCACCAACCCCAAGCTGATCATGCGCATCCTGCGCAAGATGTCCAACCGCCTGCGCGAGGCCGACCGGAAGATAAAAACCCTCCTGTACCGCGACAACTCCTC
>MFAF01000063.1:9642-9755 GCA_001774505.1 Candidatus Coatesbacteria bacterium RBG_13_66_14 | reverse complement strand
CTGCTAGGCACGGGCTAGGGTGAGGGTCGGAGTAGGGAACGTGAACGCGGTGGTCCACGGTCCCCCCTCTCCCTCCGGGAGAGGGGATGGGGGTGAGGGCTACCTTTAAAAAC
>MFAF01000063.1:5717-9623 GCA_001774505.1 Candidatus Coatesbacteria bacterium RBG_13_66_14 | reverse complement strand
CCCCTACGTCATCGCACCCCTCACCCTCCCCTCTCCCCAAAGGGGCGAGGGAATTAGGAAGGCTAGAACCCCGCCTTGATGGCGCCCCAGGAGGTATCCGTCACCTCCGTGCCGTCGTCGTCCAATTCCCAGTCGTCGAGGTCGTGAAAGGTGTAGTCGAAAACGGGGTGGCCGTAGGCGGCGTAAAAGCCGAAAGACGCGCAATCACCGGTTCCCAACAGGCTCAACCAGGTGTCGAACTCTACGGTGACCTCCGTGACGGAGTGCGCGTACTCAATCCAGGGAGACAGGGTCTCGGCCTCGTATCGCCAGCCGGGGTGCGCGGCGGAGTCGCACTGCCAGTTGTCTCCCGACATATCGCCCGTTGCGTGGTCGGTGCCGAGCTCCCATTCCCCGGAAAGGCCGTGCTTATCCTGATACCAGCCGCCGCTCCCGAAGTCCTCGACGCCGTAGCCCCCGGCTTGCAGGGGCAGGATGCCTACCCCGTCGGCCAGAAGCTCCACGTTGTCCACCGCCCACCACCCCTGGACGTCCAGGTCGGTGCCGTACTCGAAGGCCAGGCATTGTAAAGTGCCGGACTGCATTTCCACTACGTCAAAGGTCTGGTGGCCGGTCACGTCGTTGGAGGCGTCCCAGGTGAAGATGTTGGTGTAGTAGCCCTCGCCCCATTTGACGCCGTCTATTCTGATGTTATACATGCGGAAGCCCTCGTCCACCCCCGTCTCATCGGAGACCCACGAAAATTGCATCTCCAGGTTGGTTGCGCCGTAGAACTCGTCGAGGGTGGCGGTGAAACTGTCCAGTTCGCCGCCGGTGTCCTCGAAAACGTGGAAGAGATGGAGGCCGCCGTCGCCGAGGAAGAGCTTGCAGTAGTCGCCTTCGTCGGCGGACTGCTGGGAGTAGCTGACTCTTATGCTGACGCCGTCGTAGCCACCAAGGTTGATGGGCTGCCCCGCCCACATCATCTGGGTCGAGTCGTTGGAGCCGTATACGTTTAGGCCGTCCCGGACGCAACCGACGATGCCGTCCTGGATCATCTGCCAGTGGGCGTTGTGCTCCGTTGGCGGCTCGACCCCAACGACGGATACGGTCTCACCGGCCAGGGCCGCCGCGGCGACCAGGACTGTGAAGAATACAAGTGTTTTCATCCCGTTTCCTCCAAAGAAAAGAGCAACCCACCGGCAGGTTACTCGATTTCGTACTTGTGGATGGAGTATTCAAGATTATCAGGAATACGGCTATTCCAAAGGTCTCCCCCCCCCCCAAGTATCAGCGACTTTCGCATTTTAACCTCCGTTAGATGAGGGGCAAGGGGTTTAAACCCCTTGTCTCCTCGGTTGTAGGACTTATCCATTGCACCAGGTAAATTAGCACATAAAAAAAGGCTTGGCAAGGGTCGGTTGAAAGAAATTTCGGATGAATTTCCGTTCAATGAACAAGGGGCTCAAGCCCCTTGTCTCTATGCGAAAGCGGCGGGGGCCAAAATCCCCGCCCTACATGCATTGACCGATGTAGGGCGGCCCCACCGCGGGCCGCCGGGTTTAAAAAAAGCGGCGGGGACTAAAGTCCCCGCCCCACATTCAGGTGCGCGGCGGTCGCGGTTACTGGGACATCTGGACGATCGCCAACTGGGAGAGGACCTGCAGGAGGGCCAGCGAAAGCCTGCCCCCGTTGCGCACGTGCTCCTCGATGAGCCCCAGGGAGTCATCGAAGCGCCCGAGCTGTGCGTAGAGCACGGCCATGTTCTGCACCAGCGTCAGCCGGTTGCCCTCGCTCAGGAAGGGCTTCGCCAGCGCCTCCTCGGCGATGGGAACCCCGGTGGCGAGGTCCGGGTTCGCCCCCCCGGCCAGGAGGACGAGCACCGCCTCCAGCGCCTGGGGGTCGCCGTACTCGGGGAACTTCTCCTTGGCTTCCTTCAGGTAGGTCTTGTGGGCGTCCGGTTTGGCGGGGTTGAAACTGAGCTGGATGAGCATCTCGTAGGCGGCCATCTGGTCCGCGGGGTTGGTGGCGCGGGTGAGGGCGATTTCGGCCTCGGCCATGGCCTCCGACATCCGGCCGGTCTGCGAGTAAATCTGAGCCAGGCCCCGGGGTCCGGCCCAGTGGTCGGGGGCGATTTTATCGCAGTAGGTGAACTGCGCCTCCGCCTGGTTCATGGCGCCGTACTGGGCGTAGGTGAGCCCCAGGAGGTAATTCAGTCCCGGATTGAGCGGGTCGGCCTCCAGACCTTCGTTGAGGGCCGCCAGAGCCGCGGAGGTCAGCGGCGAGGTGATGATGTCCAGCCCGAACTGCGCCCGGCTCATCTGCTCCGGGCTCATGCCCTGTTGCGGACCCATGAGCATCGAGAGGGACTGCTCGTCCTCGAAGTTCTGGTAGGCCACGCGGTAGCAGCGCTCGGCCACGGCGGAGTTGAGCCCGGTCCGGGCCCGGGTCAGGTGCTCCTCCACGGCGCCCAGGCCCAGGACGAGACGGTATTCCAGCTCGGCCTCGTCGTAGCGCCCCTCGGCCAGGGCCGCGTCGGCCGCCTCCAGAATCTGACCCACGTCAACCTTGTTCCCCGCCTCGGCCCCCTCGGTGCACGCGGTGAGCCCGAAAAGGACGGTGGCGCAGAGGGAGAAGAGTAAAAATTTGCGCATGGCACGCCTCGCTTGTAAGGGGTAAAAAGCCATGGGGGATTATAGCCGCCGGCGGTGATAAGCGCAACGCCCCCCGCGGCTAAAAAATGAACTGCACGCCCAGGCTGAAGGAGTTCAAGGTGAAGGCGAAGGTGGTCCAGTCCCCGATGAGCCGGAAGCTGTCCGAGAACTCGATGTGGATCCCCGCGCTCAAGTCGTAGGTGAAGCCCGATCCGGCTCCGACGGTCAGTCGAGGCTTAACGGCCGCGTAGAACGGCAGGAAGGGTACGTTGGAGTCGAGGAAGAGGTGCCCTTCTAACACGCCGCCCAGGTACATCCAGCCCACCCCGCCGCCCCACGACAGGGTCACCGAGTCGGGATCGTCCACGACGGCCCACTTCACGTCCGCCAGCATCCCCAGCCAGCCGAAACCCTCCGCGCCGGACACGAGCATGAGCCCGGTCTGGAAACCGAGGTCCACCGCGTCGGAGAGGCCGATGTCCAGTCGCCCCTGGGGATTGATGAACACGACGTCGACGTCGAAGTTCAGGATGTCGTCGTAGTCGGATTCCGAGTCAACGGCGAAGGGTATCACCCCGGCGCCGCCGGTCAGGCCCACCTTCCCCGCGCCCACGGTCCGGGCCGTGGTCAGGTTGGTCATGTAGCATCCCGCGGTAAGCAGCGTTAGTGCCACTACCGGGAAGAGCCATTTACGAGGTGTCATGTTGCTTCACTTCCTTAATGTGGTCGGAGGTTCTACTGAAGCGGAGATGCAATTAAATGATGAGCTGCGCGCCCCGGCCGAACGAGCTGACCAGCGGGGAATCGTATTGGCCGAAAACGAAGGCCGTGTAGTCGGCGATGAGCCGGAAGCTCTCCGAGAATTCCACGTACACCCCGGGGTCGGCGGTTACGCAGAGTGGCGGGCACGGTCAGGCTCACCTTCCCCGCGCCCGCGGTCTGGACCGTGGCCGAGTTGGTCATGCAGCAGCCAATGGAGAGCATCGGCGCGGACAAGACCAGGTTTGATCTCCCGCTCTTCAGCATCCCCCGCCGGTCCAATCAATTCCCGTCCATGATTGTATTGCACACCGGAGTACCCTGTAAAGGCGAATTCCCGACTTGATAAACTGCGCGAGTGGGGTTATCCTTGCACCTGTGCGAATGCCCACCTGAGAACACGGAAGCGACGGAGAATCCACCCATGGCCAAGTTCCTGGAGAACCTGCGCTGGCAGCGGATGTGGGTGTCGCACCTCGGCGCGCTCAAGGGCTGCCTGGACTATCTGGGCCTG
>MFAF01000063.1:3135-5707 GCA_001774505.1 Candidatus Coatesbacteria bacterium RBG_13_66_14 | reverse complement strand
AGCCGTGGCTCTTCGGCACCACCGGCCACGCCTTCATCCTGAACGTCCACGAGACCGTCTGCCCCAGCGGCCCCACTGCCTGGAACACCCACACCCTCCACGGGCTCGGGAAAAACCTCGGCTACACCGCCGAGGGCGTATTCGCGCTCAAGGGAGACCCCGATTTCGCCGAAAAGCAGAAATCGGCCTGGGAGTTGGTGAGGCGGGCGGTGGACGAGTCCCGGCCCTGCTACGGTTGGGAGCTCGAGATACCCGAGTTCTACGTCATCCACGGCTACGACGAGGCGGGGTACCACTACTCGGGACCGCGCCGGGAGGCGGGCCGGGGACCCAAGCTCTGGGCCAGCCTGGGCGTGACACCCATCGGCTGCCTCGAGGTCTACGCCCTGAAGAAGGGGAATCCCGCCGACGACCTCGTCACGCTGCGCTCCGCCCTCGCCTTCGTCCTGGAGTATGCGCGGAACCCGGCGGGGTGGATCTACCCGGGGTACCGGTCGGGGCTGGCCGGCTACGACGCCTGGATCAAGTCCGTGGAGGACAACACCGCCGAGGGTTTCGGCATGGCGTACAACGCCGTGGTCTGGTACACCTGCCGCTCGAACGGCGTGAAGTTCCTGGAGGAGGCGAAGGGACGGATCGGCGGCGACACCGGACCGATCTTCGACGAGGCGGCGCGCCGCTACCGGACGGTGGCCGAGAACCTGCGCGTCGTCGCCGACACCTTCCCCTTCTTCGCGGTAAAGCCGGCGTACATCGAGTACGAGGACAGGCGGAAGATGGCCATCGAGGCCCTGTCCAGGGCGCGCGAGGCCGAGGCCGCCGGGCTCAAGGCGCTGGAGGAGCTGCTCAAACGGCTCCCCCCGGCGTAGAAGCGGGGAATCGTCTTCCTCGGTGCCGGTCCGCAAGGTTCCGCTCCAGGTGCTTCTCGACGGCGCCCGAACTTAAAGCGGGCCGGAAAGCCGTGAGCGGAAGTGTGCGAGTCCCAGGCGCTCTCGGCCCGCCTGCGCGCCGAGGCCCGCCTCAACGGACGATAAGGTTAAGTACCATCAATACCAACATTTTGGGGACGAATCGCGTTGACGGCGAACCCCAACGGATATTAATGTCGGATTAAAAAGACAACCGCATTCTCGAACGAGCGCGAAGGGGAAGACGTGGGAAAACTACTCGAAAACCTCCGCTGGAAGTGCATGTGGACCTCCCATCTGGGCTGCGTCAAGGGCTGCCTGGAGCACCTGGGCGTCGAGATGTCCGACGCCCGGCTTTTCGGCCTCACCGGCCACGCCTTCATCCTCAACGTCCACGAGACCGTCTGCCCCAGCGGGCCCACCGCCTGGAACACGGAGACGCTCTCCAGGCTGGGGAAGAACGCGGGGTACGCCGAAGAGGTAATTACGGCGGTCAAGGCGGACCGCGATTTCGAGAGGAAGCAGGAGCTCGCCTGGGACACCGTCAAGGCGGCGCTCGACGCCGGGGTCCCCTGCTACGGCTGGGAGCTTTTCATTCCAGAGTTCTACGTCATCTACGGCTACGACGACCGCGGCTATTTCTTCTCGGGCCCCAAGTGCGACGACGGTAAGGGGCCAAAGCCCTGGCGGGAGGTGGGCGACACCCAAATAGGCTGCCTCGAAATGTACACGGTGAGGCGCTGCGACCCGGCCGAGCTGAAGACCGCGGTGAAGGAAACGCTGGAGTTCGCCGTGGAGCACGCCCGGAACCCGAAGAAATGGATCTATCCCGGATACAGGGCCGGCCTGGAAGGCTACGACAACTGGATCCGCGCCCTGGGCAACGCGACCGCGGACGGCTGGGGCACGGCCTACAACGCCGCGGTGTGGGGCGAGTGCCGGAGCTTCGCCCACGCCTTCCTCCGGGAGGCGGCGGAGAAGTTCAGCGGCCAGGTGGTGGCCCACTTCTACAAAGCCGCGGGCCACTACAAGGCCGTGGCGGAAAACCTGAAGCGGGTGGCGGACGCCTTCCCCTTCTTCACCATGAAGCCGGAGTACATGGAGGACGAGAAGCGCCGCCGCGCCGCCGTGGACGCGCTCCAGGCCGCGAGGAAGGCCGAGGCCGCGGGCCTGGGGCTCCTCGAGCGGCTCGCGAAGGAGCTCTAGCGGGTGCAACTGCCCCGACATGAAAAAACCCCGCCCCGGGGTTTTTTCTCAGGAGACGGCGCGGACGCGGGACCAGGAAGGACGGATCCATCCCATGCCCCCTGAAACATCGGTCATCCTCCTGGGCACCGGGACGCCCAACGCCGAGCCCGACCGCTCGGGGCCGGCCGCGGCGGTGGTGGCGGGGGGCAAGACGTACCTGGTGGACTTCGGCCCCGGCGTGGTCCGGCGGGCCGTCGCCGCGGGGCTCGACGCTACTGAGCTCGACACCGCCCTCGTCACCCACCTCCACTCCGACCACACCGCCGGCTACCCCGACCTCCTCCTCACTCCGTGGACCCTGGGGCGGGAGGCGCCGCTCAAGGTTTACGGGCCCCGCGGCCTGGCGGCCATGACCGAAAACCTCCTGGCCGCCTACGCCGAGGACGTCCGGGAGCGCCTGGATGGACCGGAGCCGG
>MFAF01000063.1:246-3110 GCA_001774505.1 Candidatus Coatesbacteria bacterium RBG_13_66_14 | reverse complement strand
CGAGGCGTACTCGACGGAGGGGCTCGCCAAGCGGCCGCCGGAGTGGCAACGCTACCACCGGAAAATGCACACCTCGGCGGCGGAGTTGAGTACAATCGCACGCGAGACGCGACCCCGCCTCCTGGTCCTCTACCACCAGCTTCTGTGGGGGGCGACGGAGGAGGAGCTTTTGGCCGAAATCCGCGCCGGCTACGACGGGGAGGTCGTCTCCGGACGGGACCTGGACGTTTTTTAGGAGGCTCGATGCTGGTTCGCCGCAGGGTAGACGTGCACCAGGACGCCGTGACCGAGCCGGGCGCCGAAGGCGCGCGCATCCGCTGGCTCATCACCAGGGAGGACGGGGCCCCGACCTTCGCCATGCGCGAGATCGAGGTGGACCCCGGCGGCCACACGCCTTTCCACTCCCACCCCTGGGAGCACGAGGTTTTTGTCCTGGAAGGGTCGGGCGCCGTGGTGGGAAAAAAGGGGGAGACCCCCCTCGGGCCGGGGAGCGTGGTTCTCGTCCCCGGCGGCGAGGAGCACAACTTCAAGAACACCGGCCGGGCGACGCTGCGTTTCCTGTGCCTGATTCCCCACCCCCCGGCGTAGGGGCGGCCGTGCTGACCGGCATCCATTTCCTGTTGACCTACACCTGCAACTGGGAGTGCGACCACTGCTTCCTCTTCTGTTCGCCCCGGTCCGAGGGGACCTTCACCCTGGCGCAAATAAGGCAGACCCTGGACGAGGCGCGGAAAATCCCCTCACTGGAATGGGTGTACTTCGAGGGCGGCGAGCCGACCCTCTATTACCCGCTCTTGGTGGAGGGGGTGCGGCTGGCGCGGGAGCGGGGCTTCCGGACGGGGGTGGTCACCAACGCCTACTGGGCCGCGTGCGTGGAGGACGCCAGGCTGTGGCTGGCACCCTTCGTCGAGCTGGGGTTGGAGGACCTCTCCCTGAGCGACGACGCGTTCCACCACGAGGGCGAGGTCACGCCGGGCGGGACGGCCCTCGCCGCCGCCCGGTCGCTCGGCCTTCCAGCCTGCTCCATCTGCGTCGAGAAACCCACCGTGGAGCGGACCGGCGCCAGGGGCGCGCCGGTGGTGGGGGGCGGGAGCATGCTCCGCGGGCGCGCGGCGGAGAAGCTCACCGACGGCCTGCCCACCCGGGCCGCCGCCGAGCTGACCTCCTGCCCCCACGAGGACCTGGAGTGCCCCGGGCGGGTCCACCTCGACCCTAAAGGCCACGTGCACCTCTGCCAGGGCCTCTCGCTGGGCAATTTTTTACAAACGCCGCTCTCCGTGTTGGTTTCATCTTACGACGCGGCGGGGCATCCGATCTGCGGTCCGCTGGTCCGGGGCGGGCCCGCCGGGCTGGCCAAAGAGTACGGCGTAAACATCGGAGACCGTTTCGTTGACGAGTGCCACTACTGCTACCTGGTCCGTAAAAGCCTGCGGGAGAGGTTCCCAGAACTTTTAGCCCCTCCCCAGGTCTACGGCCGGGAGCCGAACGAGGAAGGTTAAAACATGCCGAACATCACCGTGGAAGGGCCCGCACTGGAAATCGCCAAGAAGCGCCTCCTGGTCAAGGCTCTCTATGACGCGGCCCGCGCCGTGTACAACATCGACAACATCATCGTGACAATCCACGAGAACCCGCCGGAGAACGTGGGCGTGATGGGCGAGCTCGTCGTGGACCGGCACAAGGAAGCCGGCGAGCTGAAGAAGAAGTTCTAGCCCCCGCGACCTTGGCCGATCTCGTCATCAGGGAAGCGGAGGGGCGACGGGACCTGGGGTGCGTCCGGGAGCTTTTTCTCGAGTACGCCCGCTCCCTGGACTTCGACCTGGGCTTCCAGGGCTTCGAGCGGGAGCTGGCCGGGCTTCCCGGGGAGTACGCGCCGCCGGGGGGCGCCCTGCTCCTGGCGTCGGTGGGCGACAGGACGGCCGGCTGCGTGGCGCTGCGGGGAATAGACGCCGCGCGCTGCGAGATGAAGAGGCTCTACGTCAGGCCGGCCTTCCGCGGCCTCAACGTGGGCCGGCTTCTGGCCGGGGAAATAATCGCCCGCGCCCGGGAGGCCGGTTACGGCGCCATGCGCCTGGACACCGTCCCCGGCATGACGGAGGCCGTCGCCCTCTACCGTTCGTTGGGTTTTCGTGAAATCGAGCCCTACCGCCCGAACCCCCTGCCCGGCGCGCTCTTCCTCGAGCTCACCCTTTAAAAAAGGAGGATCGGAATGGTGGGGACCAACGTCGGCTCCGGCTCGCTCTACGAGGGCCCGACGGGCTTCAGTCGGGCGCGGCGGATCGGGCGGTACATCGCCGTGGCAGGCACCGCCCCCATCGCTCCCGACGGCTCCCCCGCCCACCTTGGCGACCTCTACCGCCAGACCCTGCGCTGCCTGGAAATTATTGAAAAAGCCCTGAAGGATCTGGGGGCTGAACGGGGGAACGTCATCCGTACCAGGGTGTACCTCACAGACGCCGCTCAATGGAGGGAAGCCGCCCGGGCTCACGGAGAATATTTCCGTAAAATCAGGCCCGCCTGCACCTTCATCGTCGTAAAGGGGCTTCTCGAGCCGGAGTGGCTGGTGGAGGTCGAGGCCGACGCCGTGCTGGAGGACTGACCGATGCGGTTGACGATAATCTACGACAACGAGGCCGCCCGGGGTGACCTGCGGGCGGACTGGGGGTTCGCCTGCCTTGTGGAGGCGCACGGGCGGCGCATCCTCTTCGACACCGGCGCGCAGGGAGACATCCTCCTCGAAAACATGGACCGCCTGGGCCTCGACCCCGCCGCCGTGGACGATGTCTTCATCTCCCACGCCCACTGGGACCACACAGGCGGCCTGGAGGCCTTCCTAGAACACAACACAACGGCCCTCCTGTACG
>MFAF01000063.1:143-221 GCA_001774505.1 Candidatus Coatesbacteria bacterium RBG_13_66_14 | reverse complement strand
GGCGGACCGGGAAGTCATCCGGGTGCGCCTGCCGATGGAGCTGGGGCCGGGCCTCCGCTCCACGGGCGAGCTCAGGGA
>MFAF01000063.1:0-116 GCA_001774505.1 Candidatus Coatesbacteria bacterium RBG_13_66_14 | reverse complement strand
CGAGGGCGGGCTGGCCGTCGTCGTCGGCTGTTCTCACTCCGGGGTGGGCAACATCCTGCGTCGGGCGGAGGAGTTCGGCCGTCCCAGAGCGCTCATCGGCGGGTTCCACCGGTTCG
>MFAF01000062.1:2794-8634 GCA_001774505.1 Candidatus Coatesbacteria bacterium RBG_13_66_14 | reverse complement strand
TCAGCCGGACCAGCAGGTTCAGCTCCGCCATCAGGCCCTCACCCCCAGATGGGCGGCCAGGGAGAGGAAGAGTTTTCTTCCCGGCCCGGCCTCTGACAAGGGGTTTTGCCGGGGGCATAGCTCGCTTCGCTCGGTTAAACCCCTTGCCTTGCCGTCGTAGGCCCGACGCCTTTCGCCCCAGGGACCCTCCAGCTCCCGCGGGAGCTGCCAGAGCCAGCTCGCCCGCTCGGGGTGCGGCATCACGGCCAGCACGTTCCCCGCCGGGTTGGTCACGCCGGCGAGGTCGTCCAGGGCGCCGTTGGGATTCGTCGGATAGTTGCCGTCCGCCGGCGAGCCGTCGGGATTGGCGAATCGAAAGGCCACTTGGCCGTTTTTTTCGACGAGGGCGAGAATCTCCCTGTCGCCCGTCGTGAAGCGCCCCTCGGCGTGGGCCATGGGCACCGGAACGACCTCGCCCTCTTCGTACAGGGTGGTGAAGAGGCTTTTGGTCGGGTTCTCCACGCGCAGGTACGTCCAGCGGCAGAGGTAGCCGTGGGCGTTCGAGTCCAGGGCCATCTCGAGGGGGTGGCCCGCGGCGAGGCCGGGGACGAGCCCGGCTTCCAGGAGCGTCTGCGCCCCGTTGCACACGCCGAGGACCGGCTTACCGGCGTCGGCGGCCCGGGAGACCTCGTCTAACACGGCCTCCTTGGCGCCGATGGCCCCGGCGCGCACCCGGTCCTGAAAGCTGAACCCCCCGGCCAGGAAGTAGGCGTCGGCGGAGCGCAGCTTGTCCGGCTCGTTCCAGCGGACGATTTCGGCGTCGAGGCCCGCCGCCTCGCAGGCGCGGACGCTCTCGTACTCGCAGTTGGTGCCGGGAAAGGCGAGGACGGCGACTTTGGGCATATTCCCGCCGGGCGAGGACGGTCGAGGTGCGAAAAAAGGGGCTGTTGGCCCCCATTTTACCAGAAAACTGATTTCGTAAAAAATACTACTCATTTACTTATTAACAACATTTAATTTCTCATTATTACTAAACATGACCCGATAACGTGCAAAATTAAAAACATCAAATATGGCTTGTATTAGTGCAACTATTGAATAACTTACAAACATAAGATATATTATTAAATAGAATTTAGTAACGTATATAATATCCAACTCCTCTTTGTATTTTAAAATAATAAGAAACACCATTGATATTAATAAACTTATAAATAATGATCCTATTGTAATTTTTAAGTTCAGTAACAATTTTGAAAAAGAAGATGATTTTGATTCCATAAATTTTGCAAATTTCGAATCACTCGACGCTATAATAAACACCATTATTGCTAATGCTGCAGAAAATAGTATAGAGAATATGGTTAAACCTTTTTCAAAAAGATAAATACAAATTCTTATTGAAATATAATCATTTATAAATAATATACCAATTAACAAAGCAACAATAAAAGCACTTGAATCAATTGAAAATATAATATTCTTCCATCTTTCTTTATCCATTTTTTACCCTTATAAATCTTTTAAGAATCTCTTTAAATTTTTGTTTTAAACTCTGAAGCACACTTTCAAGAGTAGCCTTATCCGTTGGACCTTGTTGCGCAACCTGTTTATCTGCTGAATCCCATGTTATTACTCGATTTTGATCATCCATCCTCTTACAATCTACAATACCATAACCGTCTTCTGCCATAGCTAGAGCCATATCTAATCTTGTACCATCTTTGATATCTATCCCATCCTCACTTGAAACTGTTGAAATTTCTTTTGAAATATTTTGTTTCTTTAATTCATCATCTACAGGTTTCCAAATATCTCGTGAACCAGGATTTGAGGGAAATAGAGTGACAGTTATACTTTGTAACTTATCTATCCTTGAAAATGTACGGATTGTATCTACTATTGCACCTTCTTCAGCTATAGGATTTAATTCGACTACACCAATTCCTAGGCGAAATTCAAATAACTCTTTAAATCTATTTTCAAATAAATCCTTTTTTATAAATTGTGCATTTGGGTGGTATGCAATAAGGTTATGATCAGAAATAATTATAAATCTTGATTTGGCTTCACATCTTTCATTGATTTCCTTTTCTTCAATCCTATATTCTTCAGGATCAAAGATAACATCCATGCAAGACTTTCTAATTTTGTACAAATAACCAGAATATATAAGACCTAAGTCATTATCTGTCATGCTACTACAATTATAAAAGATCCATTCGAATTTATCCTTCGGCTTGCGTAATACTTTAGTACTCCTAAATAGAGCAGTTTCATAAGCATCTTTTTTATCTGTAATAATAACGAACAAACCAGCAAAGATGTAGATTTGAGTTGTGTTACCCATGATGCTCCAATCATGAACAATAAAGTGTTCAAAAGGAAAAAAGGGCTTTTCAGCCCTAGATTATTAAAAAGAGATAAAGTTGTCAACCTAATTTACAACTCGACGGACTTATGCCGCGCGGCGTGACACTGCACGTTCACCGCCGCCGGCAGGCTGGCGATGTGGCAGGGGTATGTCTCGACGGCCAGCCACAGCGAGGTTGTCCGCCCGCCCAAACCCTGGGGCCCGACGCCGAGCCGGTTTATCTCTTCGAGCCACTGCTTCTCCAGCCCGGCGTAGTACGGGTCCGGGTTGTACTCGCCCACGGTGCGCAGGGTGGCCTTTTTCGCCAGGATGGCGGACTTCTCGAAGTCGCCGCCGATGCCCACCCCGATGATGGTGGGGGGGCAGGGGTTGGGGCCGGCCTCGTCCACCGTTTTCAGGACGAAGCGGCGCACGCCCTCAACCCCGTCGGAGGGCTTGAGCATGGCCACCCGGCTCATGTTCTCGCAGCCGCCGCCCTTGGGCTCGAAGTGGATTTTAAGGGCGTCGCCGGGGACCACGTCGTAGTGTATGACGGGCGGGGTGTTGTCGCCGGTGTTCTTGCGCCGCAGGGGGTCTTCCACGATGGACTTGCGCAGGTAGCCGTCGGCGTATCCCCGGCGCACGCCCTCGGCGATGGCCTCGGTGAGCCCGCCGCCGGTGACGCGCACCTCCTGGCCCAGGGTTACGAAGGCCACGGCGTAGCCGGTGTCCTGGCAGATGGCTACTTCTTCGTCCCGGGCGATCTCGGCGTTTTTGATGATCACGTCGAGGACGTCGCGCCCCACCGGGGAGGGTTCTTCGGCACGGAAATCGCGCAGCGCCTTCTGGACGTCCTCGGGCAGGCGATAGGCGGCGTCCAGGCAGAGCTGCCGGACGGCGGCGGTGATTTTGCTCGCGTCTATCTCGCGCATGGCCGTCTTTCGGGTTGGGGGTTGCGGATTTTTATATCGGTCAACAGGCGGTAGAACCGACTCCCGCCGTTAAGGCCATCCACGGTGCCGGTCCGTCCTTTAGAGCCGGCCCAGGGCCTCGTCCAGCCGGGCGAAGAGGGCCTCGACCGTCCCCGCCGAAGGCATCGGACCGTCCGGGTTTCCGGCGAGCCGCTTGAGGCGTACCAGGGCGTGGACGAGTCGGGCCGCGGCCAGCGCCTTTTCGTCGGGCGGGTTCCAGGACGGGTTGCGGTCGCCGGCCGTTTTTTTATAGAGCGGGAGTTGATCGTAGCCCAGGCAGGGGGCCAGGTCCAGCGCCGCCCAGCCGAGCCCCATCTCGCCCCAGTCCACCAGGGTCCCGGACCCGTCGTCGCCAACCACGACGTTGCTCGGTTCGAGATCGCCGTGAACGACCACCGGCCCGTCGCCCGCGGCCAGGTCCACGGCCCCGGCGGAGACGGCCGCGGCACGGTTGATGAGGTCCCCGGCGTTTTTTCCGATGCCGGGGAGGCCGAGATAGGCCGCGGGATCGCCCACCGTCGCCTCTTCGATCAGGCCCTCCCGGGAAACGAAGGTGTAGCCCCGCCGGAGGTAGGCCTCGGCGTGACCGGCGGTGGAGGCGTGGAGGATGGCCATGTCGTCCACGATCCCCTCGGGGAGGGAATTTGCGGTGAAGGGGTTGCCGTCGGCGTCGTTGCCGAGGGGCTTCCCCGGCACGAAGACGTAACACAAGGCCCGGCTCTCGACGCCGTTCGACGCGATGTCCAGGGAGGAGACGAGGATGCGCGGCAGGTGTTTCATGCCCAGCCTGTGGCCCAGGACGAGGGCCTCCACCTCGCGCTCGGCGGGAATCTTGAAGAATAGGTCCACCCGGTTCTCTTCCCCGCGCCCGGCCCGGGTCGTCACGGTCCCCCGCCGGGGGGCGAAGCCGTTGCCCGCCGTGGACAGGGGATCGGGCTCGCCGAATACGATGTTCTCCACGGCGACGGCCCGGGAGAGGTGCCGGGCGAGCGCCTGTTCCAGCGCCGTCTTGCCCACGGGCGTGATTTCCCAGCCGGGGGCGCCGAAGGTGTTGTAGCTCACGACCGACCCCCCTTCCCCCGCAGCTCCTCCCAGAGGCGGACGGCGCGGCGGTAGTGGGGGATGACCACGGAGCCGCCCACCACGAGCGCCACCTCCATGGCCTCGTAAAACTCCTCCCCCTCAACACCTTTTTCGCTTGCGCGCAGGACGTGGTAGGTGACGCAGTCCTCGCAGCGCAGGACGGTCGAGGCGACGAGCCCCAGCAGCTCCTTGAACCTGCCGGGGAGCCTTCCCTCGCCGTAGACCTGGGTGTCCAGTGAGAAAAAACGTTTCGTGATATTCCCGCCCCGGGAGAGGACCAGCTCGTTGAGCGCCTCCCGCTCCCGGTGGAAACCGTCCGTCGCATTAGTCATCTAAAAAACTCCAGTCCTGAATGCGATATTAGCGCGGTTGTAGAAGGGAATTATCTCACCCGTTCCCCGCCTCCTTCCTTAAGCAAGGGGTTAAAACGCCTTGTCCCCGCTTTTGCGGCAAAAGCCGTCCTCCGGTGCCTGAGCGGTTGAGTGTGCAAAGATCGAGGTGTGTTTCGCGCCACTCGGCCCGGCTGCCGGCCAGCGGGTGTCGCTGCGGGTAGAATACTCCATTGGGCGGCGTTATTCAAGCGGGCTAGATCATTGGGTCGCGCAGGCCGTCGGTGACGCCTCGAGCCCGCCGGCGCAGCTTCCACTGGGCGCGGCGCCCCTCGATCGCGTAGGCCAGTTCCGCCCCCAGCAGCAGGATCGTCGCCGCGTAGTAGGACCAGAAGCTGAACGCGACCAGGCCGGCCAGAACGCCGTAGTACACGTCCGGCCGGGCCAGGTCCGCCAGGTAGAAGCTGAAGAGCACCTTGGCCGCCTCGTAGGCGAGCGCCGCGGTGAGCGCGCCCACGGACGCCGCCTGCCAGCTCACCGGCGCCGTGGGCACCAGGCGGTAGACGAGGAAAAAGAAGAGCGCCGTGAGTAAGTATGGAACTACCAAGAGGACGATCCGGGCGAGGCCCTTGGCCAGGGGGAACTCCCACCCCCCCAGCCGCCAGCCGGAGCCGGCCAGCTTGGCCAGAAGCCCGGTGAGGACGGTCCCCGCCAACAGGAACACGAAGACCCCCACGAGCATGCCCAGGGCGACGAGCCTCCCTTCCAGGAAGCGCCTCTTCCTCCCCGCGCCCCAGATGTTGTCCAGCGCCTTGCGTACGGAGTCGGTGAGCCGCGAGGAGAGCCACAGCAGCACCACCAATCCCACGATTCCCACCTCGACCCGCGCCCCCACCGCCTTTTCCAAAAGATTCCCCGCCCAGTCCAGGGACTCGGGGACCAGCCCCCCCAGAGATTCCATCACGGCCCGGGTCGCCGCCTGATTCGAGCCGAGGATGAAGCCGAAGACGCTCACCCCCAGAAGGACCAGAGGGACGAGGTTCACCCCGAGGAAGAAGGCGATGCCGCCCGCGGAGAGGGAACCCTGGTGGGTGACGAAGTGGCTCTTGAGGACCCCGCCCAGGA
>MFAF01000062.1:1739-2761 GCA_001774505.1 Candidatus Coatesbacteria bacterium RBG_13_66_14 | reverse complement strand
GCAGATGGGCGACGGTCGCGTCCGTTCCATCGCCCCCAGTTCACCAGAGGGCCGCGTCACCCTGCACCCGATTAAACCTTCCCCTTCGTTCCCGAATATGTTCTAGGGCGCAAAGGTCGAGGGCGGGACGGGCCTCACGGGGAGGGGACGAGGGTCAGGCCGGTCCCGTTCTCGGCCTCCCAGCGGCGGACCGAGAGGGTGATTTCACCGGCCAGTGCGGCCACGGCGCGGCGGTTGGCCTCCTCGGCGGCCTGCCCGGCGTTGTAGACGTTGCCGAGGTAGAACCCCGCGCCGATGAAACCGGCCAGGGCGGCGGCGGGGATCTCCCCCTCCTCGGCGGCCCACCAGGTGGCCCCGATCCACAGCGCGTTGGTGGTCAGCGCCAGGACGCCGTCCCAGAAATTACCGGCGATGACCTGCCCCAAACCCGGCACCAGGGCCGATGCCAGGGAGGCGAAGCCGGGGCTGATGCGGGGTAGCTCCGTCCGTCTGGCGGCGATTCGGGCCAGCTCGTCTCCCAGCGCGCCCTCGGGGGCGCCGGGAAAATCGGCGGCGGCCCGGGCGAACTCGCCCTCGGCCGAATCCAGCTCCCAGGTCGGCAGGTAGGTCAGGCCGGCGAGAATCCGCGCCCGGCCGGAGCTCTCCACCGGGGGAGATTCGGAAGCCAGCGCATCCAGCTCCAGGCGCGCGTCGGCGTAATCGCGCCCCAGGGCCAGCGAACGCCCCAGGGCCAGCCGCGCTTTGGGAATCAAGTCACTGGAAGGAAAATCCGCCAGAAACTGCCGGTAGGTCGCGGTGGCGACGCCGTACTCCCCCGCCCCGTCGTAGGCCAGGCCGATGCCGAGAGCCGCGTCGTCGGCCAGGGGGCTCGACGGGAAGAAATGCAGCAGGCGCTCGTACTCCAGCACCGCCTTGAAGAACTCCCCACGCGCAAGGAGCTCCTCGGCGAAACCGAGCTGCCCCGCGTCGGTGAGCTCGAGCTCCGCCGCCGGGGCGAGACCGGACGCCAGCAGGATGATGAC
>MFAF01000062.1:372-1656 GCA_001774505.1 Candidatus Coatesbacteria bacterium RBG_13_66_14 | reverse complement strand
GCCGCAGTCCTCGAAGCGCGGGTAACCGTAGGCCTCGAGCACGGCGCGGTAATCGTAGGCAAGGACGGGGTAGCGCGCGGGCGGGATGTGGTTGTTGCAGCGCAACAGCCGCCCGAAGGCCAGGACCACGCCCTTCGCGGGGCCGTGCGCGGACACCGCCCCGTAGGCGTAGTTCGAGCAGGTGGGCTCGTAGCGGCAGAAGGAGGCGTTCTGCCCCGTGAGCCAGTATTTCCACACCCCGAAGAGCGGGACCAGGGCCGCCCGCATGAAGCTCGCCGAACCGCCGGCGGTGACGGAAACGTCGGCGAGGCCGAGGTGGACGGGGGTCGGCGTCTCGGCGAAGCCGCCCTCGGGCGGGGCGTAGGGGCTCTGCGCCGCGCAGGACGCCGCCAAAAAAACGAGCAAAACCGGGACCGTTCCAGCCATCCCGTCACCCCTGCCCAAATATACCAGACCCCGCCTCCCGGTGGCGCGCTCCGACTCTTCCTGTTATAATACGCGGGCTCCGAACTACGCTTGATAGCGCATCGAGAAGAGTCCCATGTTCAACAAGATACTCATCGCCAACCGCGGCGAGGTGGCGCTCCGGGTCATCCGCGCCGCCCGCGAGCTCGGCATCCGCACCGTGGCGGTCTACTCCGAGGCCGACCGAGGCGCGCCCCACACCCGCGAGGCCGACGAGGCCATCTGCATCGGACCTCCACCCCCCAGCAAGAGCTACCTCTCCATCCCCCGCATCATCGCCACCGCGGAGATCACCGACGCCGACGCCATCCACCCCGGCTACGGCTTTCTGGCCGAGAACCCGCACTTCGCGGAAATCTGCGAGGCCTGCCGCGTCACCTTCATCGGCCCCTCGCCCCGCACCATCACCATGATGGGCAACAAGGCCACCGCCCGCAGGACCATGATGGAGGCGGGGGTGCCGGTGGTCCCCGGCTCCGAGGGCGTCATCAAGACCGCCGACGAGGCCGCGTCACTCGCCGACGAGATCGAGTACCCGGTCATCGTGAAAGCGGTGGCGGGCGGCGGCGGGCGCGGGATGCGCATCGCCCACACACCCGTGGCCCTCCTCGGCGCCTTCACCACCGCCCAGACCGAGGCCGAGAACGCCTTCGGCGACGGCAGCGTCTACCTGGAGAAGTACATCGTCAAGCCCCGGCACGTCGAAATTCAAATCGCCGGGGACCGCCACGGCAACGTGGTGCACCTGGGCGAGCGCGACTGCTCCATCCAGCGCCGCCACCAGAAGCTCCTCGAGGAGTCCCCCAGCCCCGCCGTGAA
>MFAF01000062.1:176-304 GCA_001774505.1 Candidatus Coatesbacteria bacterium RBG_13_66_14 | reverse complement strand
CCGGCACCGTCGAGTTCCTCCTCGAAGCCGGCGGCAAGTTCTACTTCATGGAGATGAACACCCGCATCCAGGTCGAGCACCCCGTCACCGAGATGCTCACCGGCACCGACCTCGTCCGCGAGCAGATC
>MFAF01000062.1:0-122 GCA_001774505.1 Candidatus Coatesbacteria bacterium RBG_13_66_14 | reverse complement strand
GGCCACGTCATCGAGTGCCGCATCAACGCCGAGGACCCCCTGAAGAACTTCACCCCCAACCCGGGCACCATCACCGCGTTCAAGGCTCCGACCGGGGAGGGCGTCCGCGTGGACACCTTCGC
>MFAF01000061.1 GCA_001774505.1 Candidatus Coatesbacteria bacterium RBG_13_66_14 | reverse complement strand
TAGACCCGGGCTACCTCGTCCGATCCGCTGACGGCGATTATCCTCATCGCGATTCGTCCAAATCGTTGGCGATCGTCATGGCCGCCCGGACGCCGTCCCCCACGGCGATGGCCGCCTGGCGGCACCTTCCGCCCGCAGCATCGCCGATGACGAAAAGACCCGCCACCGGCCGCCCGTCGCCGTCGAGCAGGTCTGCCGCTAGCAGGCCTAGGTCCGGTTCCCGGCCGACGGCCAGGAGGAGGTGGTCGGCCTCGAGGTCCACCGTCGCGCCCCCCGCGGTGCATTGTACCAGAAGGCGGCCGTCGGCGAAGCCGAGCTTTACCGGGGATGTTTGGGCGCGGTAGCGGATCCGGGGTTCCCGGGACGCCCGGCGCTCCAGGAGCGGGAGGCAGCGGGTCCGTGTTCCACGATTCAAAATCGTCACGTCGTTGGACCCGGCCAGGCCCAGGGCGTAATCGAAGGCGGCGTCGCCCGCGCCGATTATCACGACCTTCCGCCCGGCGAGACCGCGGAGAGGGTGGACCTCGGTGTGGACCCGGTCGGCGCATTCCGGCGGGACCGCGGGGCCGTCCCACGGCTTGGGTCGGGTGCCGGTCGCCAGAACCACGCGCGCCGCCTCGTATTCACCGACGGTCGTTCGGAGGATGAAGCCGCCAGGGCGCCGCTCCAACCCTGAGACTTCCTCGGCAATCGGGACTATCCCGCCCTCCTCGAGCTGGCGCAGGAACAGCCCCACGAGGTTCGGGCCGGGGATGCCCCCGGGGAAACCGGGATAATTCTCGACCCGGTGGGCGTTCCACAACAGGCCTCCCGGGCGCCCCCGCTCGAAGAGGAAGAATTCAACGCCGTGCCGGGCCAGTTGAATCGCGGCGGCGATGCCCGCCGGTCCGCAACCCACAACGGCCGCGCGGACGGTTCTCACAGGTTCACCCCCAGCAGCCGCAGGAGGTCACGCGTCAGGATCGGGACCGCGAAGCCGTGGGACAGCGTCAGGAGGCTGGCGCGGTGGAGCTCCTCGGTGTAGGCGGCGGTGGCGTCCACGGGGAGGTAGACGTCGAAGCCCCGCACGAAGGCCGAGCGGGCCGTGGTCTCGCAGCATAGGTGGGTCATCACCCCGGTGATGACGACGTTCCGCGCGCCCAGCTCCCGGAGGTTTTTCTCCAGGTCCGTCCCGTAAAAGGCGTCGTACTGGGTTTTTACGATGATTTGCCCCCTGGCGTCCAGCCGGGGGTCCAGTTCGCCCATGGGGTCGCCGTCCTCGATGATTTCCCGCCACCAGCGGCCCATCGCGCCCGCGTTTTCCCGCGTGTTGGCGTGCCGGGTGAGGATGACTTTTTCGCAGGCGGCGGCCAGGGCGTTTATCCGCGGGATGGCGGCCGGGGCGCTCGGGACGAAGGCGTGGGAGCATTCTTCCAGAAAGCAGCGCTGCATGTCGAGGATCAAGAGGGCGGTATCGTCGGCCGAGAATTTAAAAGGCGGCTCCCGTCGGTAGCCGTCGGCGGCCCGTAGGAGGGCGGCGGCCCTAGCGGCGATATTATCAGGGGTGAAGTACGCTTCCTTCACGGGCCCTTTCTACGACAAGGGGAACGGCGGCGCGGCACCGTCCCCCCCTTTCCACGTTGCGGCCGACCTATCGCATCGTCATCGCCATCACGGCCTTCTGGGCGTGCAAGCGGTTCTCCGCCTGGTCGAAGATGGCCGAGTTGGGCAGGCGGCTCACGTCGTAGGTGAGCTCCTCGTCGTAGACGGCCGGCAGGCAGTGCAGGATGACGGCGTCGGGCTTGGCCAGGCGGAAGAGCTCGGCGTTGAGCTGGAAGGGGCGGAAGAAATCCTTCGTCTTCGTGCCCTTCTCGCCCATGGACTCCCAGACGTCGGTGTAGACCACGTCGGCGTCCTGGACGGCGTCCTTGGGGCGGTTGCAGATGGTCAGCACGGCGCCGTGCCTGGGGCCGTTTTCCATCGCCCACTCGATGACCTCGTCGTACTCGTCGGGCGGCTTTGAGTCCAAAATCTCCGAGGGGCAGGCGATGGTGACGTTCACCCCGAGCTGAAGGCCGCCGAAAATCAAGCTGCGCGCCACGTTGTTGAAGTCGCCCAGGAAGACGAGCTTCAATCCCGCGAAGCGCCGCTTTTTCTCCCACACGGTCAAAAAATCGCCCAGCGCCTGGCAGGGATGGACCCATTGCGAGAGGCCGTTGATCACGGGGACCTGGGCGTGCCGGGCCAGTTCGACCACGGTTTCGTGGTCGAAGACACGGGCCATGATGCCGTCGGTGTACCGGGAGAGGACCAGCGCGATGTCCTCGGTGGTCTCCCTCTTCCCGAGCTGGATGTCGTCGGGGCCGAGGTATACGGCCCGGCCGCCGAGCTGGCCCATTCCGACCTCGAAGCTGACCCGGGTCCGCAGCGACGGCTTCTGGAAAATCATGGCCAGGGTCTTGCCGCCCAGGAGCGGGTGGGGCTGCCCCCGGTGATGCTCCAGCTTGAGCTGGTAGCCGGTCTCCACGAGCTGGAGAATCTGTTCGGGGGTGAGGTCCCGAAGGGACAGGACGTGTCGCCCGCGCAGGTCTACGGCCAAGGTGTACCTCCAGTGACTGTCCGGCGTCGAGGGCAGTATAGAGAGCGGGAAGGCGGCCTGTCAACACCGCGGTGCGGCGTGGAAAGCGGGGCGATTCTCTGGTACACTAAAATCAGGTGCGGCGCATGGAGCCCTCTCAACGATTCGGGGTGGAGGTGGAACGACCGGACTCCCTCGCCGCCGCTCGGGGCCGCATGGTCGAGCGGCAGCTCCGCGTCCGGGGCATACGGGACGAGCGGGTCCTCGCCGCCATGGGCGAGGTGCCCCGGGAAATTTTCGTCCCGAAATCGGAGCTCTGGGCGGCTTACGAAGACCGCCCCTTGAGCATCGGCCACCACCAGACCATCAGCCAGCCCTACATCGTGGCGCTGATGACCGAGCTCGTGGAGCCGGGGCCGGGGAAGCGGATCCTGGAGATCGGCACCGGTTCCGGCTATCAGGCGGCCGTCCTGGCGGAATGCGGGGCGGAGGTGTTCTCCATCGAGGTGGTCCCCCAGCTCCACCGCTGGGCCCGGGTGAACCTGGAGACCGCCGGGTACGCCGACGCGGTCCACCAGAGGCTGGGCAACGGCTACTCCGGCTGGCCCGAGGAGGCGCCCTTCGACGCCGCCCTTTTGACTTGCTCCCCCAAGGAGCTGCCCCCGGCCATCGCCGCCCAGGTCGCCCCGGGCGGGGGCATCGCGGCGCCCATTGGCGGCTATCCCTTTCAGGACCTCGTCCTTTATAAAGTCACCGGGAGTGGACTGTCCGAACGTCGGGTCACCGGCGTCCTCTTCGTGCCCATGGTGGATGCCGACCCGAACACTTAAAAGGTGAGGTGGGGCTTGTTCAAGAAAATCCTCATCGCGACCGACGGCAGCGAGTACGCCGTCCGCGCCGCCGAGGTCGCCCTCGACCTGGCGCACAAGACCGGCGCCCGGGTCCTCGTGCTCTCGGTGATAGACGCGGGAGTCCTGGGCGATTTCCACGGCGAATCGGAAAAGGAGCGCGCGCGGGTCGAGCGGGACATGCGCCTGGCCGCCGAGGGGAACGTGGAGTACGTCCTCAGGCTGGCGGCCGACGTCGGCGTGGAGGCGACGGGACACGTGCTCACCGGAAGGCCCAACATCGAGATGGTCAACCTGACCAACTCCGAGGCGGCGGACCTCATCGTCCTCGGAAGGCACCGGCGGCGTAGCATAGGCCGCATCATGAGGAGCGACCTGGCGGTCCGGCTCATGGAGGACCTGGACTGCTCGATACTGGTGGTGGTCTGATGCGGGCGGTCGGGTCGGTCGTTCTGGTTTTCTCCGTCGCCGCGGGCGCGAACCCTCTCCCGGTGCCGCGCGGTTTCGAGAGCCCCACGCCGCCACAACCGGAGGCCTCCACCTTCGAGACGGATACGGTTTTCGGGGACTGCGGTTACTACCGCGTGGACGCCGTCCGGGAAGCCGCCGATCCCCTCAACCGTTTCGGCGCCCTGGAGCTCCACTACATTGACGACAGCCTCTCCCCGGGGGTGGACTGGCACCTGCAGGACACATACGAGGTGTGGGTCTACGACCCCGCGGGGAACGAGGAGCCGCTGGGCTATGATGCCCGCTTCGAGGACGTTGACGGGGACAGGCGGCCGGAGTGTGTCGTCACCCTCCGGCGGGTCGAGACCGCCGGCAACGACGAGGTGGTCCTGGAGTTCGGCCTGGACGGTTTCACCGTGGTGCTGGGGCTCGACGAGGACTTAATCTCCCTTCCCCTGGAACTGGACGGCGACGGGTACACGGTCGAGGCGCTGCGGCGTCGGTACGGCTGGTTCGCCCCCTTCGGGGAGGTCCGGCTCTACCGATCGGAAGAGGAAGAGGAAGGTGGTCGCGTGCCGGTGGACGTCTACCCCGACTCGGAGGAGACCGACTTCTACGGGGGGAGCCTGGACCTGGAGGACTACACCGGCGACGGCCGCCCCGAGGCGGTCGTTTACACGAACATGGGCGGGAACGACCCGCTCATCTGCTGCGGCCTGGTCGTCCTGGAGCCGACGCCCGGGGGACTGACGGAGCTATACTATGAGCCGATGCTGGCCCCCTTCGCCCGGGACGCCGACTCCGACGGCGTCACCGAAATCTTCACCTACACCGCCTACACCTCCAGCTTCGTCGTCGGACGGGCCTACCGGGCGAGCTTCATTGACCGGGTGTTCGTCTACGAAGGCGGGCGCTATGTCCCCGGCGAGCTCGCCGATTACAAAGACTTCCTCCTGAGCCGCGTGACCGAGGAGGAGCGGTACTACGCGGAGAGCCTCCTCGGTGATTACCCCGAGGCGATTTTGGGCGAGGGCCAGTCCGTTCTGGCCCAACTGGCGGCGGCCGGGCTGGACGCCGAGTACGCCCTGTGGTGGGAGGGGCACCGGGAGGAGCTGCGCGGGGCCACGCTTTCAATTCACGACGGCGACTGGGACGAGGTCGAGCGGGTCTTTTCCACACCCGACGCCCTCCGCGCCGAGTGGGCCGGGATGTACTGATCGAACCACATCGTTTAGAGGCAAGGGGTTTTGCCGGTAGGGGCGACCCTCTGCGGTCGCCCGCGGGCGAGGGACTCAAGCCCCGCCACTACGGCTTCGCTCGGTTAAACCCCTTGTCTCCATTTCAACCCCGATGACGGAGGATTGATGACCGAAAGCGCCCGCACGCCGGACCTCCGGGCCTACCCCGCCACGGTGGCCGAGCTGGTGGACCACCGCAAAGAGAGCTACCCCGACGCAGACTTTCTCCTAGGCTACTTCGAGGGCGGGCTGAAATCCGTCGGCGGCCGCGAGTTCGCCCGGCGGGTCCGGTTGGCCAACGCCCACCTGCGGGGGCTCGGCGTGGAGAAGGGCGGCCGCGTGGCGCTTCTGGCCTCCAACAAGCCGGGCTGGGGCATCGCCTTCTGCGGCGTGGTCTACTCGGGCGCAGTTGTAGTGCCCATAGACCCGCTCCTGACCACCTCGGAGTACGGCCACATCCTGCGCGCCAGCCGGGCCCGGGTACTGGTCGCCGAGGAGAAGTTCTGCCTCGACGTGGAGGAGCACCGCGACCGCTACCCCGACCTGGAGCGCGTCGTCGTCCTCGACGCGTGGGACCCGGCGGTCCCCGGCCGGCCGGTTCCCGACGTAGAGCCGCCCGCCACGAGACCTTTGCCGACAGACACCTGCTCCATCCTCTACACCTCCGGCACCACGGGCAAGAGCAAGGCGGTGCGCCTGGAGCACCGCAACGTCGTCGCCAACATCAAGCAGCTCTACCAGCGCGTCCACACCGGCCCCGGCGACACCTTCGTCAGCGTGCTGCCGCTCTTCCACACCTTCGAGAGCACGTGCGGATTCCTGATGCCGCTCTATTCCGGCGCCCGGGTCATCTACGCCGCCAGCCTCAAGAGCCGCGACATCGTCGCCGCCGTCCGCGACGGGGAGGGCACCATCATCCTCGTATTCCGGCGCCCGGGTCATCTACGCCGCCAGCCTCAAGAGCCGCGACATCGTCGCCGCCGTCCGCGACGGGGAGGGCACCATCATCCTCG
>MFAF01000060.1:12251-15485 GCA_001774505.1 Candidatus Coatesbacteria bacterium RBG_13_66_14 | reverse complement strand
TGGGGTTCAATCGAAACCGGGCGGGGGTGGACACCCACCTGTACATCAACCTTTGCCCGGCGGCTTCCAGTCCAGGTGCGCGTAGGCGTCGCAGCGGGAGCAGAGGTGTATTTTCCGCCGCTCGCCCCGGGCGAGGATTTTTCGAAAATTCCCCACGACGGGGCCGTTCCAGATTTCCAGGACGGTGCTCGCGTTCGCGTCGCCGATGACCCCGCGGCCGTCAATATCCCAGCAGCACAGCACCGCCCGGCCGTCGGTGAAGAAGAACATCTCGCACAAAATTTTCAGGCAGGGCTTGAGGACCGTGTCGGCCTCGCTCTGGCCGGACCAGGGCCAGCGGTAGAGCGGCACGAGCTCCACGCTGTCGGCCAGAGGCTCCCAGTATTTTTTGAACTCGTCCCGCTCACCCGCGTTCTCGGGCATTTCGATCATACGCACCCGGGTCATGCAACTCTTTTTTTTGGCGAGCTCGCAGAAGCGGGTGACGCGCTCGTAGACGGCGTCGCGGTCAATTCCGGGCCGCGTCTTTTCGTAGACCCCGGCCGAGACGGCGTCAATGGAAAAGCGGACCTCGTCGAGGCCAAGCGCCAGGAGTGTGCGCGCCCGCTTTTCCGGCAGAAGCTCGCCGTTGGTGTTGAGCTCCACCCGCGCCGTGGGGTCCTGTTTGATGTAGGCGACGATTTCCTCCAGCCGGGCGTCGCACAGAGGCTCGTTTTGTAAAAACGGGCGGTAGGCGACGCCCAGGCCGCGGGTTTCAGCGATGATTTTCCGCCACAGCCGGTCCTCCATTTTCACCGGGCCCCGTTGGAGGTCCTTCTGGCGGCAGAAGGGGCAGACGGCGTTGCAGGCGGTGGTGGTCTCGATCTGGATGAACCGGGGAGCGGGCGGGAAGTCGCTGAAGCGGTCGGGGTTTTCCATCGTCATCTTTTCTGGTTGCCGTGGGAGTCGCTTTTCGTTTTATACTACCCCTGCGGGGCGGGAAAATCCACCCCGGGGAAGGAGCGACATGAGGAAGGTCTTGATTTCGGTTTTCATGGTGGTCGCGTTGATCCTCTTGACCGGCGCCGATACCGGCGAGGTCTGGGGCCCCGACGCGCCCAAGACGACGAGCAACCACGAGCACGCCCGGCCGCAGGTGATAGTCATCATGCTGGCGCCCGGCACGGACATGACGGCTGTCTCGTCCTTCAACGCCACCCAGCACGTGAACCGCATGGAGCACGTGACGGGCCAGATCTACCGCCTCTACCTCGAAGCGGGGACGGACATGGCCGCCGCGCGGTCGGCGTACGCCAGGAACGCCCTGTTCACCAGGGTGGACTACGAGGTCGAGGTGAGCTACGAGGTCCACGCCGGTTGCGCGGCCGGCGGCGGGGTGAGCTCGGGGAGGTAGACCGCTTCTTTGCTTTCGCGCGTTTCGGTCGGGTCGGCGCGGGACCCGTCGTTCCCATTGGGAGGCGGGACGGTTCTCCGTGCTATAATCTTAAAAATTCTCCAAACGATCAGCCCCCGGGGGTCGCGTGATGAAGACCACGGTACGACTCGTCCTCATGTTCACGCTTCTTTTCGCCGTGAGCGTCGTCTCGGCGCGCCAGGTCACGGCGGTCCGGACCCAGGTCCCGCCCATAATTGACGGCCGCCTGACCGATATCGGCTGGACGCAGGCCGAGGCTTCGACGGGCTTCGTCTACCGCGGGGTCGGCCTCCCCTGGCCCGCCTCCCAGCAGACCCTGGTGCGCGTGCTCTACGATGACGACGCCCTCTACATCGGCGTGGCCTGCTACGAGATCGAGGTGGGCGAGATCGTCGCCGACATGGTGTACCACGACGATCCCCTGTGGCTGGACGACTCCTTCACCGTTTTTCTGGACACCTTCGACGACGGCCGCTCGGCGTACATGCTGGTGGTCAACCCCCTGGGCACCCGCTACGACGCCTACTTCACCCAGGACGGCCAGTACATAGACAGCTCCTGGGACGGGGACTGGAAGGCGGCGGCGGGCATCGAGGAGGACCGCTGGGTGGCCGAGTTCACCATACCCTGGCGGGAGCTGCACTACGTGGACCCCACCGACGGCTGGGGGATAGACTTCTGGCGCAACGAGATTCCCAACGACGAGTCCTCCATCTGGAGCAACCTGGACACCAACCTCTACAAGGTCAGCCAGTTCGGCCGGCTGGAGGGCATCCGGGACCTGGAGATGCCCGTCACGGTCAGCTTCGTGCCCTACGGAACGGCCAAGCGGCAGTGGAACGACGTGGAGGACGCCATCCTCTGGGAAGACCCCACCCTCATCCGGACCGGTGTGGATGACACGTTCTCGGGCGGGATAGACATAGACTTCCGCCCCTTCCCGGCGATGAGCATCGTGGGCAGCATCAACCCCGATTACGCCCAGATAGAGAGCGACCTGGACGAGCTGAACCTCTCCCGCGACGAGCTGTACCTGGACGAGAAGCGGCCCTTCTTCCGCGACGGCAAGTCCCTTTTCGACCTGCCGCTGGAGCTGTTCTACTCCCGGCGGCTCCAGGACATCTACTACGCGGGAAAGCTCTACGGCAAGCTCGGCGGCCTGCGCTACTACCTCCTCGACGTGGAGGGCACCGTGGCCGACAAGGCCGACCTCACCTATTACCGCGGCGACTGGTGGGTGGACCGGCTCTCGGCCAACGTGGCGGCGGTGCGCCTGACCCACGACATCTTCGAGTCCAGCGCCGTGGGGCTCACGGCCATCAACAAGTACCAGCGCGAGCGGATCGCCCTCGAGTCGCACGGGCCCTTCGATTGGGAGTACGTGACGGTGGCCGAGCCGATCAACGACACCACGCTGGGGCTGGATTTCAGCTGGGCCACGGATTTCGGCCTCCAGGCTACCGGCGAGTTCGCCTACGAGACCAACCCCGAGCGCGAGGTGGACGACTACGCCTGGTACGTGGGCGCCGAGTGGAACGACCCCAACTGGATGATCGGGATCCAGGCCCAGCAGGTGCAGCCCGATTTCGACGCCGAGATGGGATACCTGCCCTACACGGACCTGGACACCCTGGGGGGGTACGCTTACGTGGAGTACCTGTGGGGCATCTGGGAGGGGTGGTTCAAGGACGTGTACGTCGGCGGCGATTACTACCACTACGTCCAGAACACCGACGACCTGCTGGCCTACCAGGGGTGGAGCACCTACGTGGGGGTGGACTTCATCTGGGGGCTGACGCTCTACGGCAGCTACTGGAACT
>MFAF01000060.1:8410-12073 GCA_001774505.1 Candidatus Coatesbacteria bacterium RBG_13_66_14 | reverse complement strand
CGGGAGGAGCTCAACGCCCTTCTGGCCTACAACTACCTCCCGGGCAGCTACGTGTACCTGGTGTACAACCTCCTCCAGCCCACGACACGCGAGGAGACGGAGCACATCCTCTTCCTGAAGCTCACCTTCGCGCTGGACATCTGAGGCGGGAGGGGGAGGGCGCCTGCCCCTGAGACAAGGGGCTGTTCATCGGGGATTCGAGACGGTCGGAGTAGGCGGCCCTGTTGGCCGGGGCGGCGCGCTCACCCACCCCACCGCATCGCGTCGGGAACCTTACAATGAGCGGTTCTTCAGGCATGTCCACCGGCACGAAGGTCATCATCGGCATCCTGGCCGTCGTGGGCGCCTTCACACTGGTGAGCTCCATCTTCTGGTCGCTGTGGATTTTCCTCCGCTGGATTCTGGGGCCGATGCTGGTGGTCGGGCTTATCGTGTACATCGTGGTGCGCTGCCGTGAAAGGAAAAAACGATGACCGGTGGTTCCGGGGGCGCGGGGTGCCTTTTGGCGGGGTTGATCTTCCCGCTGGCGCTGGTCGGCATCGGCGTCATCGCGCTTTTGGGCATCGTCGCCGGAATATTCGGCCTCTTCCTCGGCCTGTTCTGGTTTCTGTTGAAATGGATTCTGGGGCCGCTCGTCGTCGTCGCCGTTATTTTCTACTTCATCGGCCGCGCGAACAGGCGGTAGCACCGCAGCCCAGGGAGGGAAGATGAAACCGCTGACCGGAAGCAAGGGCACGCTCATCGCCTTCGGCATCCTTATCCTGGCCATTCTGGTCGCGTGGCTCCTTTTCAAAAGCCTGGTATTCCTCGTCATCTACGCCCTGCCCGCGGTGGTGGTCATCGGCCTTATCGTCTGGCTGGTGGCCCGCAAGCGGGAACGGTAGAATATCCCCCCTCTCCCTCTTAGGGAGAGGGCCGGGGTGAGGGTCGAGGCAGGGAACGGGGATAACGCGGTGTTTCGTGTTTCCCTCACCCAGTGGGAGAGGGATTAAGGGTGAGGGCTACCTTAATAGAAAACGGGCGGACCTAAAGGTCCGCCCCTACGTCATCACAATTCGCGGCGGCCCGCAGAGGGGCCGCCCTACGTCATCGCAATCTTCGAGGCACGAGTCCCCCTCTCCCTGTGGGAGCGGCGCGCCGACGGGGATGGGGGTGAGGGCTACCTTCGAAAAAACGGGCCGACCTGAACGGCGCGCCGTCGGTTGGCCCCTACGTCACGCATCGCAGATTCTTTGTCGCCCAGGCTGTCTGGTGTCCAATTACGGCGCACCGAGCACCACGCCTAGCTGAACCCGTGCTCGGAGCCGGGGAATCCTCCCTCCCGCACCTCGCGCGCATACTCCCCCACCGCCTTGGCCATCGCCTCGAAGCCGTCCAGGTAACGCTTCACGTGCTTGAGCTTCTTCCCCGGCACGAGGCCCAGCATGTCGTGGAAGACCAGAATTTGGCCGTCGGTGTGCGGTCCGGCGCCGATGCCGATGGTGGGGATTTTTACGGCCTCGGTGACGCGTCGCGCGAGCTCCGCCGGGACGAGTTCGAGCACGATGGCGAAGGCCCCGGCCCGCTCGATTCTGCCCGCCTCCCGGAGCATCAGCTCGGCCTGGGCCGCGTCGCGCCCCTGCACCTTGTACCCGCCGATGCGGTGGATCGCCTGGGGTGTCAGCCCCAGATGGCCCATCACCGGGATGCCGGCGTCGGCGATGGCCTTGACCACGCGCTCGATGCCCGGCTGCCACTCCAGCTTGACCCCCTGCGCCCCGCAGGCGACGAACTTTCCCGCGTTCCGGACCGCCTCGGTTTCGCCCAGCGAAAACGACAGGAACGGCATGTCGCCCACGAGCATGGCCCGCTTCAGGGCACGGTCAACTATGCGCGTGTGGTAGAGCATGTCGTCCATGGTCACCCGGAGGGTGGTCGCCTCTCCGTGGACGACGTTGCCCAGGCTGTCGCCCACGAGGACGAGGTCCACGCCCGCCGCGTCGCAGACCAGGGCGCTCGGGTAGTCGTAGGCCGTCAGGCAGACTATCTTGGCCGAGGCCTTCTTCGCGGTTATTTGTGAGGCAGTAGTCCGCTCGATGGACTGCTCCGTTCCCATCGTCTCCCCCTCGCGCTCAAAGTAATCGCTTTATCTCCGCCACCCTTTCGGGCGGCGGGGCGCCGGTTTTTTTCAGGTTCTCCCAGAGCTCGGACACGGTGAGGCCGTCCTCGGGGTCCACGAACCGCGGCGCAATCTCGCTCGCCGGCGCGAGGACGAAATCACGCCACCGCCGGCGCGGGTGCGGCACCACGATACCGTCCCGGTCGTAGACGACGTCGCCCAGGTAGATGAGGTCCAGGTCCAGCCGCCGGCCGCCGTCTTCCCGCCGGCGGTCCTCGTCGCGGCCGAAGGTGCGCTCGATCCGCCCCAGAAGCGCGATGAGCTCCACGGGATCCAGGGCGGTCTCCACGAGCGCCGCCGCGTTGTAGAAGTTTTGCCCGGTGGCCTTGCCCTGGGCCTCGGTTTCGTAAACGCCGGAGACCGCGACGACCCTTACATCGCCTTCTTCCGCCAGACGGGCCAGGCCCTCGGTCAGGTTGGAGAGCCGGTCGCCGGAGTTGGACCCCAGGGCGACGACGGCCTTTCTTTTCGGCACGCTCACCGTTCCCGGAGGTGTCTCTCGACCAGGGCCAGGGCGCGCTCGAGCAGGGGCTTGGGCTGCGTGAGCGACAGCCGGACGCGGCCCCGGCCCATTTCGCCGAAGGCCGAGCCCGGCGTAAGGGTTACGCCCGTTTTCATAAAAAGCTTTTTACAGAAGGCGACGTCGTCAGTCTCCCCACCCGGAATTTTCAGCCAGAAGTACGTGGCGCCGCCCGGTTTTTCGTGCCGCCACCCCATGCCGTCCAGGAACGCCGAGACCTTCTCCCGCCGGTCGGCGTACACGGCCACCGCCTCGTCCACGGCCGCATCCCCGTCGTTCAGGGCCACCGCGGCCGCCGCCAGGGACGGCGCGAAGATGCCGGCCTGGTAATAGACCTCTATTTTCCGGAGCGCGGCTATGGCGCCGGGATGCCCCGCCGCGAAGGCGATGCGCACCCCGGCCATGCCGTAGGCCTTGGAGAGGGTGTGGAACTCCACGGCCGACTCGGCGGCCCCGGGGACGGAAAGAATGGAAAGCGGCCCGTGACCGTCGAAAGCGATGAACTGGTAGGCGTTGTCGTAGATGACGAGCGTCCGGGTCCGCTCGGCCCACCCGACAAGCTCGGCGAGGAATTTTGGCGACGTCGCGGCGCCCGTGGGGTTGTTGGGAAAATTGAGGATGATGAAGCGCGCCCGCCCGGCGACCTCGTCCGGTATCCGTGAAAGGTCGGGGTGCCACCCAAGCTCCGGTTTCAGCTCGAGCCGGTACACCTCCAGCCCCGCCACCAGGGCCGAGCTAACGTAGGACGGGAAGGCGGGGTCGGGCAGAATCACCAGGTCGCCGGGGTCGGCCAGCGCCAGGTTCAGCCGGGAGAGCCCCCCTTTGCTGCCGGGCAGGAGGACGATTCCGTCCTCGGAGATTTCCACGCCGAAGCGGCGGGAGTACCAGCCGCGGATGGCGCCTACGAGCTCGGGCGAGCCGGTGTATGGGGTGTAGGAGTACCGGGCGGGGTCGGCCGCGGTGACGGCCAGCTCCTCGACGACCT
>MFAF01000060.1:6092-8377 GCA_001774505.1 Candidatus Coatesbacteria bacterium RBG_13_66_14 | reverse complement strand
CCAGGTCAATTATTTCCAGCCCACCCGCCGCGGCCTCCCGGCGCCAGAGGGCCATTTCCGAAAAGATGTAGGGCTTGACCGATGCCAGGCGGCGCGACGGTGAGACATCCACGGGTTCCTCCTTCGGGCGCCGCTATTGTAACAAATCGGTGGGTGCGACCGGGGGAGTGGAAGGTTGATAAACCGCGGGCGACCGTGGAGGACTCGTCCTACCGGTCGCCCCTACCGCGGAGAGGGCGGCATACAGAGCTGCCGCCCTACGCAGTACAACATTGGACGTAGGGCGGGGGCTCCGTACCCCGCCCGCAGTTGCCGTCGAACGCCAAATGTAGGGCGGGGATTTGCCGGAGGCATAGCTCGCTTCGCTCGGTTCCCATCCCCGCCGCGGGCCGACCTAAACGGCGCGCCGTCTGTCAGCCCCTACGAGTCGCAATCAAACGGGCGACCATAGACGGTCGCCACAACGGGGGGGTTGACGGAAATTGACGTAGGGACGGATGACCACACCCGCCCGTTATCGACCCCCCTCCCTCACCCGTCGGCGCGCCGCTCCCACGGGGAGAGGGGGGTCATTTCGCCCCTTATCCCGGCCCGCGCTCAACAGATACCACCGGGCGGGATAAACGTCTAGTCCAGGTTCAGGCTCCGGCGGGAGATGACCACCCGGTAGTGGCGGCTGTTCTCGGAGTCGTCGTCGGAGAGGTAGATGTAGAGCTGGTCATCGCGGAGCCTGTAATCCTCGGGCGCGAGCTGGTCCCAGCGCGCGTACGGCTCCCCCGGCCCGTCGCCGTCGTCGTCGGCGTCCTGGTCCCCGTCGCCCCAGACCTGGACACCGGGCGCCTCGTCCACCGAGTTGTACTCGAGCTCGGCGATCTGGAGCCAGCCGTTGCCGGCCTCCACCTCGGCCTGGGAGAACTCGTAGGAGACGTAGCCGGCGAAGGGCTCGATGACCGTCTCCGGGTCCCCGCAGGACGCGAGGCCCAGGGCGAGGACGGCCGCCGCGGCGATTAAGAGCGTGTAGCGCATCTTACTCCTCCAACTGGTAGAGGATGACGATCCGGTACCACCAGTTGGACTCGGATTCCAGGTGCATCTCCCCGTCGCGCACGTACCAGTCGTTCGAGGAGACCGGATACCATGTGGCCTTCTCGGTGCCCTGGTCCGTATAGATGAGGACCATGGGGGAGGTGTCGTCGTTGTTGGGGTCGAAGTGGAGCTCGGCGAAGTCCTCGTACTGGTTCGCCTGGAAGTTGGAGCCGGGCACCTCGTAGACCTTGACCTTCGCGGCCCCCTCCTTGGTGATGCCGATGGGGTCGTAGGAGCAGGCCACGGCAAGGAGATAGCCGGCCGCCACGGCGGCGACGAGCATCAGCACGCCGGTCACGGGTTTAATTTTCATCTTTGCCCTCCTCGGGGCGGGGGGTCGTCATCACCATCTCCTGGGGGAGGGTGACGAATTCCCTCGACTCGCCGTAGATTTCCGCGTAGCGGGGGTCAATGGTAATCGCCGTTTTATAGTACTCCTCGGATTTCGCGATGTCGCCCAGGGCCCGGTGGCACTGGTAGAGGTCGTAGTAGATGGCGGGCGTGCCGGGCTGGAGCTCGAGGGCGGTCTCGAGCCGCGCGACGGCGTCCGCGTACCTCCCGGCCAGGTAGTACAGCCGGGCGACGTTGCCGTAGGCGTGCGGCAGGTCCGGACGCAGTTCGATGGCCGCCTCGTAGGCCTGGACGGCGCCGGGGAGGTCGCGCAGGTTCTCGCGGGCGCACCCCAGGTTGAAGACCGCCTCGAAGGATGAGGGATCGAGCCCGGCGGCGCGCTGAAAGGCGTCGCCGGCCTCATCGAAGCGCCGGTGGAGCTGGAGGATGACCCCCAGGTTTATCCAGGCCGGGGCGAAGTTCGGGTCGAGGCTGATGGTCAGCCGGAAGGCCTCCTCGGCCTCCGGGTAGCGTTCGGTCCGGGCCAGGCAGATTCCGTGGTTGAAGTGGGCCTCGGTGAATGTAGGGGCGAGCTCGGCGGCGCGGCCGAACTGAATGCCGGCCTGCTCCCAGTCCGGCGGCTCCTCGGCCAGGAACGCCAGGCCGAAGCGAAAGCGCAGCTCCGGGTCGTCGGGGTCGTCCCGCACCCGGGCGGCCAGCTCGTCTATCCCGTGGCCCGCCTTGGGCTCTTCGGGCGCGCAGCCCGCGAGGAGGACAGACAGGACGGGAAGGAGGAACAAGGGGCTTAAGCCCCTTGGCTTAGACGGATGTGGGACGATGAATCGGCGCATATCTGGGGCAAAGGGTTT
>MFAF01000060.1:1930-6017 GCA_001774505.1 Candidatus Coatesbacteria bacterium RBG_13_66_14 | reverse complement strand
ATGAGGAGTGGACTGACCGCCACCCTACTCGAAGGCGTAGAGCTTGCCGTCCTCGCAGCTCACCACCAGGGTGCCGTCGGCGTAAGCCGAGGAGCCGATGACCCCGGCGCCCAGTTCCTTCGACCAGAGTTCTTTGCCGGTCTCGGTGTCCACCGCGTGGATGATCCCCGCCTTGGTGGTGATGAACACGGCCTGGTCTATCACCGTAGAACAGAAGCGGATGGGTGTCTCGGTGCCGAAGCGCCAGCGTTTCTGCGCGTCTTCGGCCGTGAGCGATTCGAGGTAGTTCTGGGCCACGAAGTAGATGTTGTCCCGGCTCACGCTCGAGGTGCACGTCAGAGAGGCGATGGTCTCGTGGCGCCAGAGTATTTTCGCCGTCTCGGCGTCGAGGCAGTAGAGGTAGCCCCGGCTTTTGTCCGACTCGGGCAGGGAGTAGAAGAGGCGTCCGGAGTGGTAGGTGGCGGAGCTGGTGGCCTTGCCCAGGGACTTCGTTTTCCACTTGATGTCGCCGGAACCCTGCCAGACGCTCATCAGGCAGCCGTCGTAGGTGCCGATGAAGATGTTGACCTCACCGGTGGTGGGCTCGCTGTGCGCCGACTCCCAGGGGCTGATCCACTTGAGCTGGCAGTGTGTGGCGTCCAGGGCGACCAGGTATCCCTCGCGGCTGGTGAGGAAAACGTTGGTGCCGTCCACGCAGGGGGTGTTGAGGACGATGTCGTCCAGGTGGAATTTCCACCGTATCAGGCCCGACTCGATCCCGATGGAGTAGAGGTGCTGGTCTTCGCAGGGCACGTAGACGAAGCCGTCCCACGAGGTGGCGGCGGGGCTCGTGACCTTGGCGTCGAACGCGGTCTTCCAGACCAGCTCGCCCGACTCCAGGTTGAGGCAGTGGAACTCGTTGCCGTCGCCGGCCGCGGTGAAGACGTGCTGCGTGGTGACGATGGGCGACGTGTTCACCTTGGGACCGATCTCGTGGGTGAACTTCAGCTTGCCCTCGATCATCCGGTGCGTGGGTCCGGCCGTGCCGGTGTGGGCGGGATTGCCGCGGTACATGCTCCAAGTGTGCACGTCCTCGGTCTTGAAACGGAGGAAGTAGCTGTTGATGGTGTCCTTGAGCTTGGAGGTCAGGCGGTCTACCTCGTTGAGGGCGCCCTTGCGGATGGTTTCCAGCTCTTCCTGATGAATGATGATTCTTTTCATGGCTCTCCCTGCGGCTTCCCCCACGGCGCCGGACGCCGGCGGGTCGCACTCGGTGGTTTTCCAAGTCGCAACTGCGATCGAAGGCGCATCTTTTTGTAAGATTATATCTTTAACCCCTCTCCCGGTCAACCGAGGACTCACCCACGAGGTCTACGAGGATGCGGTCGGCGACGAGTTGGTGCTCCCGGGCGAGGCGCCAGCGCTCCTCACCCGGGTGCCGGCCGGGCAGCAGCTCCACCCTTCCCGCCGCGAGGTGCCCCGCGAGGGCGGGAAAAGCCTCCCGGACGCTCGTCCCCCAGCGCCCGCGGAATCGCTTCTCGGAGAGGCCGTCGCGGGTCCGGAGGGCCAGCATCGCCATCTCCAGCCGACGTTCCTCCGCCGTGGGCCGCTCTTCCTCCCCGACCGGGAGCTCGCCTCTCTTAACGGCGCCGAGCCAGACCTCGAGGTCCGGCGTGTTGCAGCGCCGCACCGTCCCGTCGTCGGAGACCGCCGAGGGGCCGAGGCCGATGAACGATTCGGCCTTCCAGTAAATCTCGTTGTGGCGGCAGCGGTGGCCCGGGTGGGCGAAGTTGGACAGCTCGTACTGCGCAAAGCCCTCGGCCTCCAGGCGGTCCAGGGAGGCGTAGTAGATATCGGCCGTCGCGTCGGGGTCCGGAGGGGGGAGCTCGCCGCGCTCCACGGCCCGGCCCAGGGGGGTGGACGGCTCCAGCTTGAGCGCGTAGAGGGAGATGTGGTCCGGCGAGAGCGCGAGCGCGGCCTCGAGGCTTTTTTGAAAAACCTGCGGTTTCTGCCCCGGCAGGCCGTACATCAGGTCCATGGACACGGACCGCACCCCGGCGCGCCGGGCGTTGGCGAAGATACCGGTGTCCGTGGACCGGTGGGAGCGCCCCAGCATCCGCAGCTCGCCCTCATCGAAGCTCTGGAAGCCCACCGAGAGCCTGGTCAGGCCGGCCCGCAGCAGCGCCTCGTAGTAGCCGACCCCGGAGTTGGCGCAGGGGTTGGATTCCGTGGAGACCTCGGCCCCCGAGGGGATGCGAAATCGGTCGCGCGTCCGGGCGATGAGGTTGCCCAGCTCCCCGGTGCCCAGGAGGTTGGGCGTTCCCCCGCCCATGTAGAGCGTTCTCCCGCGGACCTCGGGTTCGAGCTCCAGTTCCCGGAGAAGCCCGGCGACCACCCTCCCGCCCATTTCAGGCGCCGTTACGTAACTGGTGAAATCGCAGTAGGCGCACCGGCGCCGGCAGAGTGGAACGTGGATGTAAACCCCGATGCTCAAGGCGCCGCCGCGGGTTCATCCATCGCCGGCCGGATGTAGATGGGATTGGAGAAGAGCCAGAGCCGCTGCACCGTCCCCCAGGGGAGGTTGGGCGCCTCGACCCAGGCCTCGACCCGGTAAACCCCGGGCCTGAAAACCTGGTAAACGAACCGGTTGTCAAGGTAACGCTTCACGAACTTGCCGTCCCGGATGAGACGCAGCTCGACCCCCCCCGCCGGGGGGCAGTAGGCCTCCAGAACCATGGGCTCGTCGCCGAGGTGCGTCTCGTCGCCCATGATGACCGTCTTTTCCCCCTCGCGGGCGTTGAACCGGAAACCGCGCCCGTCCCCGATGGGGGCGACGCAGCCGAAGCAGTGTCCCCGGGCGAGGGCCCCGGTGATGAGGGCCGAAGCAAGGCCGGGGTCGGTCGGCAGGCGTCGCGGGAGGAGGACGTAGGTGTGGATCGTGTCGAAGGCGCTCTCATAGCTCGGCACATTTATAAACCAGTCACCCAGGACTTTGGACCGTCCCAGGGCCTCGGCGGAGGCCAACCCCACCACCGGCCTGGTCAGGCACAGCTCGTCCCAGAGCGTGAACACCGCCCGATCCATGCCGAGGCGGGCGTAGGAGCGGGGGCCGTCCAGGAGGGTCACGCTGACCGCGCCGAGCCAGGTCAGGGGGTCCGCGCGCCGCCACAGGCTGCGCAGGTTGACCACCTCCAGGGCGGTGAAGTTGGAAATGCCCCAATCTCCCCAGGGCTCCTCGGCGTCCAGCGGCATGGCGACGACCGACAGCCCCTTGGAGTTCACCTCGGCGCAGATGCTCGCCGTGGAGCGCCCGAGCCCCTTCGGCAGCGTCTTGGGTCCCAGGATCCACAGCTTCCCCTCCGGCCGATCGAGCTGTGCCCCGCAGATTAGGTACAGGTGGCCGTAGTTGCCGACCATGCCGTCCTTGCGGGCCCGCATCGAGTGCACGTCGGTGAAGACGACGAAATCGAGGTCCGCCTTCCGCGCCAGGACGGCGATTTCACCGTACTTCGAGGCGCCGTCGGAGTACCGGCTGTGTACTCCGAGCACGCCGCGGTAGGCGTAATAGCCGCCCAGGCGGGGGTAGACGGCGAAGGTCTTGGCGGGGAACTGGACCTGGAGGTTGTAGAGGGAGAAGAGGGTGAAGGCGGCCACGAGGGCCAGGACTACGTCCCGGACCAGGCGGCGGCGTTTCTTGCCGCGGGTGATCGCTTCCGTCGTGGTAGGGGCGACGGGGCCGTGCGTGAGGTCCTGGGCGCGGGGGTGGGGGCCCTCGGGGGGCGGCGTCTTCCGCGCTTTCCGACGCTTAAGAAATGAACCTACCGCCCCCGTGAGACCGGTCCACCACTCCCGCAGTCTGTGACGCTTTTCCTGGGTCATTAGGAGACAAGGGGTTTCGCCGGGGGCGTAGCTCGGTTCGCTCGGTTTAACCCCTTGAACTTGATTCCGGGATGGCGCTTATTCGAGAAAACTCCCCCGAACCCCGATCCAGAGCTGCCCCACCGCGCCCGCGGAATCCACCTCGGCGTAGAGCTGCAGCCAGCGTTCCAGCCGCGGGTCGGCGAAGGGGGGGAGGGGCAGCCTCGAGGCCTCCAGGAGCCAGCGGCGG
>MFAF01000060.1:1274-1902 GCA_001774505.1 Candidatus Coatesbacteria bacterium RBG_13_66_14 | reverse complement strand
CCCACCAGGTGAGGGAGACGAAATCCCTCGGGGCCGGACGGAAGTTGCCGTTGTGCTCCGGGTGGGACGAGAGGGCGTCCAAATCGAGCTCTCCCAGCCGCTCGATCCAGGCCTCCGGCAGCTCGACGGCTGGGAAGGCTGCCGTGTCGGCCGACGCCGCGCCGCCGGACAGCCGGACGCCGTAGCCGTAAACGCCGGTTTCAATCACGGTTGCGTCGGACAGCCGGACGAGCGAGCCCGAAAGCTCGGGACGCCGCGGCTCCAGGAAGTAGACCTCGCGCGTGATCCCGTCCGTGCTCCAGGCGTACGAGGTCAGGGTGGTCAGGGCGCCGGTGTCGTGCAGCAGGCCGCCGACCGTGAGGAGGTCGCCCGGCTCCGAATCGGGCTCGGTCGCCCGGTCGGCCAGGTCACCCTCGGGGGCGACGGGGTGGATGAGGGGGGGATGGTCCTCCCGGCAGGCGGCGGAAAGGACGAGGGCCGCGAACAGCGGAATCAAACGCAGAGGCGTGTCATTCAACGGAATACCCGGCCTCCTCCTCGGTGATGACGTCCACCCCCTCCGTGGAGGCGGTGCCGTCGCGAAGGGCGGCGATGCGGTTCCGGGCGAAGGCGATGTCCCCCTCGCCTT
>MFAF01000060.1:0-1243 GCA_001774505.1 Candidatus Coatesbacteria bacterium RBG_13_66_14 | reverse complement strand
GATGGCGTCCAGGGTGTCGCCGGTTTTCTCCAGGAGGAGGGCCAGGTTCCAGTGGGCCAGCGCGTAGTCGGGCTTGATTTTCAGGGCCTCCTCGTAGGCCTCTTGCGACAGGTCGTTGTAAGACAGCTCCTGGTAGGCGTTGCCCAGGTTGTTGTACGCCTTGTAATAGTACGGCAGGACCTCGATGGCCTTCTCGAAGTAGTTGACGGCGAGGGAGAAGAGCTCCGACTCCATGTAGACCAGGCCGAGGTTGTTGTTGACGAAGGGGTCGTCGGGGGCGATAGCCTGCGCCTTCTCGTACTCCCGGGTCGCGCCGCGCAGGTCGCCCGCGGCGAGGAGGGCGTTGCCGGCGTCTATGTACCCGGCCAGCTCGGTGGTTTCCCCCGTCTCCGACACCGCCGTCGTCTCCTCGGCGGAGGTGGCCGGATGGGAGCCGCTTCCCGCACCGAGGAGGGAGCAGCCGGCGCAGAGAGCGAAAAGCAGCGAGAGGCCGAAGGCGGGGGTTTTCAATCGTCGGCTCCGAGAACTTCAGTTTCGGGTATTCTAGCGTTACGCCGGGTGACAGTCAATGGGTACAACGGGCGGTACCGTGATGGAACACTCGGAAGCGCGCCGGTATAACTTCATAAAACCTTGACAATTCAAGAAATTCCGGTTATGTTTTGACCGTGGAGATCCGGCGAACGAGCCTGGATGAGACTTTTTCAAATATCACGCCATGGACGACGGCAGCCGAAGGAAAGATGAGCCCCGGGTGCGCTTTAGGCGCAGCACGAAGCCGCGCTCCAAGTTCGGCTCCGTCACGCACATCATCCTCCTGGGCGCCGCCCTGGCCGTCATCATCTGGCTCATCTTCTTCCTGAAGGATTCGAGCCTCCTCGGCGGCGGCGGGGAAGGGGGGGAAACGGGGCGCACCTCCGTGGTCCGTGGGTCCGGTCTCGACATAGACGAGAACCTGATCAACTACTTCGACGAGGGCATCCAGCTCCTGCGGCCCGACCGCAATTGGGAATTCGCCTACGGCACCGGCCTGCGCCACGAGGAGGCGGACGCGTTCAGCTCGGTCGCCTGGCTCGACGCCACCGAGATCTGCCGCCTGACCCTCTACGACGCGGATCGGCCCGTGGCCAGGGTGCGGGTGGGGAAGCTCCAGCTCCTGGAGTCGCGCACGACCAGCTCGCTGGCCCGTCAATCCTTCGAGAATATAATGCTCTTCGCCCTGAATCCGGATCACCCGTACAAC
>MFAF01000059.1:3278-6111 GCA_001774505.1 Candidatus Coatesbacteria bacterium RBG_13_66_14 | reverse complement strand
CCCGTGCGCCAGGGCGCCCATCTCGTCCTCGCCGGGGAAAAGCAGAATCTGGCCCAGCCACTTTATCCGGGGCAGGAGCAGGTCCGCGAAGGGCTTGCTCTTGGCGACCCCGCCGGTGACTACCACGGCGTCGGGCTTGCCCCCCAGGGCGACGGCCATGGCGCCGCACTCCTTGGCCACCTGGTACGCCATGGCGTCGAGCACGCGCTTGGCTTTCTCGTCGCCCGCTTCAACCCGGCGGTCCATCTCGAACATGTCGTCGGTGCCGAGGTAAGCCATGACGCCGCCCTGGCCCACGACCCGGCACTTGAGCTCGGCGGCGGAGTATTTACCGGAGAAACAGAGTTTGATCAGACCGGTGGTCGGCAGGCCGCCCGCGCGCTGCGGTGAGAAGGGGCCGCCGTCGTTGGCGTTGTTCACGTCTATCATCTTCCCCCGACGATGGGCGGATACGCTGATGCCGGTCCCCAGGTGGGCGATGACGAGGTTCAGCTTCTCGTAGGGCTTCTTCAACTTTTCGGCCGCCCGGCGGGCGACGGCCTTGAGGTTGAGGGCGTGGGAGAGGGACTTGCGCTCCAGCTCCGGCAGGCCGCTGTAGCGCGCCACGTCGTCGAACTCGTCCACGCTCACCGGGTCCACGATGAAGGCCGGAATGCCGTTGGGCTTGGCGATTTCGAAGGCCAGGAGGCAGCCGAGGTTGCTGGCGTGCTCGGCGGCCACGTTGCCCTCCTGCACGTCCGAGACCATCGCCCTGTTGACCTTGTACGTGCCGGAGACCAGTGGCTTGAAGGCCCCGCCCCGGCCCACCGTCGCGTCGAGGTCCTTCGGGGAGAGGCAGATTTTGCCGAGAACCTCTAGGATGAGGCCCTTGCGGTAATCGAGCTGGTCCAGGATGCTCGAAAAAGACGAGAGCTGGTCGTCGTGATGCCTGATCACCTCGCTGAAGCTCATCTTCTCGCCGTCGTACACGGCGATCTTGGTCGAGGTGGCGCCGGGGTTGATCACAAGTATCTTTTCAGCCATCTCACGCCCTTCCTCGGTTGCCGGCCGGTCGCCGGACAAAGGTGGGAGCTACTCGGCCGATCGGTCCTTGGATATCACCTGGGCGATGGAGCTCTTCAGGAACTCGAGTTTCACGTCGCCCGAGACGCGGATGGTCACCGAGTCCTCACGGTCGTCCACCCCCACGATGGTGCCTTTAAGGCCGCCGATGGTCACGACGCGGTCGCCCTTGGTGACGGCGTTGAGCATGGCCTGCTTCTGCTTCTCCTTTTTGCGCTGGGGCATGATGATCAGGAAGTAGAAGATGGCGATGACGATGACGAAGGGGAGGATCAGGCCGAGGATTCCACCGCCGCCGTCTCCACCCTCTCCGCCGCCGCCGCCCATGTCGAGCGCGTAAACCAGATGTGTTAGCAAGGATTACTCCCCTCTGACCGGTGGGCTTGAGTCGTTAACCCGCAACCGCCGGAGTGTAGCAAACCCTCTCACCACGGTCAACTCCCCCCGGATTGCCATCCTTTCGGGGTTTTTTATACCATTTAACGAATGTTCGATACTATCCAAAGAAGGTGTACTGGATGGTTCGGTTGCGCGTGGAGTTGCCGCTGATGCTCCTGGTCGGGTACAAGAACGAACGACCGTGATACGCCCTATACCTCACTCCGGGCCTGGGCGTCGCCGGCGACTGTGAGTGCTACCCCGCGCTGAACCTGGCGCTGCGCTTTTAACCCAGGCAAACGCCTCGGCATGTCCGGAAGGAGTGAACGAGTGGCTTTCTCGACAAAACCCGGACAGGGGGCTTCTGAGATGAAGCTAAGACGAGGGGCTTCAGCCCCTTGATCTCTTACACAAGGGGTTAAACCGAGCGAACCGAGCTATGCCCTTGGCAAAACCCCTTGTCTTTTAAACTTACCCCCGCGCAAGTCGCCGTGGCGCGATTCTCGACAAACGGCCTAAATCCGTAAACCGGCGGAGGGGCGAACCCCGCGGCTGTTCCCGCAGAGCGCCCTTGTTTTTTAACCTGAATCTGTACCATGATTACGGGTGTATCGGCCGCTCGCGGTCATCTTAAATACGGGGATTTCATGCCCTTCCCGCCCGACATCGTAATCGCCCAGTCGGCGAAGCCGCGGCCCATCGCCGAGGTCGCGGCGGGGCTCGGACTCGGGCAAGACGACATAGAACTCTACGGCCGTGGCAAGGCCAAGGTCCACAATCACGCCCTCCGCAGTTTCCGGGGCGATATCGGCAAGCTCGTCCTGGTCTCCGCCATCACCCCCACCCCGGCGGGCGAGGGCAAGACCACGGTGACCATCGGCCTGGCCCAGGGGCTGGCCAAGCTGGGCGAGCGGGCGGCCTGCGCCCTGCGCGAGCCCTCCCTGGGGCCGATATTCGGCGTGAAGGGCGGCGCCGCCGGCGGCGGATACTCCCAGGTCATCCCCATGGAGGACATAAACCTCCACTTCACCGGCGACATACACGCCGTCACCTCGGCGCACAACCTCCTGGCCGCGGCCCTGGACAACCACATCTTCCGGGGCGACGCCAGCGGCCTGGACCCGCGCACCGTGACCTACCGCCGCGCGATGGACATGAACGACCGCGAGCTGCGGGACATCGTCATCGGCCTCGGCGGCCGGACACAGGGGGTGCCGCGGGAATCCGGCTTCGACATCACCGCCGCCAGCGAGGTCATGGCCATCCTCTGCCTGGCGGAGGATTTCGAGGACCTGAAACGCCGCCTGGGGAGCATCCTCCTGGGCATGACCTACGACGGCCGGCCGGTGCTGGCCCGGGAGATAGGCGTGGCGGGCGCCATGGCGATGCTCTT
>MFAF01000059.1:1346-3264 GCA_001774505.1 Candidatus Coatesbacteria bacterium RBG_13_66_14 | reverse complement strand
GGCCCAACCTCGTGCAGACCCTCGAGGGCGTTCCGGCCTTCATCCACGGCGGCCCCTTCGCCAACATCGCCCACGGGTGCAACTCGGTCCTGGCCACCCGCATGGCCCTGGCCTTCAGCGATTGGGCCATCACCGAGGCCGGCTTCGGCTTTGATCTGGGCGCGGAGAAGTTCTTCGACATCAAGTGCGTTTCCGGAAAGTTCTGCCCCAGCCTGGTGGTCCTGGTGGCCACCTGCCGGGCGCTGAAGATGCACGGCGGGGTGAAGAAGAAAGACCTGCCCGAGCCTGACGCCGACGCCGTGGCACGCGGTCTGCCCAACCTGGAAAAACACCTGGAGAACATAAAGAAGTTCGGGCTGCCGCCCGTGGTTTGCCTCAACCGCTTCTTCTCCGACACCGAGGAGGAGATAAAGGTCGTCCTGGACCGCTGCCGGGAGCTTGGAGTCCCCGCCGCGGTGGGCGAGGGCTTCGCCAGAGGCGGCGACGGGATGCGCGAGCTGGCTGAGTTGGTCCGGGAGAACGCCCGGGATTGCACGGGTGATTTCAAGCCGCTCTACGACTGGAATTGGCCCGTCGAGAAGAAAATCTACACCGTGGCCCACGAAATTTACGGCGCCGAGCACGTGGACTACGCGCCCAAGGCGAAGCGCGATTTAAAGATGATCGGGGACTTCGGCTACGCCGGGCTGCCGGTCTGCATCGCCAAGACCCAGAACTCCCTCTCCGACAACCCGGAACTCCTGGGACGCCCCAAGGACTTCGTGGTGACGGTGCGGGAGATACAGGTCGCCGCGGGAGCCGGGTTCGTGGTCCCGCTCACCGGGGACATCATGCGCATGCCGGGCCTGCCCAAGGACCCGGCGGCTACGCACATGGACATAGACCTGGACGGCAACATCACCGGGCTTTTCTGACGGCTTCCGGTTCGCTACAGGGAGGTCGCTTGACCAGACTGACGGCAAAACTGCGCAAGGTCATCCGGCGCCGGCTCTTCAAGGACGAGGAGAAGCGCAAGCGGGTCACGACTGCATTGTCCATCCTCCCCGGGGCCTTAATGTTCGGGTACATGAGCTTCATTTTCCTGGAGACCATCTGGCCCGCCGTGGGGCTGGTCGCTGTCGGGATACTCATCTCAATCATAGTCTACGCGAGGGTTTTTTCGGACCGCGCCCTGGGCGTGGACCTGCTCTACGCAGAAATCGAGGAGCACTGGAAGGCCTTCAACGAGAGAATAGGCAAAACCTGCGACGGCGAAGCTGAAAAATTTGGCGGCCCGCGGTTCAAGGCGATCACTTCGGGGTACGAAACGATAGCCAAACGGTTCGGGGATATAGACAAGAAACCCGGGGAACTCGAGCCCCTGGTGGAAGATGTTTACGCGGGCGTTGTCGCCCTGGCCGGAGAGTGGCTGCGCCAGGACAAGGTGTACCAGTTCTACGAGCGCGCCCGGGACATTGACTCGAAACCGCTGGTGGAGAAGGCCTGGCGTTTAATAAAGAACCTCGTCGAGCGCACCAACGACTTCGCCGGGCTGGTGGAGCGCCTCGCCGACGCCATGAACCGCCTGGAGGCCTTCGAGCTGGAGAGTGAGGTGGCGCAGGAGTTCGGCACCGTGGGCTCCGGCACCGCCGTGGATTTCTCCCCCATCACCGTCCTGGTGGACGACATGCGCGACTGGAGCAAATGCCTGACCGCGACCCAGGAGGAGTTCGACCGGGAAGAGCTTTGACCGTTCGGAAAAAAGAAGAGGAGACAAGGGGTTTAAACCCCTTGTTCCACCCCTTGCCCCAGTCGTAAAAAAGGTGACGAGAGGAGAGGCATGGGCAGTTACGACGCTCGGGCGCACGCCGACACCATTGAATACTACCGCCTGACGCTGGAGGCGCGCAAGCGGGACCCCCACGCGAAAGAGGCGGCG
>MFAF01000059.1:1182-1316 GCA_001774505.1 Candidatus Coatesbacteria bacterium RBG_13_66_14 | reverse complement strand
ACTCCGTCTCCGCCCGGTGCGCCGACGAGGAGGCGAAGCTGCTGGAAAGGATTAGCCGCACCAAGACGCTCATGGACGAAACCGTGGAGAGCGTGTTCTACATCAGCGCCGCCGAGCCGGGATCCAAGCTCTCC
>MFAF01000059.1:235-1168 GCA_001774505.1 Candidatus Coatesbacteria bacterium RBG_13_66_14 | reverse complement strand
CAAGCTGGAGGCCGGCCTGAAGGAGCTCTCCGAGCGCAACCCCGGTCGGCGCTTCCCGGACCTGCTGAAGCTCCCCTGGATCCGTAACCGCTTCACCTACACCGACGCGCAGTTCAAGCGGCTGGTGGAAATCTTCGAGAAAGCCAATGCCGAGTGTCTCGGGGGGAGGTACTGATGGACGCGGCGGTCAAGCAGATGGTGGACGGGATGAGGATGGGCCTGGACGCCCAGTCGTCCATGATTTCAGACTCCAAGCTCCTCGAGCCGGTGCGCGAGGTCGTCGCCCGCATGGAGGCCATCGGCAACGAGCCGGGAATGGACATCATCAAGTTCCAGGACCGGATGCAGTCCGAGGGGCTGATGGAGAAGTACGGCCAGGCCATGGTCAAGCTTTCCGAGGCCCAGACGGCCGGCATGGACCAAAAAATAGCCGAGATGGAGCGGGCGGAGAAGGAGCTCAAACCGGTGGACCTGGCCACCCTGGACATCACCGACCTGGAAATCGTCCTCAAGCCGCACCGCATGGTCTACGACACCTCGGTCAAGGACAACACACAGCTTCCCCACCAGAAGCAGGCCTACGAGGCGTTCTTCGCCCTGGCCAAGGAATGTAAGACGATTCCGGAATTCAACCGCCGCTCGCTCGCCGAGGGGCACCAGGACCATCTTGGCCAGGCGGCCACCTGGGACGCCAACATGAACTCCTTCAACGTCGAGGTGACCCACCATCAGCCCGACATGATCACCTGGGCCCTGAACGCCCTGGAGATTACCCGGGACTACCCCTTCCCGATGAACGTGGTCTACGCCCTGAACGCAAACTCGTTCGAGAACGAGCTGACCCTCGCCCGGCGCCAGAGCGCCCTCCCGCCCTTCACCTGCTTCACCGACGCCCTGGGCGAGTACCTCCTGTGGGCCCACCTCCACACCGAG
>MFAF01000059.1:0-208 GCA_001774505.1 Candidatus Coatesbacteria bacterium RBG_13_66_14 | reverse complement strand
CTGGGCTATTCAAAGGAGTTCAACGGCGCCGAGATGGACGAGGCGTTCTACCGCCCCTACGTCCGCCGGCGGATGGAGTTCGGCCAGGAGAACATCGCCAAGGACCAGGGGCCGGACTACCTCGGCCTGACGGCGCTCCTGCGCGCCGGCTGGCACATGGATGCCAAATATACCCCCGAGGAGAAGAAGGCCTTCGGCGATTTCGCCA
>MFAF01000058.1:15673-16376 GCA_001774505.1 Candidatus Coatesbacteria bacterium RBG_13_66_14 | reverse complement strand
TCGCCGAGCTGCCCGCGCCGGGCCATTACCGCGAGCGCCGCGGCGTCGCCGGTGACGGGCATGTCGGGCAGGTTCACCTTCTCCACCGCCGCCAGGACCGCCACCTTGGGCCGCGCGACCCCCAGGCTCCGGGCCGTGGCCACGGCGTTGCGGAGGATGTCCGCCTTCTCGGAAAGGGTCGGGGCGATGTTCAACGCGGCGTCGGTGAGAAAAAGAAGCTTGGGGTAGGCCGGGACGGCGGCGACCATCACGTGGGACAGAAGGCGCCCGGTGCGCAGGCCGTTGTCCTCGTTCAGGACGGCCCGCAGGTAGGCCTTGCTCGCCACCGACCCCTTCATCAGGACGTCGGCCTTGCCGGAGCCGACCAGGGCGGCGGCGGTCTCCGCGGCGTCGGCGCACGCCACCATCTCGAAGGGTTTCAGGTCCACGCCGAGGCCGGCGGCGTTGGCGCGGATGGCGGCCGGGTCCCCCACGAGGGTCGCCTCGATCAGCCCCTCGCGGTGGGCCAGGTCCACCGCCTCGAGGGCCATGGGGTCGTCGGCGCCCGCCAGCGCGATCCGCCGCGACGGCTCGTCCTTCAACCGCTGGATGAGACTGGTGAAATGGTCCTCGGTCATCGGGACGCCACACCCTCCCGCGTCGGTCCGTCAAGGTCGAAAAGCCGGGGCGACACCCGGCCGGCGAGCCGCTTCCCGCCCTGAAT
>MFAF01000058.1:11586-15586 GCA_001774505.1 Candidatus Coatesbacteria bacterium RBG_13_66_14 | reverse complement strand
GAAATGGTCCTCGGTCATCGGGACGCCGCACCCTCCCGCGTCGGTCCGTCAAGGTCGAAAAGCCGGGGCGACACCCGGCCGGCGAGCCGCTTCCCGCCCTGAATAACGTACCTGTCCAAAACGCCCCCTTATTCCAGCTTGAGCTGCCCGCCCGATTTTTCGATTTTCCCCGCGTGGCGCAGCAGGTCCAGCCGCCCCACCGACGGGTACTCCAGGCGCTCCCGCCCCTCCAGGAGCGCATCCACCTGGAGGACTTGAATCCTCGGGTAGTCGCGTTGCATCAGGTCGCTGTGGTAGAAGCCCGCCCCGGCGGCCTCGCGGTGAATCTCCGACCGCTCCCCCGCCCGGTGCAACAGAATCAACGCCCCTATCTCCGCCTTCTCCCGCTCCATCACCCCGCGCAGGTCGCGCGCGTAGGTCACCTTCGGATTCAGGTCGCTCTTGACCTGGACGACGATTTTTTTCGTCTCCAGGGACTTTTCGGTCTTGCCGTCGCGGAAGAAGAGGACGCCGTCAATGCCGCGGTCGCCGCCGCCCTTTTTCTCCGGGTCGCCGAGCGGCCGGGCGTGGACCAGCGACAGCGCCCACAGCTCGAACTCCTTGCGCGGCATGTCGGTGCGCTGGGCCAGCTCGCGGGCGGAGTTCCAGTCCCGCGGCTCGCCGTGGACCTCGTAGGCGGCCTCGTCGCCGAAGTGGTCCGCCAGGCGGCTTTTAATCAGGTTAATCGCCAGATAGGTTATATCAATCCCAATCCAGCGGCGGTCGAGGGCCTGGGCGGCGGCGATGGTGGTGCCGCAGCCGCAGAAGGGGTCCAGCACCACGTCGCCCTCGTTGCTCGAAGCCAAGAGGATGCGTTCGAGGAGCGCCTGGGGCTTCTGTGTCGGGTAGCCCAGGAACTCGGTGTTTGAACCGTGCAGGTGCTCGATGTCGTTCCAAACATCGGTCACCGGGAGCCCGGGCATCTCGTCGAGATAGCGTTTGTAACGCGGAACGGTGCCCGGCTCGCTTTGGACTATCAACCCGTCCTTGTAGGCCTTCTCCATGCGTTCCCGAGTCCAGCGCCAGACCCGGGTCACTCCGAGAAACTCGTATGTCAAATTAGGCCTTTTTTTGTTCGGGTTCGTCAGATCCCCAAGCTGGTAACGACGCCCCTTCTCGTCAACAAAGCGGTAGAACTTGGCCACATAGGCGGGGTCCTGTTGTCGGTACACTTTATTGAAAATAACCACCTCACCGCGCGAGTACCGGTAGATCACATCCTTGCACTTGGGGAAATTGACCGTGGTATGACTTTTGGGTTGCGACCGCACCCAATTGATCTCGTTGCGGTAATTTTTCACCCCGAAGATCGAATCCAGTATCAGCTTCAGATAGTGCGAGGCGGTGGGATCACAGTGGAGGTAGATGGAACCCATGGGCTTGAGCACGCGGCGAAGCTCCACCAGCCTCGGGGCCATCATCACGAGGTAGGCGAACATGTCGTTGTGGCCGAGAAACCTCTCGAAGCCCTGGAGGAGGTCCACGAGCGCCGGGGGCGCATCCCCACCCGTGACCAGCTCGTGGTAGGTGCGGGCGGAGGTCTCGTCCCAGTGCCAGAAATCGGTGAAAGACCGGAACTGCGAGGCCGAGGGCGTCCCGTCCACCTCCTTGAAAAGCATGTTGTAGTCGGCCTTGGAGTTGAACGGCGGGTCGAGGTAGACCAGGTCCACCGACTCGTCGGGAATATGCCGCCGCAGGACGTCCAGGTTGTCCCCGAAGAAGAGCTTGTTGGTCCAGTCGGCCATCGAATATCTCCCGTTCCCGAGCCCGTCCTCGATGCGCCTCCCCCATAGCCGAAACTCTCTCGACCGCCATCCGCGCCCGACCTCGACGCGCCCTCTACCCCTTCCCCTTGCGCGGCACGTAGCTGTGCGCCAGGGACGCGATGGCGTTGATTCGGCGCTCTCCCAGCCGCGTCGCCGCCTCCACGGTGGAGATGCCCTCCTCGGAGGCCAGGGCGAAGACCTCCCGGAGGAGGTCCGGGATCTGCCGCACCTTGGCGAAGACCCACTGGTCGGGGTGGCGCTCCAGCTCCGCGACGACGCTGATGAGCCCGCCGGAGTTGACCACGAAGTCGGGGGCGTAGGTTATCCCGCGCTTGGCGAGCTGGTCGTAGTCGTCCCAGGCGGGGTCGAGCTGGGAGTTCGCCGCGCCGCAGACGATCCTGCCGGCCAGGGCGTCCAGGGTCTCGGGGCCGACGACGCCCCCCTTGCCGCAGGGGCAGAACACGTCCACCGAATCGTCCAGGAGCGCCTCGGCCTCGCGGGGGACCAGGGAGGGCATCCGCTTGAGGGTCTTCGCCAGCCGCTGTGGGCTGTGGTCGTGGACCAGGACCCTCGCCCCGGCCTCGAGGAACTTGGCGGCGAGGATGGCGCCCACGGCGCCCACGCCCTGGAGCGCCACGGTCTTCCCGGCCAGGTCCTTCCCCCGGCCCGTCGCCTCCAGGCAGACCCCGATGCCCATCATCACGCCCGAGGCGGTGACCAGGCTCGGGTCGAAGGAGCCCTCGAAGAGGGTGACGCCGGCGACGAACTCGGTCTCGGTGGCGACGTAGGTGAGGTCCAAGGCGCCGGTGCCGACGTCGGGGGCGCCGATGATCCGCCCGCCCAGCCCCTGGATGAAGCGCCCCAGGGCCCGGAAGGCGGGCTCCCGCTTCCCCTCCACTGACTGTTGCAGGATGTTGATCTGGCCCCCGCCGTAGTTCAGCCCGGCGGCGGCGCTCTTGTAGGTGAGCCCGCGCGAGAGGACCAGGGCGTCGGTGAGGGCCGCCTCCTCGTCGGGGTAGTCCAGGACGCGGATGCCGGCGATGGCCGGCCCCAGGGTGGTGTTGTGGATGACGATGATGGCCCGGAGCTCGGCGGCGGGCGCCACGCAGAAGGCCACCTGCTCGTGGTCCGCCGTTTCCAGGTTCCTGAAGACTTCCATCGGCACCCCTAGATGGAAGGGCAGGGGGCATTCTCCCCGAAGGGCTAAGGCTATACCCCTCGTCTCGGCGCCCGTATGCAGGGTTCGAACCGGGCCTTCCCGGGCTTCAGCGAGCTTGAGTCCCCGCCGGATCGGCCTATGCCACCGGCAGACCGAGTAACGCCCCCAGCGAAACCCCCGGCCTTATAAGCCTCCACGCGGCCGGATCAGACCGCCTTTTTGATCAACCTGTACCAGCCGATGAGGAAGGGCGAGGCGATGAAGACCGAGGAGTACGTCCCCACGACGATGCCGATGGTCAGGGCCAGGGCGAAGTCGTGGATGACGCTGCCCCCGAAGAGGACGAGCACCAGGGTCACGATGAGGGTCGTCCCCGAGGTGAGCACCGTGCGCGACAGGGTCTCGTTGACGGCGCTGTTGACGATTTCCGTCAGGCTCTTGCGCCGCAGGAGCTTGCGGTCCTCGCGGATGCGGTCGAAGACGACGATGGTGTCGTTCAGGGAGTAGCCGACCAGGGTCAGGACGGCGGCGATGATGGCGAGGTTTATCTCCTTGCCCAAGAGGGAGAAGATGCCCAGGGTCACGAGCACGTCGTGGAACAGGGCGATGATGGCCCCCAGGGCGAAGGCGAACTCGAAGCGCAGCGATATGTACAGAAGGAGCCCCACCAGGGCGGCGATGACCGAGTAGATGGCCGCGGAGCCGAGCTCCTCGCCCACCTTGGGGCCGATGACGTTCACGCTCTGTATCTCGAAACCGGAGAGGTAACTTCCGTCCAGGAGCCGCTCGACGGCCTCGGGGCCGAGCCCCGCCCCCCCGGCCAGCCGCTCGACCTCGGCGGTGTCCGCCAGGAGGCGCATGGTCTGGATGCCTCCCAGGTTCCGGGCTCCGGCGAAAACGTCGGCGAGGCGCTCGGCGTCCTGGGCGCCCAGGAGCGGCTCGAGGAGCGTCACGTACTCCGAGCGGGAGTTGGGGCCGTTGAGGTTCAGCCTGTCGGCGGCGGACGCCCCGTCGGGCACCCCCACCGGAGGCCGCA
>MFAF01000058.1:5299-11556 GCA_001774505.1 Candidatus Coatesbacteria bacterium RBG_13_66_14 | reverse complement strand
CTTGAAGGGCTCGACGGTCTCCCGGTGGTTGACGATGGCGGCGGCCAGGGCCTCGCCCGTGTTCTCCACCTTGCTGCGGATGACCACCTCTTCGGCGGCGGCGCCCTGGGTGTAGACGTCCATGTCCAGGCCGCCGCGGATCTTCGTCAGGTCGTCGGTGGTGATGGCCTCGGCGAACTTGACCTGGATCCGCACGCCGCCGGTGAAGTCTATGCCGAGGTTGAACCCGCCCTGGACGAGGAAGCTGACGATGCCCGCCAGGATGAGCGCCCCGGAGACGATGAAGGCGATCCTCCGCCGACCGATGAAGTCGAAGTGGGTGTCGGTGAATATCTGCAAGTCCAAACCCCCTTGCCCGATTGAGGCGTCCCTTCGGGGCCGTGACGAGAAGGTTGACCGGGCGAACCGAGCGCAGCGAGCAATGCCTCCGGCAAACCGAGCGCAGCGAGCTATGCCTCCGGCAAACCGATCGCAGCGAGCTACGCCCCCGGCGAAACCCCTCGCCCCGACAAACCGCAGGGCGCGCCGGCCCGGCCTAGATGGAGAGCTTCTCCATGTGGCGGCGCCGCACGCGGTAATCGAAAATCGCCCGGGTCACCAGGATCGCGGTGAACATGCTGGCCATGATGCCGATGGCCAGCGTGACCGCGAAGCCGCGGATGGGGCCCGTGCCCAGAACGTAGAGCACCCCGGCGGTGATGAGCGTGGTGATGTTGGCGTCGAGGATGGTGATGAAGGCCTTGTCGTAGCCGGCGTTGATGGCCGTGGCCACCGCCACCGCGGGCTTGATGGAGCCCGACTCGGCCAGCCGCGCGCCCTTGCGCAGCTCCTCGCGGATGCGCTCGAAGATGAGCACGTTGGCGTCCACGCTCATGCCGATGGTGAGGATGATCCCGGCGATGCCGGGCAGGGTGAGCGTGGCGCCGAAGATGGCCAGCGCGGAGATGATCAGGACGATGTTGAACAACAGGGCCACCACGGCGATGACCCCGGAGAAGCGATACCAGAAGCACATGAAGCCCATCACCAGAAAGAGGCCGACGAGCGCCGCCGTCACCCCGTACTTGATCGAATCCGCGCCCAGGCTCGGCCCGATGGTGTCCTCCATGACCACGTTCAGGGCCACCGGCAGGGCGCCGTTGCGCAGGTTGATGGCCAGGTCCTTGGCCCGGTCCACCGAGAAGTTGCCCCGGATGATGCCCTCGCCCGGGATCTCCTCCTCGATGACCGGGGCCGAGATGACCTCGTCGTCCAGGACGATGGCCAACTGGTGGCCCACGTGGGTGCCGGTGACCTCCCGGAAGGCCTCGGCGCCGGTGTAGTTGAAGGAGAAGCTCACGGCGGGCAGGCCCTGCTCGTGCTCGCGCGTGTACTGGGCGTCGGTGAGGTCGGAGCCCTTGATGGGCCGACGGGCGTCCAGGAGGTAGATCTGGAAGTAGCCCTCCACCGGGGAGCCGTACACGTCGGTCAGGCGCTGCGCTATCTCCTGCTCGTAATCCGCGGAGTCCCTGTCCAGCCGCTGCTCCACGGAGAGGGCCAGCCGGAAGCCGGGGAAGTCGGAGACCAGGCCCCGGTCGTTGACCATCTTCTCCAGCCCCTCCTTCAGGGAGGCGGGGGCGTAGATGCCGTGCCCCAGGTCGTAGACGTCGGCCAGGATCGTCCGGTAGGCGGGGTAGCCGGCGGCCTTGGCCAGGACCTTCCCCAGCCGGCCCTCGGCGTCCACCAGCATGAACTCGAGCACCGCCCGCTCCCCGATGAGCTTCTTGGCCCGGTCCGCGTCGCTGATCCCCGGGAGCCGGACGACGATGCCCGCGTCGCCTATCTGCTCCACCTCGGGCTCGGCCACGCCGAACTCGTCCACGCGGCGGCGGATGATCTCCAGGACGGTGTCCAGGGTGACCTGCTCGTCGCCGGGCGGCACGTTGGACATGTCCGCCTCGTAGCGCATGACCATGCCCCCGGACAGGTCCAGGCCCAGCTTGACCTTGTCCACGGGCAGCCACTGCGTCACGGCGGAGGGCAGGCTGTCCAACAGGCCGGTCGTCGGCAGGGCGAAGACCAGGGCGAAGACGAAGACCAGCCAAGCGATGAGTCCGTAGAACCGGCGCTTTCTCGCCATTTACGCTCCTCGCGGGGTAGTGGCGATTTTAGAGTTAACTCAAATTTTTAAATAATTTAGTTATTAAAAAATATTTTTTTATAATTTAATTAATTATAATTTTCATTCTTTTCCATATATAAAGCTTCATCTACCCAGCAAATAGATCTTCTAATACTACCAGCAAAATTTGAAATAGCTGATGAATAATACTTATTAAACAATTCTCGAAGAAGATTACGAATGAAATCTGAACAGCTTTTTACTTCATCTCTTTTAAGCATTCTAATAGCCTGAAGACAGTATTCAATATCTATAACTGAACTACCTATATCAACTGATCTTTTTTTAAGTTGATCAATTAAAAGTATTTTCTTTTTCGCTTGTGTTGTATCACTAACGGGTATCTTTAGTGATTGTTTTATTCTTTTTTCCAAGCGTTCAATTAATTTTAACTTCGCAGGTGCTCTTGAAATTACAGCTTTTATTTCTTCAATTGCTTTATTATCATTAAGTTTGGCTAATTTCATATAATAGTAAACCGGAAGAAATCCTGTACTTTCAAAACAAATCTGCCTTATATATTCAATTGGATCCATAACTTTCTCCAATTTTAAAAACGATAACACAATATCTGCTATTCTTATTCCTTTTGTTTTTATAATCCTTTTACCACCGTTACTACTTGATAATCCTGATATTATATTAACATTTCCAATTAATTTTAAAGCAACACTACCGTCAACATCAGAAAATTTACCTTCTTTAATAAATTTCAATTGGCTTAGTAATGATTCATCCACTATTAAAGAACCGCCTGTACCCATAATCTTTCCCGACTTTAAATCAAATATTCCCACATCTCTTATACCTATTTTGGCCATTTTTAATAAATGTTGCATCCATAACTTTTTTTCTTTATCTTTTATTTGGTCAAGAATAGATCTTAACTCAGAGTATTTTATCTTCTCTGAACGTCCCCTATATCTATAATATATCTCACCTTCTTTCAGCACACTTTCCGCGTCTTTCTTGCATACAACGGGTTTATCAATACATTCATTTATATATATGAGTCCATAGGTTTTTCCGTTAAGCTCATATTCATTTATAAACCATTCAATTTCAGGGGAAAAATGTGTATTGAAGTGGTCACTTAGTTCTTCAGGTTTTATATCCTCAAATTGCTTAAGATGACTTCCTGATAATCCTAACAATTTGTGTGGTTTGTGTCCAATCCCAAATACTATGTAACCACCTTTTGCGTTAGCAAATGCAGCGGCTGTTTTCAAATATCTAGGTAAACTCAACCATCCAAATGACTCTTTAAATTCTAAGTCGCTGCTTTCCCTCGAAATAATTTTATCAGGATATTTAGAAGATATTTTAAATATTTCATTTAAATTAGTTTGCGAAAAAGGTATTAAATTAAAATTTGCCATTTGAAATTACCTCTAACTCTAAACACATAAGAGTGGCTATTTGTGGGTTGCAACAATCCTGTGGAGCTTCCGCGGCTCTCGACGTGAACGGACGCCCAGGCCGCGGAAGGCCCCCGGAACGGGCGTTCACGGGTAAAACCGGCACAAAGGGCCTACCGACCGTCGCCCGCGCCCAGCTCGAGGCAGGCCGAGGCTTCCAATTCCGGGGGGCTCGTCGTCCCGGCGGCGAGGAGGAAATACCCCCGGGCGGCCACCATGGCCGCGTTGTCCATGGCGTATTCCAGCGGGGCGAAGCGGACGGCGATGCCCTCCTCGGCGGCTCTCCGACTCAACAGTTCGCGCAGGCCCCGGTTGGCCGCCACGCCGCCGCCGACGACCAGCTTTTTCAACAGAATCTTCCGGCAGGCGGCCAGCGCCTTTTCGGCGAGGGTTTCGACGACCGCGGCCTGAAAACCGGCGGCGACCGCCGACCTCCGCTCCTCCAACCGACCTTCCCCCTCCAGCTCGGCCACCCGCCGCGCCGCGGCGGTCTTGAGCCCCGAGAAGCTGAAGTCCAGCCCCTCGGGCAGCGGCCGGGTGAACGGCTCGGCCTCGCCGGAGAAGGAGCGCGCCAGCTCGTCGAGGGCCGCCCCCGCCGGGTAGGGTATGCCCAACAGGCGCCCGACCTTGTCGTAGGCCTCGCCGGCGGCGTCGTCCAGCGTCTCCCCCAGCAGCCGGAAGCGCAGCAGCCCATCCTGCCCCGGCTCACCCGGCCCAACCTCGTAGAGCGCCGTGTGGCCGCCGGAGACCAGGAGGCCCACGAAGGGCGGCTCGGGCGGGTCTTCACCCAACAGCGGCGCCTGGAGGTGGGCCGCCAGGTGGTTCACCCCGACGAAGGGGACGCCCAGCCCCGCGGCCAGCGCCTTGCCGAAGTTCAGCCCCACCAGGAGCGCGCCGGTGAGCCCCGGGCCGTAAGTGGCGGCCACCCCGCCCAGGTCGCCGTAAACAATCCCCGCCAGGCGCAGCGATTCTCGGACCACGGGCAGAATCCTCGCCGCGTGGTTCCGCCCGGCCAGCTCGGGGACCACCCCGCCGTAGCGGGAGAAGAAGGCGGCCTGGGAGCTGACGACGTCGGAGAGGACCCGGCGCCCGTCCTCGACCACGGCGGCCGCCGTCTCATCGCACGAGGTCTCCAGGCCCAGGACCAGCAGCGCGCCACCTCGCTTCGGAGGAGCGGATTTTAGCACACGCCCCGCCCCGCGGCAAGCTCAACGGTTCACCCGCCGGATGAGAAAAATCCCGGCCAGGCCGAAGAGGATGTTCGGCAGGAAGGCGGCGATGAAGGGCGAGATGACGCCGCGCTGGCCGAAGGCCCGGCCCACGGCGATGAACCCCCACAAAACGAAGCCCAGGAGCACCGCCATCCCGAACCCCAGGGCGGTGCCCGACCGGGCGGTGCGGATCGCCAGCGGCGCCCCGATGAGGATCACGATCAGGTTCGCCAAAGGGACGCTTATCTTTAAATCGAGCTCCACCAGCTCCTTGGCCGGGTCCTTGCCGGCCCGCTCCATCCGCTCGATGTGGGCGGCCAGCTCGCCGTAGGTCATGTCCTCGGCCGTCCGCGCCTCGATGGCGAACTCGCCCGGCGCCTCGACGATGGGCACCACCATCTCCTGCACCTCGACCAGCGTCAGCTCCTGGCCCTCGGGGCCGAAGGTCCGCACCTCGCAGCCGTAGAAGTGCCACTCCCCGTCCAGGTACTCGCCCACCGCGGCGTCCACCCGCTCCACGGCCAGCCCCGGGTCCCCGGGGTCGAAGCTGATCAAGGTAGGCCGGCTCATCCGGCCGTTGAACGCGTCCATCTGCCCCGTGTAGAGGATCAGGTTCCCGGAAAGCGACGCCGAGTAGTCGTTGACCTTCAGCATCGCCTCGCGGTCCAGCCCGTCGAAGACCCACTTCTTGATCGCCACGCACCGCTCGTTGGCGTAGGGCACCACCGTCTCGCCGAAGACCCACACCCCGAAGCCGATGAGCGTCCCCAGGACCACCAGCGGCGCGAAGACGCGGTACAAAGACACGCCGCTCGCCTTCATCGCCGTTATCTCCGACCCCTTCCCCAGGATGCTGATGCAGAAGAGCACCCCCAGGAGCACCGCGATGGGGTTGACCCACTTGACCACGAAGGGGATCATGTAGAGGTAGTAGCTGGCGATGGTGCCGACGTCGGTCCCTTTTTGCAGGAACTTGCCCACCGTCTCGATGAAGTTGACGACGAGGTAGATGGCGATGAAGGCCGCCAGCGCGTACAGGTAGTAGCGCAGGAAGTGGCCGGCGACGTAGCGGTCCAGCGTGCGTCCGAGCATGGGCCTGGGAGAAGTGGTTGCCCGGTGAGGATACCTGTTTCCGCGCCCCGGGGCAAGGGACCTCCCTTGACCGCTGGCCCGCGCTTGGTTATAGTTACCCCGCGAACGGGAAACCCCCTCCAAGGACGGGCGGATGGGCGTCATCAAGGGCAAGCTGAAGGGCAAGGGCAAGCGGGTGGCCGTCATCGCCTCGCGCTTCAACGAGTTCATCACCCTGCGCCTTCTGGGCGCGTGCCTGGACACCCTCCACCGCCACGAGGTGGAGGCCGACGACATAGACGTGGTCTGGTGCCCGGGGGCGTGGGAGATTCCGGCGGTGGCGAAGCGGGTCGCCCCGAAGTACGACGCCACCATCTGCCTCGGCGCCGTCATCCG
>MFAF01000058.1:5040-5226 GCA_001774505.1 Candidatus Coatesbacteria bacterium RBG_13_66_14 | reverse complement strand
GAAAAGCCCGTGGTCTTCGGCGTGCTGACAACGGACACCATCGAGCAGGCCATCGAGCGGGCGGGGGCCAAGGCGGGGAACAAGGGGGCCGACGCGGCCCTGGCCGCCCTGGAATTGATGGACCTCTACGGCCAACTGAAATAATCCCCCTCTCGGTGGGCCGACGTAGGGGCGACCCTCTGCGGT
>MFAF01000058.1:0-4854 GCA_001774505.1 Candidatus Coatesbacteria bacterium RBG_13_66_14 | reverse complement strand
CAGGCGGCGATAGACCTGGTGGGCCTGCCGCGGATTCTTCTGGCGGCGGCCGTGGCGGCCCTGACGCGCCTGGTCGGCCGCACCGGGGACTTCTACCGCGTCGCCGGGCCCCAGGTGGCCCAGATTGACGGCACCCGCGTCGGCACCTTCGAGCGCTACATCAACGTCGTCATCTACGGCCCGGCCTACCCCAAGTGGGTCTGCGAGCGGGTCCGGGACGCCGTGGACCTGGAGACCGCCATCATAGACGCCAACGACTACGGCGACGTGGACGTGTTGGGCAAGACCGACGGGGTGGACGCGCACTGGCTGGCGCTGGCGCTGGCGGACAACCCGCTGGGTCAGGAGCTGCAGATGACGCCCCTGGGACTTTTACGTCGTAAGAACGACTCAATAAAAGACAAGGGGGCTTAAAGCCCCCCCCCGCCTGGACACCGGGCGTTTTTCTGGACTATATTAGCCGGGTGATGAGGAAAACCCGGCCCTTTTCACGCACCAAGGACGGTATCCCGATGCGCGCACGTCTGTCTTTTTTACTGGCGGCGGCCCTCCTCGTCTCCGGCGCCGCGGCGGCCGACATCGGCCCCAATCTGGAGAGAAAACTCCCCCTCCTCGCCGAGGACGAGCGCCTCTGGGTCAACGTCTCCCTCGCCGAGCAGGCGACGGCGGCCGAGCTCCAGCAGCTCAACGCGACGCTGCCCCCCGAGCTGGCGCGCGCGGCGGTCATCGAGCGGCTCAAGTACATCGCGGCGGACACCCAGGGCGACCTCCTGGCCTACCTCGACGGCCAGCGCGACCTCGGCCGCGTGGGCCACGTCGGGGCCCTGTGGGTCACGAACCTGGTGGTTTGCGAGGCGACGCCGTCGGTCATCCGGGAGCTCCTGGCGCGGCCGGACGTGGCGCGCGTGGAGACCGGCTCCGACCAGCCCGACGAGTGGGTCGGCGTAGGTGAACTGGACCGCGACGGCGCCCTGGCCTGGGGCGTGGAAAAAATCGGCGCCCCCTTCGTCTGGGAAGACTACGGCTACGACGGCAACGGCATCGTGGTCGCCGTCTCCGACACCGGCGTCAACTACAACCACTACGACCTGCGCGACCACCTGTGGCACAACACCGACGAGGTCCCGGACAACGGCATTGACGACGACCACAACGGCTATATTGACGATTACCTCGGGTACTACTTCGACGGCGCGGGCGGCGGCGGGCCCGACCCCATGGACACCGACGGCCACGGCACCCACTGCGCCGGCTCGGTGTCCTCGGACGGCGCGGCGGGCATCAACTGCGGCGTGGCGCCCAGGACGCGGATAATGAGCCTCAAGGTCTGGATGTGGGCCACCTCCCAGGGCGAGGCCTCGGTCTGGGAGGCGTGGCAGTACGCGCTGGACAACGGGGCGGACGCGGTCTCGGTGAGCCTGGGCTGGAACTACGGCTGGGACCCCGACCGGGCCACCTGGCGCGAGGTGGCCGACAACTGCCTGGCCGGCGGGCTGACCCTGGTGGTGGCCGCCGGCAACGACGGGCCCGACCCCCAGACCGTCACCTGCCCCGGCGACGTCCCCGGCCTCATCACCGTGGGCGCCACCAACGTCCGCGACGGGATAGCCGACTTCTCCGGCCGCGGGCCGGTGAGCTGGGCCGACGTGGCCCCCTACCACGACTACCCCTGCCTCACCAAGCCCGACGTCTGCGCCCCCGGCGTGGACATCGTCTCCTGCTCCTGGGAGAACGACCAGGGCTACCTCTGGGGCTGGAACGGGACCTCCATGGCCACCCCGCACACGGCTGGCACGGTGTCGCTGCTCCTGGACGCCGCCCCGTCCCTGTCGCCCGCCCAGCTCAAGGCCGCCCTGGAGCACTACGCCCGCGAGCTCGGCGACCCCGGCAAGGACAACTCCTACGGCTCCGGGCGGGTCAACGCCTTCGCCAGCGTCTCCAGCGTCGTCAGCGACCCGGAGCTCCACCTCCTCTTCGACGGCTACGAGGTCTACGACGAGGACTCCGACGGCGTCCTGGAGCCCGGCGAGACGGCCACCGTCCACTGCCGCCTCTACAACATGAGCCTGGTCACCGCCACGGGCGTCACCGCCGACCTCTCCACCGACTCCGACGACGTGACCGTCACCGACGGCCACGACTCCCTGGGCAGCCTGGCCCCCTTCGAGGAGGCCGAAGCCGAGTTCACCCTGGAGGTGGACCCCGACTGTCCCGAGCCGGCGGGCCTCCCCTTCGACCTCGACGTCCACGCCGACAACCCCTACGACCTGGCGGAAGCGTTCGAGCTCTTCGTGCCCGGCTACGGCTTGTGGGAGGACTGCGAGCACGGCGTCGAGCCGCTCTGGCGCTACTCCAGCAACGGGGAGAACACCTGGCGCCAGACCGACGAGGACTCGATGTACGGGCTGTACTCCTTCACCCCGAACAACCCGGGCGGCGGCTACGAGCCCAACCTCGACTGCTCCCTGGTGAGCCTGCCCTTCCGCGTGGACGCGGAGCACTACATCCTCACCGTGTGGAGCAAATTCCGTCTCGAGGGCGGCTGGGACGCCCTGTACGTGGATATCCGCTACTCGGAGGACGACGGCTGGACCGTCCTGCACACCCTCTCGGGCACGCTGGGCGACTGGATCAAGCGCGTGAGCGACCTTTCCCAGCACCAGGGCGAGATAGCCCAGCTCCGGCTCCGGTTCAAGTCGGACTCCGACGACACCCTCGACGGCGCCTTCGCGGACCAGATCTACGTCCTGGACTACGAGGTCGGCCTGGGCGACGCCGCCCTCTCCGCCCGGGCGACCGACGACGGCGTCCTGTTGGGCTGGGACATCGCCGGCGACGTGGCGGGGATTTACATCTACCGGCAGTCCGGTGAACGTACACTTCCCGGTTTCGGAACGCGCCTCAACGAGCTTCCCCTCGCCGGGGGCCGCGGCTCCTACCTGGACCGCTCACCGGGCGAGAGCTACCTCTTCGAGGTGTTCGACGCCGAGGGGAGCCGGGAGCTCCTGGGCCCGGTGGAGGTGGAGGGCGAGGCGCCGGCGATGAACCGCACCTCGCTCGCCACGCCCTTCCCCAACCCGGTTGCGGATTCGGCGACGATCCAGTTCGAGCTTGGCGGGGAGGGCGCCTCCGGCGTGACCCTCACGGTTTATGACCTGGCCGGGCGGCGGGTGGCCGTTCTCTTCGACGGCGAGCTGGCCGCTGGCCGCCACACCCTCGCCTGGGACGCCTCGGGCCTCGGAGTGGGCGTGTACCTGATCCGCTTGGAGACCGCGGACTGCGCGCTCACCCGCCGCGCGGTCGTGGTCCGCTAGCGGCGGAGGGCCGCCCCGCGACCCGTGAAGAATGACGTAGGGCGGCAACTCCGTGTGCCGCCCGGTCGCACGAAAACGGGGTGACGGGCGGGGTACGGAGCCCCCGCCCTACAGTAGAAACCCATGAGGCGCGGGCCGGGGTGAGGGTGTGTCCCCTCCCCCCTCTGGGGGGAAGCAATTGCTTACGGGCTAGGGAGAGGGGTGAGGCGGTCTCCCTCTCCCCGTGGGAGAGGGAATAAGGGTGAGGGCTACCTTTGAAAAAAGCGTCTCCGGCGGGGAGCCGGGCGACCGCCCCGCCGCCGAATGCATCGGGAAATGGCTCTTCCGGCACCGCGGGATTCTCCCGGTGCCGTTCATCCTGCTTTTGCTCCTGTTGGGAAATCCCCGGCCGTGGAGCTGGATCGCGGGGCTGCCCTTAATATTTCTCGGCGAGGCGCTGCGCTTCTGGGGGGTGGGCCACGCCGGGGGCGCCACCCGCGCCCGCGACCTCCGCGCCCACGCCCTCTGCACCCGCGGCCCCTTCGCCCGCGTGCGCAACCCCCTGTACCTCGGCAACACCCTCATGGCCCTGGGCACCGCGACCGTGGGCGGCGTCTGGTATTTGATGGTCGCCCAGCCGCTCCTCTACACCCTGTACTACTACTTCATCATCCGCTTCGAGGAGCCGTTCCTGGAACACGAATTCGGGGCCGAGTACGCAGTCTACCGGCGGGAGGTGCGCCGGTTCGTCCCCCGCCTGACGCCGTACCCCGCGCGGAGCGGGAGGGACTTCTCCGCCCGCGACGCCCTCTACAACGAGCGCCGCACCCTCACCGGCCAGGGAATCATCCTCCTCCTCCTCCTGGCCCTGGACATCACCCTGGCGCAACTGGGCTCCGCCGACCTCTGGTCGGTCATCCTCGGCTGACGTGAAGCACCACCACCCCAAGCCCGCGACGGACGACCACGGCCGCGCGCACGACCACCGCGCGCTGGGCCGCTCGCGGCTCCGGCTGGCGATAATCGTCACCGCCGCCGCCATGGTCCTCGAGGTGGTGGGGGGGCTGGTCTCCAAATCCCTCGCCCTGGTTTCCGACGCCGGCCACATGTTCACCCACCTCTTCGCCCTCGGGGTGAGCTACCTGGCGCTGTCCTGGTCCGAGCGCCCGGCCACCGGCGACAAGAGCTTCGGCTACTACCGGGGAGAGGTCCTGGCCGCCCTCGTCAACGGCATCACCGTCCTGGCCGTGGTGGCCTTCATCGCCTACGAGGCGGTGACGGCGATAATCACGCCCCACGCGGTGCGGACCACCGAGATGCTCGTCGTGGCCGGCATCGGCCTGGTCGTCAACGTCATCACAGCCCTGCTGTTGCTCAAGGCGGGGAAGGACGACCTGAACATCAAGAGCGCCCTGGTCCACCTGGTCGGGGACCTGGGCAGCTCGGTGGCGGTGGTGGCCGGCGGCGTGGTGATGATTTTCACCGGCTTCTGGCTCCTGGACCCCATCCTCTCCCTGGGGATAGCCGCGGTGATCCTGGTCTGGAGCCGGGGGCTCATCCG
>MFAF01000057.1:9770-10639 GCA_001774505.1 Candidatus Coatesbacteria bacterium RBG_13_66_14 | reverse complement strand
GCACGTCGTCCCCGGCGCCCACCAGGCGCGAGTTCCGGGAAAGGGAAATCGCCTCCTGGAGGTCGTGGAGCCCCTCGGCGCGCAACTCCTTTGTCTCCCGTCCAACGGGGTCGCCGAGCTCATAGGCGCGCGTCCCCGGTCGGGCGGAGAAAGTAAAAACCCCGAGGTGATCGAACCCCGTCTCCTCCACGAAGCGGACCAGTCGGTCGAAGGCGGCCCCATCCTCGGTGGGGAAACCGACCAGGGCGGTCCCGCGCAGGACCAGGCCCGGCATAATCTTCCGCGCCGCCTCAACGACGGCGAAAAGCGTCGCCGCATCGCCGGACCGGCCCATGGACCTGAGCATGGCCCCGTCGGCGTGCTGGAACGGGAAATCGAGGTAGGGGGCGAGCTGGGGGTAATTCGCAAAGCACTCGAGCAACTCCGCGTCCACCCGGGCGGGGTTCGGGTAGAGGAGACGCAGCCAGACGTCCTCCTCGGGCAACTGAAGGCACATCTCGGCCAACAGCCGCGCGAGGGACGGCTCACCGTAGAGGTCCCGCCCGTAGGCCGTGGTCTCCTGGGCGATTAATATCAGCTCCCGCACCCCCTCTTCAATCAGGGACACCGCCTCGGCTACCAGGTGCTCCACGGGGCGGCTCCGCTGGGGGCCGCGCAGGGCGGGGATGGCGCAGAAGGTGCAACCCAGGTCGCACCCCTCGGCCAGCTTGAGGTAGGCGACGTGCGGCAGGGTGAGCGCCACACGCTCGGGGAGGGGGTCGGGATTGCCGTCGTAGGCCCCGCCCGGCGGGGGGAAGTCGAGGAGCGGTTCGGCCTTTCGGCGCCGCTCCAGGCGGCCCACCAGATCGCCGATGCGGGCCAGCGCCCCG
>MFAF01000057.1:7176-9735 GCA_001774505.1 Candidatus Coatesbacteria bacterium RBG_13_66_14 | reverse complement strand
GGCCATCCCCTTCTTGAGCGCCTCGGACGCGCAGCCCACCACTGCCAGCCGCGAGCCGGGGTGCGCCGCCTTCAGCTCGACCAGACGCTCGATTTCGGTAAAAGTCTCGGCCAGCGCCTCCTCCAGGAAGCCGCAGGTGTTGATGAGGTAAAGCTCGGCCTCTTCGTCGTTGGTCGGCGAGTACCCCCGCCGCTCGAGCTGGGCCAGCATGACCTCGGTGTCCACCAGGGCCTTGGCGCAGCCCAGGGAGACGACGTGGACCCTCTTGGGGGCTTTATCCACGGGTGCCCCCCGACTGGAGCAGAAGGAGGAACGAGCGCCGCTCCCGGGGGATGCCGACGGGGATTTTAAAAGGATCGCCCTCCTTCGGCTCCACGACGAGGTCCCGGTCGGTGAAGTAGACCGAGGCGACCCCTTCGGGCGCGTAGAATTTCACGGTCTCCCGGTCGTAGGCGGCAAACCCGCCGTCGTCCAGGAGCACCAGCCCGCAGCGTGCGCCGGCGTTGTAGGACAGGTCGCAGAAGGCGACGGCCCGTCCGCCCTTTTCACCCAGAATCGTCTCGACGCGTCTCCGCTTCCCCGCGGGCAGATGGTCGAGGGAAAAAATTTCCAGAAGCCGCGTCCTCTCCTCCTCGTCCAGGGAGGGCATCCCCTTCTCCGGGTCCACCTCACGGGCCAAGCGCTCCAGGGCGCGGAAATCATCCAGCACGAGTCGGGGGGCTCCGAACCAGCGCGGCCTCTCCTCCAGCGCCGCGGCGTCCAGATCCCACTTCTCGCCGAAGCCGGGGAGGCGGGACAGGTCGTGCTGGCATTCGATTATCTCGCCCAGGGGGAACTCCACGGGGACGTCGTAGGGGCGGAACTCGTGGGAGCCGGCAAGCTCCAGGTAACGCGCCCAGGCGTAGACCGTGTTCACCGTGCAGCCCCGCAGGACGGGCCAGAAGTCGGGGGCGTATTCGAGGTCCCCCGTTTCGGCCGCCCCGGCCAGCAGGTTGAATGCCAGACGTAATGCGCGCGTCCGGGCCACCAGCTCCCCCCAGACCACGGCGGTGCTCTTCTCGGCCAGCATCGCGCCGATCCTCTCCGCGAAGAAGACGCGCCCCCGGCCGCTCAACAGGGACACGCGGAGCTCGCCTCTCTCGCCCGAGTAGAGCCCGTCGGGGGTGAAGTCCTCCAACCTGAGCGCCTCCCGGTTCTCGCCGTCGGGCTGGACCTCGCCGCCGGTGACCAGGTGGAGCTGGCCGCAGTCGGGGCAGGCCACCGGGGCGTCCTGCCTGGCGCCCACGCCGAACTCCGCCCCGCACCTCCCGCAATTGATGAGCGACAGGTACTTCTCCCCCAGGAAGACGAGGGGCAGGCCGCACTTCGCGCAGACCGTCCAGGGGAGGTCGCGCAGGGCGCCCTGCTCCGTTTTGCAGCGCGGGCAGGCGAAGCGGCGCGGCGGGACGAAAAGACCCCTGGCGAGGGCGACGAGCCCGATGACGAGGGCCACCAAGCCCCCGGCCGCGAGGGGGATGCCGAAGAAGATTCCCAGGGCCCCGCCCTGGAGGATCAACAAGAGCCCGGCGGCGGCCAAAAGTATGGCCAAGCCCGCCGTTCGCAGGTTCTTCCTGAATCGCGCCCGTCCGATGTCACCCGCGTCCATCTAGTCCACTCTCACCACTTCGACCCCGGGCGGCGGGGTGAAATTGAAGATTGACCGGTCCACCGCCACGTTCAGCCGGATGTTCGACAACCTGTACGAGACCGTGTTCCCGATGTCGTCGGTCAGCTCCACCTCGGCCGGGAGCCAGCTTTCCAGGTCCACCCAGATCCGGCCCCGGGGGTAGGGGTTGCCGGATTCCAGGGCGGTCATCCGCAGCACCACCGTGTCGCGCCCGTCGACTTGCTCCTCGCCCGCGAGCGCGTAGGCGTAGTCCCGCTCGAAGTAGCCGATCAGGTCCCCCAGCATCTCGCGCTCGGCGTAATCCTCCACCGAGGAGACGATGACCTGGTTGTTCCGGGGCGTGTAGAGCCAGACCGTCTCGCCGTTGCAGACCAGGGATTGTTCGAAGGGGCTGACGTAGTCTATGCGGAACTCGTCGGGAAGGAGGCTGGTCATGTTGCCGCGCATGACGTGCCGCTGGCCGAGCATGCCGGAGGCGGTGACCCGGCGGACGTCGCACGTGAAGGATCTGGCGGAGGCGTAGGACGCCTCGACCCGCGCCACGACCTCCTCCGTGGTCAGCTCCGCGGCGAGGGCCGCGGTGAACGTCAGCAGACCTGCTAAACCGGCGATTCTACGCATGACCCTCCAGGGTCGTTATTTTCTTGGGCTACGAGGGTCCCCGACTTGCGGTTCCGGTCCAGTAGCCCACCACGGCGTCCACCTCGGCCACGCCCACGAAGCCGCCCTGGAGCCGCAGCGGCTCGGTCGCCCCCACGGGGAGGAAGAGGAGGTCCCCGCCCCCGGCCAGTTCCTCGGCGCCGCCCTGGTCCAGAATCACGCGGGAATCGGTCTTGGAGCGGACCTGGAAGGCGATGCGGCTGGGGAAGTTGGCCTTTAGCACGCCGGTCACC
>MFAF01000057.1:6918-7152 GCA_001774505.1 Candidatus Coatesbacteria bacterium RBG_13_66_14 | reverse complement strand
GGCCGCCGACAGCCGGTTGTACCGCTGGTCCATCTCGTCCACCAGGCGCCCCAGGACGGCGAGGACGGCGTACGGATCGTGAACCGGCGCCGTCAAGAGGTGGGGCAACCCGTCGTAGGGGGCCAGCTCCACGCGACCCGGATCCACGAGCACCAGCCGGAGGTGCTTCGGGCCCACCCGGTACAGAAGCGAGACGAGCAGGGCGTTCAGGAAGACGCTCTTGCCAGACCCGGT
>MFAF01000057.1:2469-6881 GCA_001774505.1 Candidatus Coatesbacteria bacterium RBG_13_66_14 | reverse complement strand
TCGGCCACCACCGGCTTCCCGCCCTGGGTCAGCCCCACGGGGAAGGCCAGCGGGCTCTCGTGCTCCTGCCAGGCGGGGTCCTCGAGGAGCTCGCGCAGGCTGACCGTCCGCCGCCGGGCCAGCGGAACCTCCAGGGACACCGTCCCCCGCTCCGGGTTCGGGGAGAAGCGGACCTGGTTGCACCCCATCGCCAGCGCCAACTCGGCCCTCAGGCGGTCGAGGGAGGCGATCCTGACCCCCGGAGCCAGACGCAGCTCGAAGCGGCCCAGACTGGGCCCCTCGGTGTATTCCACCATGTTGGCCGCGAGTCGGTTCTGCTCCAGGAAGTTGGTGAGAATTCGCACCCGGGCGCGGCGCTCCTCGGGGTCGCCAGGCCGGTCGTCAGGCTCCAGGGGACCGAGGAGGTCCAGAGACGGCGCCTCGTGTACGGCGCTTACACCGGGCTGCTGCCACTCGGGCAGGTCGGCGACCGAGTCCTCGGCGACTTCAGCCTCGGGAGCGGGAGGTTCCACGGGCTCCAGCGGCGATACTATCGAGTTTTTCGTCTCGACGGTCCGGGCCGTGTTGGGCACTGCGCGCGACCCATCACGGCCCCGGAACAGGCGGCCGAACTTGCCCGCCGCCCACCGGCACCCCCCGGCCAACCCGCCGGCCAGGACGGCGAGCCGGACGCCGGTGGCGAGGGTGAAGCCGAAAATCAGCCCCACCAGGGCCGCGACGACGGCGCCCAGGGAGCCGACGGCGCCGAGCAGCCCCTCGGCGACGCCGACGCCGATCCGGCCCCCGTAGCCGTGCCACGGGGTGTCGGCCCCGCCTACGCCGGTCAGTCCGAAGAGAACCGCCAGGGAGGTGACGAGGAGGAGGAAACCGACGATTCTCCGGCCGAGCCTTTCCCTGGTCCCCCGGAGGAGCTCCACCCCCACGTAGGCGACGACCAGGGCCAGCGCCAGGGCGAGGTAACCGTAGAGCCAGGCCTGGGCCCGGCCCCAGGAGAGCCCCAGGTCGCCTACGAAGCCGGAGCTCGCCTCGCCGATATTTTCCGGCGCGCCGGAGTCCAGGAAGACGAACAGGCTGACGAAGGACAGGACGCCGGCGACGAGCAGCAGGAGGCCCGTCCCGACGGCCCGTTCTTTGTCCATCTTCTTTTTCCGTCCACCCACAGCGTCACCAGACGATGAGGGAAACCGTGGCCGCGACCGCGCAGTAGATTCCGAAGAGCCAGAAGCGCCCGCTCCTCACGGTCCGCATGACGACCCAGATGGCCGCCAGGGCGGTGATGAACGCCGTCGCTCCGCCGACGAGGTACACCGGCCAGGGGAGCCAGGCACCCGAAGAGAGCACGTCGCCCAGCTCGATGATGTTGGCTCCGAGGATGGCCGGCAGTGAGAGGAGGAAGCTGAACTCGGCGGCGTTTCTCTGCTCCTCGCCCAGGTGGATTCCGGCGACGATGGTCGCGCCGGAGCGGCTGATTCCCGGAAGGACGGCCACCGCCTGGGCCGTTCCGACGAGGAGGGCGCGCCACCACGGCGGGGCGGGGGGTCCCGTCGTTTCAACCGTTTCGGCCTTCACCCGGCCGCGCTTCCGCAACAGAAGGCTCAGGAGAATCGCCGCGGTGACGTAGAGCATCCCGGCGGCGAGCGTCGGCGAGCGGAACGCCTCGTCAATCTGCGCCTTGAACAACAAGCCCACGGCCACCGCCGGCAGCGTGCCTATAAAAATCCCCACCAGGAGCCGGCCCAGGCGGCGGTCGCCGTCTGGGATTTCCCTCCCGCCGATGCAACGGACGGGGTTGGTGAAGAGGACACGCGCCAGGCCGACGAAGCGTTTGGCGAAATAGACCATCACCGCCAGCGCCGTGGCGAGATGGAGAAACACGCCGAAGGCCAGGTTGAAATCCGGCTCCACGCCGAGGAGCGCCCCGGTAAGCACCAGGTGCCCCGAGCTGGACACGGGGAGAAACTCGGTCGCTCCCTGGACGAAACCGAGCGCGGCGGCCTGCAACAGGTCCAAGGCGCCTCCGTGGTGTATAAGACCGCGCCAATTGAGGATTTAGCTTACCACGCCCGCCTTGGCGGGTCAACCGACAAGCTCTCCGAAGATTTCGGTGAATTTCGCCGCCAGGCGCTCGAAGCTGGTCGCGCGCACGAAGGCGTCCCGCTCCGGCCCGCCGTAGCTCAATGAGCCCGACACCACCCCCGCGTGGAGCGCGTCCAGGGCCGCGGCGACCTCCTCCGCCGAGCCGTAGCGCGCGACGAGGCCGAGGTTTTTTTCCCGGATGAGCCTCGCGGCGGCGTTCTCCGGCAGGATGCCCAGAACCGGCCGGCCCGCCCGGGCGCTCTCGTAGATTTTCCCCCCGGCGGTGAACCAGTTCTTCGGCGAGTCCTCCAGGATTATCACCAGCACGTCGGCCCCCAACTCGAGACTTATCATATCGCCGAGCGACACCGGCGGAAGGATCTCGACGGCGTCGGTCAGACCCCGACGCGCAACCTCCTCGGCGTAAACGGGGTGGATGTTCCCCACCAGCTTCAGGCGGACGGCTTCACGGAGTTCGGGGCGCCGCCCGAGCATGAGCTCGAAACCGTCCAGGAGCGACCAGCCGGTGCGCCCGTCGGCGTCGTCGGCGGCGAGGCGTCCCCCATACAGAACGGTGAACCTGTCGGTAGCCACCGGCTCCGCCCCCGCAAAAGCCTCCTCGTCGTAGCCGTTGCGCACGGTCCTGAAGAGCTGCCCCGGCCCCCCGTACCGCCGGCGGAGGAGCTCCGTGGCCTCGGGGTAGACCGTGGTCACCGCGTCGGCGCCGCGCATCACCAGGCGCTCCAGCACCCGGTCCAGTCCCCGCCGCCAGGGGAGCCACGGGGTGTGGAGCGGGTTTTCCAGGAAGAGGTCGCGGCTGTGGCAGACCCAGGGTATGCCGGTCATTTTTTTCAACGCCCAGCCGGCGAGATGGGTGGTAAAGGGCGGCCCCGAGGTGACGAGGAGGTCCGGGCGGCGGCTTTTTATCAGCCTCCGGCCGTGCCTGAACGCCGGGTGGAACCAGTAGTGCTCGGAATCGGGAATGTGCAGGACGGAGCGGAAGAGGCGCCCGAGAAAAGAGACGTGGCGCCGCGAGCGCCTTCCGGCCGGTGATGCCGTTTTTCCCCGCCCTTTCATCAACAGCCCGAGACCGTGGACGGGATTGACCGTCGTCACCGGATAAACGGTCGTGCTCGGGTGAAGCGCCTTCAACTGGGCCTCGTCGCGGGTGAGGCCGCCCGTGTCCACCCCCCATCCAGGCCGGGAGCACAGCACGTCAATCTTCCACCCCTGCCGACCGAGGTACTTGACGAGGTTGGCCGTGTTAGGCTCGGTCCGGTAGGGCGGAAAATTCTTTACGATGAGGAGAAGTCTGCGTCCCATCAACCGAAGTACTCCGGCGTCATGCCCACCGCCTGGGCCTCCTCGCGGTCCATTTTGCCCATGATGGATAAAGCCGCCTTCCGACCCATGACGACCGCGTGGTCCATGTTTCCGTACCGGAAAAGCCCCTGCCGCCCGGTGGTGAGGAGTCCGGGATGGCGGTTGACGTGCCCCAGGCACGCCTCGAACCGCCCGCCGTACCCCCGGTCGTAGAGGGGGTAGGCGTGGGGCTGGTAGGACACGGCGTAGGCCAGGGGCGGTTTTTTCAAGAGCTCGACCGATGCCAGGCCGCGATACGCATCCCGGCAGATCTCCTCCCGGCCCATCCGCCAAAATCGGTCGCCGACGTCGCAGCTCACCTCGGCGGTGAGCGCCGCCCGGCCCGGCGGCGTCAGCTTCGGCGAAAAGTTTCCCGGTTCGCTGATCCTGTTGAAGGTGTACCCCGGCTCGGGGAAGTAGATCCAGTGGTTGTCCGAGGGCGTTTCCCCCTCGAGCGCCAGATGCAGGAAGACGACGGCCCTGGAGCGAAGCCCCCGGGTCGCCCGGAGAACCCCCGCCCCGGGGCGCGGCTCGATTATTCGGACCAGCTCCGCCAGGGGGACGGTGGAAACGACGGCGCTCCCCGATTCGCGGTACGACCCCCCGCCGGCTTTTCTGACCTCGACCTCGAACGTCCCTCCCTTCACCCTCAGGGAGACGGCCTCGGCGTTCAGGCGCATCTCCGTCCCGCGGGAAACCGTCCTGGCCGCGAGACGCCGGGGAAGCTCGCCGATGCCGGCCTCGGGGTAGAGGAACTCCCGGGCGTATGTCCGGGGGTCGTCGCCGGAACCCTTCTTTAAAAGCCGCTTGAGGACGTCGAACAGGCTCACCAGGCTGATGCGCTGCGAGGCCCAGTCGGGAGAAATTTCCCGGGTCGGGACACCCCAGAGCTTCTCGGTGTAGGGCTTGAAGTAGAGGTCGTAGAGCGTGCGGCCGAAGCGGTTGACCACCCAGTCCTCGAAGCTCGGCTCGTC
>MFAF01000057.1:1618-2221 GCA_001774505.1 Candidatus Coatesbacteria bacterium RBG_13_66_14 | reverse complement strand
GCCTCCGCCCCCGCCGGGTCGCCGGAATTAAAAAGCGCCGCCGCCAGCCAGTATCCGGCGCGGTTCAGGTCGCCCACGCGCTCCAGGACGCGTCGGAAGCGGGGGACGGCCTGACCGTACCGACCGCCGTTGTAGAGCGAGGCTCCGAGGTTGTAATCGTCCAGGGCGGTATAGACGGCGAGAGACCTCGCGGCGGGTTCCGTCCCGGCAGCGATGGGGGAGAGCGGATCGAAGAGGGGGCTGTATCCGCCGACGGGGTGTGCGTCGGGGGGGCTCCCGGCAAGGGCCCAGGCCCTATCGTCGCCGTAGAACGGCCGCCCGGAAGGATTATCCACGACCGCGTACACCCGGAAGGACGGGGTCTGGAACCGCAGGTCGAACCCGGTCAATACGTCCGGGTAAAGGCAGAGCGCGGCGATTACTTCCCCTTCGGCGGGCCGGAGCGCGTCGGCCTCGTAGCGGGCAGACTCGGGGCCGAAGTCGAGGCAGTCGGCGGCGCTCACCACCAGGTAATCCACCTCCCAACCCGCGAGCAGCCTTTGGAAATCTCCCTCATCCCCGAACTGGCCGAGGGTGAAACGCCGCGCCCTCTCCCGGACCTCG
>MFAF01000057.1:0-1574 GCA_001774505.1 Candidatus Coatesbacteria bacterium RBG_13_66_14 | reverse complement strand
GGTCAGAAGCATGGGGGCGATGTTGTACCGCGCGGCGAGCACGGCGTCGGGCGGCGTGTTCTCCCGCAGCCAGCCGATGACGGCCCGCAGCTCGTCGCCGATGTCGTGGGGCCATGGGCGGGGCTGGTCCGCAAGGCGGGAGACGACCCGCCGCACCGCGTCGTCCCCGACGATGTTGGCGGACTGGTAAATGTTGAAGAAGGCGAGACCGGCCAGACCGACGACCAGGGGCAGCTTTCGCCGGGAGTCTATTTTAATTACGAGCCCCGCCGCGGCCAAGGCCAGCATCGGGGCGAGGAAAACCTCAAGCCGTCGGAAGAAGAAAAACCCGGCCAGCAGGGCGACGGTCAACGCCAGAAAGAGGACGGCGGCCCGCGAAATTTTTCCCCTTCGCCAATCCCCGAGGGACACCGCCGCCCCGGCGGCCCCCAAAGGCGCAAGGAGCCAGTTCGAGGAGAGGAAACCGGCCAGGGTCGGGCCGTCGAAGGGGCCGGACCACAGCGCCCGGCTGATCCAGGACAATTCTACCGGGTCGGCCGGCTTCTGGCCGAGAAAAACCAGCTTGTCCCGGAAGAGGGAGTACACGTGGCCGAACTGGTTTTCCTGGCCGCAGAGGAGCCTTCCGGCGAAATAGATGACCGCCGCGCCGCCGACGAGCGCCAGGGCGGCGCGCCACCGCCGCGGCTCCAGGGCCCGCCTCAGCCGGGGGACGAGACAGAGCAGGGCGGTCAGGTACAACAGGCAGGCGCCCGGCGAGAGGACCAGCCCCTTCACCCGCAGCGCGGGTACGGTCAGGCCGACGACCAGAGCGACCCCCCCGAGGACGGCCGCCGTGAGCCCCACGGAGCGCCACTCGCGGCGCCAGACGAGGTACGCGGCCAGGAGGACCGCCGTCAGCGCGAGGAGAAAGCCCGTGAGGTGCCAGGCGGCCAACGCCACGCCCCACCCCAGGCCGCAGGCGACGAGCCAGGGCAGGCGCTTCATCCAAGAAATTTCGTCGGCCGGGGGGCCGAGGGCGCCGAGCATCCCCGCCCAGCCGAGAAGAATGAAGGGCCCCGCGAGGTGCTCCCGCAGGTAGACGTTGACCGTCCGGCCCACGCAGGCCACGGCGAAGGCGGCGATGAGCGCCGCGACGAGGGCCACACTTCGCCTCCGCCACAGGGCGAAGCCGAGGAGGAAGACCGCCCCCGCGCCCAGGGAGCTCACCAGCGAGACCCACGTAGCGAGGTGGCCCGAGAAGGAGGCTTCGTCGTAGCCGGTGTGGAAGAGCCGGTAGGACCAGCCGACGAGGGCGTCCTCGACGAGGAGCAGGTCGTCGTGGAGCGGCTGGCCCTCGGGGGGCATCACCCGGGTATCCCGCTCCGGCGGCGTCTCCCCCCGAGCGTACATCCGGGCCAGGCGGTAGCGGAAGGCCGCGTCGGAGACCAGCATCGGGTCGTCGCTCCACTGGGCGCGCCGGAGCCAGGTCGAGCCGGCGACGACGACCGCCAGGCCGAGGACGGTCAGTCCCCAGCGCACGCCTTCGCTCTTTAAAAACTTGCCCGCGGTGGTGACGGCCATCGTCTCTTAAAGGG
>MFAF01000056.1:3773-6505 GCA_001774505.1 Candidatus Coatesbacteria bacterium RBG_13_66_14 | reverse complement strand
TCGTGGGGCAGGTTGCGGGCCACGTAAACCGCCACGGAAACGCCGCTGCGGCGCCCGGCGCGGCCCGCCTGCTGCCAGGTGCTGGCGATGGAACCGGGGTAGCCGGAGAGGACCGCGCACTCCAGCGCCCCGATGTCTATCCCCAGCTCCAGGGCGTTGGTGGAGACAACGCCGCGGATGGTCCGGTCCCGCAGGCCCTTTTCTATCTCCCGCCGGAGCTTCGGCAGGTAGCCGCCCCGGTAGCCCCGTATCCAGCCCTTCCGGTCGGGCGAGGTCTCGACGGCGTCCTTGAGGTACTTGACCAGAACCTCGGTGGTGATGCGGGCGGTGGCGAAGATGATGGACTGGACGCCGGCCTCGATGAACTTGGCCGCCAGCCGCCGAACGTGCATGACGTAGCTCTCGCGGACGCCGGTGTTGGCGTGGACGAGCGGGGGGTTGTAGAGGATGAAGTGCTTGTCCGCGGTGGGCGCGCCGGAATCGGTCACCAGCTCGACTTGCTCCTCGATCAGCCGCTCGGCCAGTTCCCTGGGGTTGGCGATGGTGGCCGAGGAGAGGATGAAGGTCGGCTTCGAGCCGTAGAAATTCGCGATGCGCTTCAGCCGCCGGATGACGTTGGCCATGTGGCTGCCGAAGACCCCGCGGTAGGTGTGAAGCTCGTCAATTACCACGTAGCGCAGGTTTTCGAAGAGGGAGAGCCACTTGGTGTGGTGGGGCAGGATGCCGGTGTGGAGCATGTCGGGGTTGGTGATGACGACGTTGCCGCCGCGGCGTATTTTCCGGCGCACGTCGGCCGGCGTGTCGCCGTCGTAGGTGTTGGCGACGATGCCCGGGTCCAGGAGCTCGGCCAGCCGGGTCAGCTCCACGAGCTGGTCCATGGAGAGGGCCTTGGTGGGGAAGAGGTACAGGGCGCGGGTGCTCGGCTCGCGCAGGACGGCGTCCAGCACCGGCAGGTTGTAGCACAGGGTCTTGCCGCTGGCGGTGGGGGTGCCGACGACCACGTGCCGCCCGGCGCGGACGTGGTCCACCGCCTTGCGCTGGTGGGTGTATAGCCGCTCGATGCCGCGCCCGGCGAGGGCGTCCCGCAGCTTTTCGTGGAGCCAGTCGGGGAAGTCGGCGAACCGGGGCGGCGAAGCGGAGATGATCCGCCAATGGGTTATCTGGTTTTTGTACGGCGCCCTCTTCAGGGACTCCAGTACCTTTTCCACACCCTTCTTCACGTAGATACCTCAGACAAGGGGCTTAAGCCCCTTGATCATCAGCGGTTGATCGGGAGGTGCGCCCGGCCCATGATACCCCAGGCCAGGCAGGTCAGCCAGCGGCTGGGCTCCCGCTTCTGGCAGAACTCCCAGCCGGACCAGTTCGCAGGGTCGTCGCCGACGGGCTGACCTTCGTAAAAAACAATCCCTTTCGCCGGCGGCTTGGAGATTTTGCCGTCGGGGTTCCAGTTGAGCCAGACCGACTCCGGGGTGAAGCGCCCCAGGCCGTCGGCCTTGGAACGCAGCGTTTCGATGACCTCGCCGAACCGTTCGTCGTAGCGGGCTCGGGTGAAGCGGGAGAGCGTGTCGGCGAAGTGCAGGATGTCGTACCAGACGCGCGGCGCCTTGAGCTTGGCGAAGTCGGACCCGACGCCGAAGAGGTAGTATTTTTTGGACCCGCGCTCGGCCCAGTGCCCGAGGAGCATCTCGACCAGCCGGTCGGCCGCGGCGCTCTCGGCCATCTCGGGCACCGCCGAGAAGAGCCGCAGGGCTAAAAGACAGGCGTAGGGGCAGGGGTCACCTTTCCGACCCGGCCCCCGAAACTTCGGGTTGCAGAACGGATCGGCGTGGCAGGGGCTGCCATGCTCCTCGATTCTACTATAAATGTAGGCGATGGAGCGCCGGACACGCTCGTCGTTGCCCAGCCCCAGCCGGACCAGGGCGTAGCCGGTTAGCGGGGCGTCGCAGGCGAACCAGGTCCAGTGCTCCGCGTCGTCTCCGCCGTAAGCCTTCGGGATTACGGCCTTTATCTGAAACGGTCCGTCGGGGGACTGGTGGGCCAGGATGGACTCCACCGCGGGGGCCAGCGTCCCGCGCCCGACCCCCAGCTCGGCGAGGAAGACCAGCTTGTGCAGCGGGTGTGCGGCGTCGTTGTGCCGCTTGAGCGGCGGCTGGCCCTCCCAGGCGTTGACCTCCGCGACCAGGCGCGCGACCAGCGGGTCGGCCAGCATTTCCCGTCGAAGTCCGTCCTCGTCGTCCATCTCCACGACGCCCTGTAACAGGTCCGTGAGCGTGCGGTGACGGACGAACGCCGGTCCGGCCATGAGCCAGTCCGCGGTCTTCAACGGGAGGTCCGGTACGGACATGTTTAACCTGCCTAGGGTCGCGCCAGGACGTAGGCGCGGACTTCGGTCGCGCCGGCCTCGCGGAGCACATTTCCGCACTCCCGGATGGTGCTGCCGGTGGTGGAGACGTCGTCAACCAGACAGACGCGCCTCCCCTCCACGATTCCGGGGTCCTTGACGGCGAAGGCCCCGGCGACGTTGGTCAGCCGCGCCTCCTCGGGTAGGGAGGGAAGTTGGGCCTGGGGTATCGTGTTGCGCACCCTGCCCAGGGGCTCCGTCAGGGGAACGCCCCAGTGGGCGGCGAGACGCTTCGCCAGCAGCCGGCTCTGGTTGAACCCGCGCCAGCGCAGCCTCTTCACGTGGAGCGGCACCGGGATGACCGCCTCGGGCCGCCAAGGGCCGAAGAGGG
>MFAF01000056.1:1643-3667 GCA_001774505.1 Candidatus Coatesbacteria bacterium RBG_13_66_14 | reverse complement strand
CGTCCCGCGAAGGGTCACCGGGAAGGGGGCGACGCGGCAGTCGAGGCACAGGTTCTCGCCCCGGGGGTCGCTGATCTCCCTCTGCGTTATCGGTCGGCCGCAGGCGCCGCACCACGGGTGCTTTATCAGCGCCACGCTGCGCCAACAGGCCGGGCAGAGACCGATTTTCTGCCCCTCGGGCAGCCGCTCGCCGCAGACGAGGCAGGCAGGCGGATAGAGGAGGCGGAGCAGCCCGTCCAGAGTCCGCTTGCCCAGGTCCAGCGCCTGCGCGAGCATCACACGCCCCCCGGGTGGAGTAAGTCGAAGATGAGCTGGAGAGCCTGGACGGTCCGGGGCCCGGCCCGGGTGACGAGGTCGGGGTCGAGGACGTGGACCCGTCCCGAGGCCGACGCGCTCAGGTGCGCCCAGCCGGTCCGGCGGGCGGCCGTCTCCGGCGCGGTCAGGCCGTCGCAGAGAAGAACCACGTCGGGATCGGCCTCGAGAATCTGCTCCGGCGTCACGTTGTGGAAGGGGCGCGGCATATCGCCGAATACGTTCTCCCCTCCGGCGATTCCCACCAGGTCGCCGACGAGGCTCCCGGCGCAGGCGGCCATGGGGGGGTCGCCCAAAATTTCGATATAAACCCTCGGCCGGTCCGGTCCTACAGACTTTAGAGTAATTTCAGCAACAGCTTCCCGCAGCTCCGCGGCCAGCCTCTCGCCCCCCGACGGGTTGCCCAGGAGGCGCCCCAGTTCGGTAAAGTCGCGCTCGAGACCATCCACCGAGCCGGGGAAGTAAACGTAGGCCGGTATCCCCAGAAACTCCAGTTTCGCCAGGAGCGGGGCCTGCTCCATCCCCGTTACCAGGACCAGGTCGGGCGCCAGGGCGGCGATGCGCTCGGCGTCGGGGTTGGAGAAGTCGCCGACGACGGGCAGTCCGGCGATTTCCGGGGGGAAGTCGCAGTAGGCGCTGCGGCCGACGAGTTTTTCCGGCGCGAGGGCGAAGACGGTCTCCGAGGCGTCGGGGGCGGTGGAAACCACACGCTCCGGAATTTTAGCCAGAAGCACCGTCCGCCCGGCGTCGTCGGTGGCGGTGATGCCGTTCGTCGAAGCAGGCTCGGGACCGCCCCGTTCGCAACCGGCGAGGGCGGCCAGTAAAACCGGGAAGATGAGCCCGACGCGATGCTTCATGCTACCCCTCGCGGCCGCCCAGCGCCTTGGCCGTCCGGCGGAAGAGCACCAGGAGCGGGTCCCAGACCGGCGACGAGTGGGGGTGGTAGGCGTAATCCAGGCCGCAGGCGGTCTCGGCGTCCATCCCGGCGGCGATGACGGTGGCGGCGGCGTTTATCCGTAAATTCGCCCCGTGGGGGCCGGTCAGGCGCACGCCCAGAATCCGACCCGTACCCCGCTCGGCCACGGCGGAGCAAGCCAGTAGCGCGCGGGGGAGATGGAAGGTTGCGTGGAGCGGCGCCTGGACGACGGTCTCGACGGCGTCGTATCCCGCGCCCCTCGCCTCGACCAATGACAGCCCCGTCTGGGCCAGTTCAAGGCCGTAGAGCTCCGTGGCGCGCGTGCCCAGGGTGGGGGCGCTTTTGCAAAAACCGCCGGCGGCGTTGCACCCGGCCGTCCGGCCGCAACGGTTGGCCAGAGCGCCGTTGGGGACGTAGCGGTGCCCCGGCAGGAGGGCGTGGCGCACCGTGGCGCAGTCACCCGCGGCGAAGACGCCGTCCTCGGAGGTGCACTGGCGGCCGTCCACCCGCACCGCCCCGCTGGCCGCGTCGAGCTCCAGCTTTCCGCCGAGCGGCTCCACGTTGGGAATCACGCCCACGAGCTCCACGGCGTAATTACATTCGACGGTTTCCCCGTCGGTCTCCACCCCTGCGAGCCTTCCGGCGCCGTCGGGTAGGTACGCCCGAACCCGATTCCCGGACAGCAGGCGGACGCCCCGGCCCTCCAGATGATTTTTAACGACCTCGGCCAACTCGGTGGGAAGGCCCGGGACGGGCGCATCCTCGCCGAAAATCAGGGCGACGCTTCTCGTCTCCG
>MFAF01000056.1:0-1557 GCA_001774505.1 Candidatus Coatesbacteria bacterium RBG_13_66_14 | reverse complement strand
TCCATGTCGGCGTAGGAGTGGAGCGCCGTTACGCCGTCGCCGGTCCGCCCGGGAACCTCGAGCTTCCGGGCGCGGGAGCCGGCGCAGTAAACCAGCCGGTCGTAGACCTCCTCGCCTTTCCCGCCCGCCGATTCCGTTCGCACCCGGCGCCGGACCGGGTCCACCTCCGTCAAGGTCACGCCGGTGCGCAGGTCTAGCCCTCGCTCTATGAAATACTTCAGCGGATGGGCTAGAACACGGCCGAGTTTTTCCACCCGGCCCGAGAGGACGTAGGAAAAGTTGCAGTTGGATACGGCGGGGGTATCGGTGGCCTCGAGGACGACGACCTCGGCGCGGGGGTCCTCGCGCTTGGCCCGGGCGGCGGCGGAGAGCCCCGCGGCGTTGCCCCCCACGACGAGAATGCGCCTACCCATCGTCGTCCTCGCGGTTGACGGTCTCGATGGCGAGGGCGCGACCGGTTTTTTCGTCGAAATCCACCACACAGCCCCGGAGGGCGACCGGCCCCTCGGCCGGTTCGGCGCGGAAGGGCAGAGCGTTCAAAAACCGCCCCACCACGCTCTCTGCCTTGACGCCGATGACCCCCCCGGTGGGGCCGCACATCCCAGCGTCGGAGAGGTAGGCGGTCCCGCCGGGCAGGACCCGCCCGTCGGCGGTCTGGACGTGGGTGTGGGTGCCGATGACGGCGGTCACGCGCCCGTCGAGATACCGGCCCATCGCCTCCTTCTCGCTGGTGGCCTCGGCGTGGAAGTCCACGAGGATGACTTTCACGCCGGAATCGTTCAGGGTCTCGATTTCCATATCGGCCGCGCGGAAGGGGCAGTCTATCTCGCGCATGAACACGCGCCCCTGGAGGTTGATGACGCCGATTTGCCCGTGGCATAGCTCGCTACGCTCGGTTTTCGCGCCCCCCTCTCCCAGGGAGCGCACCACGACGCCCCTCCCCGGCACGCCGGGCGGGTAGTTGGCCGGCCGCAAAAGGAACGGCTCGGCCTCCAGGAGCGGGTAGGCCTCGCGGTTGTCCCAGACGTGGTTGCCCGAGGTGAAGACGTCTATCCCCAGCCCCTTGAGCTCGTTCAGGGGTTTTGGGCTGATGCCGGCCCCGCCGGCGGCGTTCTCGGCGTTGGCGATGACGAGGTCGGGGGAAAATGCGGCGAGGATTTCCGGCAGGTGCGTTTTTAGCGCCAGCCGTCCCGGCCGGCCCATGACGTCGCCGAGGAAGAGGATGCGGGCCAAGGGGCTCCTCCGCGAAGTGCGTTACGATTACGGGACCCGTCGCCGGGTCCCGGGTCGGGTGCGTTCGGGGGTCGGGGGTTCAGATCGTTTCGATGGTGCGGTACTCCCGCTTGCCGTCCTCGTAGGCGCTGCGCCCGTGGGAATCCTGGGCCACGACAACCGGGAAGTCCTTGACCTCGAGGCGGCGGATGGCCTCGGGACCGAGGTCTTCGTAGGCGATGACCTCGGCGGAGACGATGGACTTGGAGATGAGCGCGGCGGCCCCGCCGATGGCGGCGAAGTACACCGCGCCGTGCTTCTTCATCGCCTCGACGACGTTTTCCC
>MFAF01000055.1:1714-5164 GCA_001774505.1 Candidatus Coatesbacteria bacterium RBG_13_66_14 | reverse complement strand
GGTCACCATGAGAACCCCCCGACCCTCGGCGGTGAGCTCCTTCAAAAGTTTTAAAAGATAAGCCAGCGACGAGGGGTCCAGGTGGTTCGTCGGCTCGTCGAGGAGCATGAGCCGGGCGCCCTGGGCCAGGGCCTGGGCCAGAAAGACCCTCTGACGCTCACCGCCCGAGAGCTCGTTGACCGGGCGCTCCGCCAGCGATTCGATGCCGCAGCGGCGCAACGCGTCGTCGGCGGCGGATTCGTCATCGGGAGAGTAAGTCCCGAAGCCCTTTAGGTTGCCGTACCGACCCAGGAGGACCACCTGGCGGACCGTGTACCCCGGCGCGTTCGGAAGCTCCTGGGGCAGCCAGGCCGCGATTCCCGCCCTTTCAACCGCGCTCAGTGAACCCAACGGCCGGCCGGCCAGGGTAACTTCCCCGGCCCGCGCGGGGAGATACCCCGTGGCGACCGCCAGAAGGGTGGACTTCCCGGAGCCGTTGGGACCGACCAGCGCCGCGAATTCGCCCGAACCCACGGAGAGGTTCACCCCGCGGAGGACGGGTCCCGAGTATCCGGCGGTGACCCCGCTCAGGCGCAGAAGGTCTTCGGTCATCGCACCATCCGGATTGTGGCCAATACTGATTTACCCATGAGGAGCCGATGAACCGAGACGGGATGCGTTGTACGCAAAACAGGTTGAAGATAGGGTAAGGGGTTTAAACGAGCGAACCGAGCGAAGTGAGCTACGACTTCGGCGAACCCCTTTGTCTCCGTGCAGAGGGCAAAAGCCCCTTGTCTTTGAATCGGAGGTGCCGTCGAACCGAAGCGAAATGCTCTGCATTCACCAGCTCACTGGGCAACCGCTGGAGCACGCCGCTCTTCTGGAACAAGGGGTTTAAACCCCTCGTCAAAAGATATGCCCGATGGCCAGGTGGAGCTCCCAGTTATCGGAGGTTTCGGTGAAATCCTCCGGCGCGAATGGCGAGACAATCCTCTCCTCACCCGGAGCCACGACGAAGCCCACGTCCAGCCGGACGGGGCCGATGGGGGTGACGTAGCGCAACCCGGCGCCGACACCCACGGCCAGGTCGGCAAGGTCCATCTCGTTTATTTCGCCCCACACCATCCCGGTATCCGCGAAGAAGCCGAGGGAGAAATCGCTGTCCGGGATGTCCACCCGCAACTCCGCGTTTCCCACCAGGGAGGCGACGCCGCCCAGGTTCACGCCACGGGCGTTGCGGGGGCCCAGGCTGCGCTCGGGGAACCCGCGGACGGAGTAGGCGCCGCCGGCGTAGAACCGCTCGTAAACCGGCAGCGACCCTGTGTCGTGGTGGATGGCGGCCAGACCGACGTATCCGCGCAGGGCGATGCTGACGTGGTCGCCCAGGGGGATGTGGCCGGAGAGGTCCGCGGTGAGCTTGTAGAAGTCGTTGTCGCCGCCCAGGAAGCCGCCGGAGTACTCGCCGTAGGGGAGGAGGTACACGCCGGAGCGGGGGTTGAAGGGGTTGTCGCGGGTGTCTATCCCGACGCGTGCGAAGAGGGCGCTGGTGTTGGAGTAGCCCTCCTCCTGGGGCAGGTCCGGGATGTCGTACTCCCAGAGGTTGACCCGTTCCAGGCGCAGCCCCAGGGCGCCGGTGAGCCAGTCGTAGAATCGCTGCTCCAGGGACAGGTCGCTGCCGAAGGAGTCCGCGCTGAAGCCGGTCCTCCGCTCGCGCTCGAAGTACAGTCGCACCCTTCCCGAGAGCCCCCGCACGGAGAAGAGCCACGGTTCGCGGTAGACGGCCTGGTACAGCTCTTCCTCGAAGCGGCTGGTCTTGAAGGCGTACACGAAGTTGGCCCCCACCTCCAGGCGCTGGAGGTTGCCCCAGAGGTTGTCGTCACCCCAGGACACCTTGAACCGCGCCCCGGACCCCGTGCTCTCAGAGTAGGTGTAGCCGAGCTCGAAGCCGACCCAGTTGGTCTTGTCGGGCTCGAGCTCGAAAAGGATGCGGACCTCGGGCGAACGCTCGCCCTCGCCCACGATGGAATAGCCCACGTTGGTGAAAAGGCCGGTCGAATAGATGTTGCGCTGGCTGGCGAAGACTTCCGAGGCCTTGAAGTAGTCCCCCTCGCGGATGACGATCTCTCGCCGGATGACCCGCTCGATGATCGGCTCGTAGCCCTCGATGTCCACCCCGACCACCCTCACCCTGGGCCCCTCGTCCACGTTCACGGTCAGCCTGGCCCGGCGTTCCCCGCGCTCCTCGGCGACCTCGATTTTCGCGTAGAGGTAGCCGTGCTCGGCGAAAAGGCGGATCAGGTTCAGGCGGACGGCGTCGGAGTAGGTCAGGGTCCACACGTCGCCCGGTTCGCTCCCGACGGCGGCCTGAACCTCCGCCTCGTCCACCAGCCCGGCGTGGCGGATGTCCACCGACTCCACCAACGTGGGCGGTCCTTCGTAGATGTCCACGTAGACCACGGTTCCGCCGCGCAGGCCGTACCGGCGAACTATCTGGGTCTCGATACGGATTCCGGTGAAGCCGTTCTCGCGGTACAGGTCTAAAAGGCTCTGCCGTCCGCGCTCCACCCGGCGCTCCGAGACGTACTGCTCCTCGCGCACGCCGAAGACCATCCCGAGGGTCTCCACCGAGAGGTAGGAGTTCCCCCGGAAGGCGACCCGGACGATTTCGTCGTCCTCCGCCGCCCGGACGATGGCGCTTGCGGCCAAGAAGATGAGTGCTGCGCGTCGGAGCATTTACTAAAACCCGATGCGGGCGTCGAAGTCCCAGCGGAAGGCCCAGGGCGGTCCGCCCGGCTCGGCCTCGTCGGTGTAGGGGTCGCTCACCCAGAGCGGGAAGTTGAACTCTACGTAGATCGTATCGCCCATGCGGACCCGGAGCAGCGGTCCGAAGGACGACCGCCAGCGCGTGTCTTCGGCGAAGAGGGTCCGCAGCCCGTCCGCCGTGGCCCCACGGTCGAAGAAGAAGCCGAATTCTATCCCGGAGATGACCGGCGCGTAAAGCTCGGCGCCCACGATCGCCATGTCGTCCGCGTAGAGGTCCAGGTCGTTGTAGCCCCGGATCTCGCCCGTATGGGGCAGGCGGATAAGGTGGTACTCGAAGGAGACGTCGTCCTCGGTGAGCTCGAACCGGCGCTGGTCCGGCGCGCGGCCCTCGATGTGCCCGAGCGCGCCCCGGAAGGCCGTCCACAGCCAGGGGGCCAGCCGCAGGTCCTCCTGCGCCCGGAGATAGAAGCGGCCGTAATCGAGGGGGGGGTGCTCGGGATTCAGACGGGGCAGGGGATCCAGGGCGTACTCGACGCCGAGGTGAAGCTGCGGCCCGCCCAGGGGCCCGCGGTCGTTCAGGTTGAACGAGCCGTAGACGGATAGCTGCCGTCCGTCCTCGCCCTCGAGACGCAGGGCCCGGTCGCCGTGGTCCCAGCTCCGCAACAGGCAGTAATTCACCCCCAGGGTGAGTTCTATCTCGGGAACACG
>MFAF01000055.1:0-1655 GCA_001774505.1 Candidatus Coatesbacteria bacterium RBG_13_66_14 | reverse complement strand
GGGAATACCCCGCCGTTCCTATGCGCAGGCCGGGGTACCAGTCGTCCAAGCGCGTGGTGAACTGGGCCAACAGGTTCCAGTCCCCGTGCTCGAGGTTGCAGGTGGCGGATAGGAGCAGGTCGTCGTCCCCCCAGATTTCCATGGGCAGGAGATGGACCCCCTCGCGGCCCCAGAGCGCGGCCCCCAGCCGCCAGGTGTCGTCGTAGTCCGGCCAGGGGAACGGCACGAGGAAGAGTGTCCAGGCCTCGGGGTCCAGGGCGTCGGGCAGGATGCGGAATTCGAAGGCCGGTTCCTCGATCTCCCGCGGGGTCAGGGATGTGGGCTCGAACGACCCGGACGGAGCGGCGAGGCCGAGGCTCCACGCCAGTTCCGCGGCCGGGCCGTACCCGGCGGTTTCGGCGAGGGATTCCAGAAAAAGCTCCGGCGTCACCCGCTCCGTCTTGGCTTTTTCGAGGTACGCCGCGACCGCCCCGCGCAGGACCCCGGCGTCCCAGCGCCGGGACCAGCCCAGAAGCGCCTGGGCGGTCTTCTGCCGGACGGCGGCGTCGTAGGTCTCCGGCTGGTCGAAGGCTTCCGCCGCTGACGACGGCGGTCGGTCGCGCCCCGATTGCTTCAAATCCTCGATATACGTGCGCGACAGCCACTCCTGCTCCACGCCGAGCACCGCCGCGGGCAGCAGGTCCCGCCCCTCGCCGAAGACGCTCGTAAGCGCCTCGCGGGCCGCCCAGTGGGCCAGGCCGTCCACCAGCAGCGGGTCGCGGAAACCGTCCACCTCCCGCCCGGTTCGGAACCACCGTCCGGCCGTCTGCCGGGCGTAAGCCAGCTCGGGGAGGCGCACGAGGGGGTAAGTCGGCACGTCGCCCAGAAGGACCAGGCCGTCGTAGAGCTCGTCGCCGGAGAGAGGCACGTCGGCCGCGACGAAGACGAGCATCCCTTCCGGGGGACCGAACCAGTCGCTAAAACGATCGAAGACCTCGCGGGCGAAGTGAAGTCGAGCCTCCCCGCTCCCGTCGGCCGTCACGTCCGCCAGCTCCACGGCCAGGCCGCCCCAGATTTCCTCGGTAACGGCGCGGTGTCCTTCCTTTGCCAATACCAGGTCCGCCCCGCGGCAGCCATTTCTTTCCATCGAATAAACGCCGTCCCCGTCCACGACGGCCGGGCCCAACGGTTCCCACCCCGATTTGACGGTGACGTTGACCGCGTAGTCCGCCGGTCGGGCGGGGAAGACGCCCCAGGGAAGCTCACGCGCATCTAGGTAATCCCCTTCCCCGTCCACGGGCCAGGGCTGGGGGTGCCAGCCGGACAGGACGACGAGGTCGTCCGCCGCGCCCCAGAGACGGCCGAAGGCGGGGACGCGGGTGGTGAAGTCGAGGGTAACTTCCAGCGGGCCGTCCGGCACGGGGCCGACGGTCAGCCGGACGCCCTCCACGCGGAAATCGTCCGCTTCCTCTCCATTGACGCATAGCCGCGTGACCTCCATCCACCCCTCGAAGGGATAAGCGCCGCGGGCGTTGTCGGAAAAAAGCCCCATCTCCTCCACCGGGCCGGTGAAGGACGGGTCGCGGTCGCGGTTGGCGGGCAGGTAGAGCAGAAGCTCGTCCCCGAGCGTCTCGTCGAGGGTCATTGTAAGTGTGCCGTGGATGGTATCGCCGTCG
>MFAF01000054.1:3564-8500 GCA_001774505.1 Candidatus Coatesbacteria bacterium RBG_13_66_14 | reverse complement strand
CTCCGGATCCCTCGCCGAAGGGCACGTCTTCCGGTTCGTACGCCTCCCGCCGACCGGAGGAGGGGTAGGGGCGGTGGTCGAGGGGCCTGCCCGGCTCCCCCCGGGCCAGCGGCATCGCCGCTGCGAGGTCCACCCCGGCCTCGGAGAGCGCCCGCGCCACCCCGGCCTTGACCAAACGCCGGACGGCGCCCTCGTCGGCGTACTTGACCTCGGACTTCGCGGGATGCACGTTGACGTCCACCCGGGGGCCGGGGAGGTCGAGGAAAATCACCGCCTGGGGGAACCGCTGGATCGGCGTGATCCCGCGGCAGGCCCCCGTCACCGAGTCCACCACCAGCCGGTCGTCCACCGGGCGGCCGTTCACGTAAACCAGTATCCCGCGGCGGTTCGGCCGGTGCAGCACGTTGGGGTGCCAGATGACACCGCGGACCGCGCCCACGCCCGGGCTCTCGTACTCGATGCGCTCCCCGCCCCGTGAATTTTTTCCGAAGTAGTCCAGCACCCGCCGGTGCCCGTCGGCCGGGGACAGGACCAGCACGGTCTTCCCGTCGGCGAGGAGGTGGAAGGCGGTCTCGGGCCGGGCCAGGGCCATGCGGGCGACGACTTCCACGCAAGCCGCGCGCTCGCCGGTGTCCGTCTTGAGGAACTTGCGCCGGGCCGGAACGTTGTAGAAGAGGTCGCGGACGACGACGTCGGTCCCCACCGGAGCCCCGGCCTCGCCGTGGCGCAGGAGCCTGCCGCCCTCGTAGACGACTTCCGTCCCCCGGTCCCAATCCCGGAAGCGGGTCAGGAGGCGGACGCGCGAGACGGCGCCGATGCTGGGCAGGGCTTCGCCGCGGAAGCCGTAGGTCCGGACGAGCTCCAGGTCCTCGAAGCGGTCTATCTTGCTGGTGGCGTGGCGTTTGAAGCAGGCGAGGGCGTCCTCGGGGGTCATCCCGATGCCGTCGTCGGTCACACGGACGAGGGACTTGCCGCCCGCTTCCAGTTCCACCTCGATGCGCCCGGCCCGGGCGTCCAGGGAGTTCTCCACGAGCTCCTTGACCACGGAGGCCGGCCGCTCAACCACCTCGCCGGCGGCGATGCGCTCCGCCACGAAGGGCGGCAGGATTTTGATCATCCCGTCATGCATGGTCGCCGCCCGGATCGTACACCTCGTCGTCGGCCACCGTCTGGCCGGCCAACTTGCGCTCCAGGCGCTTCAGGCGGTACAGGAGCGCCCCCCGCTGACGGGCTCGGGCGTAAGCATCGGTCACCACGCGGCCGCACCGCTGGATCGCCTCCTCGACCAGCCCCTTGGCGGCGGCCGGGTCCCGGAGGCGGTGCTCCAGGAACTTGGCCTCCTCCTCGTAGGGCCGGGAGTCGTAGGGGCCTTGGCGCAGGTGGTCCCACAGCGTCCGAGCCTCGGACAGCTCCCCGCGGCGCTTGTGATGGAGGGAAAGCTCCCAGCGGGCATGGCGCTCCATCTCCTCCGGCAGGCCGACGGCGATGGCGGCGGATAAAAGCTCCCCGCGCCGTTCGCCCATCCGGGGCAGCCGGCAGCAGGCGTAGAGCTCTGTCGGGTCCTCGTAACGCTCCAGGGGGTCCTCGGCGAGGTGGAGGGCGCGGGCCGCGAGGACGGCCAGGGACTTGATGTCGAACTCGTTGTGGTAGAAAACCCGCGCCATGCGCTCCCCCACCGGCGCGCCGCGGAGGTAGGCGAAGTAGAGGGCGGGGATCTCCGCGCCGGGAACGTCGTCGGTGCGCTCCAGGCCCATCACCCCGCGCTCCACGTCGGCCAGGGAGCAGCTCCCCAGCCGGAGCTTCCACAGGCGTCGGGCCCAGGAGAGGAGGTCCACGTGGGGCGGTTCGAGGTCCAGGAACTCCGGCCGGACACGGTTCAAGAGAAAACGCGTCTTGACCAGAGGCCAATCGAAGGCTTTGCCGTTGTACGTTACCAGGCCCGAGGTCCCTTCGAGCGCATCCGCCAGGATGTTCAAGAGACCGCGCTCCGCCCCGGGATCGTCCAGGAAGAACTGCCGCAGGACGTACTCGTCGCCCTCGAAGCGCCCCAGGCCGACCAGGAAGGGGAAGGTGCCGGTGCCGCCGGCGAGCCCCGTGGTCTCGGTGTCCAGAAAAACCGCGTCAGCGAACGAGAAGCCCGCGGGGGGATTCCCCTCCACCAGGGCCAGGTTTTCCGGGGGATGGGCCAGGACGGCGTCGAGGGGCAACCCTGCGTGGTGCTCTCCGGCGGGAAGCCGACGCTCGACGATGAACACCCTGCCGAAAGGCGTGTCCTCCCAGGCGCCGTCCACCAGTTCCTCGATGGGCGCGCGGGTGTGCCGCCGGGCGGGCTCGGCGGGAAGGCGGTCCTCGGGCGGCAGGGGGCGGCCCTTCGACACCAGGAGCCGTCGCAGCCGTTCCCTGACCGATTCGGGATCCCGGGCCACCTCGACCTCGGGAGGGGCTTCCCCCTTCCCGGTCAGGTTTGCCAGGCGCTCGCGGAGGTTTTTCGCCATGGAGACGGTCGGGTGGTTGGTGGAAATTACACTTTGGGCCGGCCTCCGAGGCCGCCCCGTCGGCGGAAGAGATGGATTTTATTCCGGGGACGGCTCCGGTCGAACCGGGTCCGGTCGCACCGGCTCGGCCGGTTCCCAGACCTCCAGCTCGAAAACCTCGATGGTGTGGGAACCGGTGTTCGCCAGGTACAGCCGCCGGTTGTCGTAGTCCAGGGCGATGCCCTCCGGCGAGAGGAGCGCCGTGCCGTCGTCGGCGGTCACCTGGGTCTGGTAGAGGAGACGGCCGCTCTCGTGGTACAGGCGGAAGCCGTCGTTCCAGCCGTCGGCGACGGCGACCACCCCCCCGTCGCAGTCCAGGGCGAAGGGCGGGCGAAGGTCGGTGGAAAAGCTGGAAAGCACCCGCCCCCGGTAGTCCACGTGGACCACCAGGCCGTCCTGGGTCAGGACCCAGAGGGAACGGTCGTAATCCATGGCCATGTCCGCGACCTCGGCGTGTCCGCCCAGGTCGTCGCCCAGGGGGGTGTAGACCTGGGTGAGGTTCCCGCGCCCGTCGAACTCGTAGAGTTCCTCCCCGGAGGCTATCCAGAGCTCGCCGGCCCAGTTGGCCGCCAGAGCCCCCGGTACGCTGGGGGCTTCGCTGATGCCCGAAAGCGTGCTGTCGTCGCGCATAAGGCGGCCGCTGCCCGCCGTGGCGGGGTAGCTCTCCGTGACGACGAAGGCTGTGGACACGTCGGTGAACTTGAACACCGTCCCCGCGGAGGGATCGGCCAGGTAGACGTCGTCCTGGTGGCTCACGGCGAGATCGGTGGGCCGGAAGGCCCGCTCGCCGCCGCCGAAGTCGTAGTCGTACTGCTGGATGACCCGCCCGGTGGGATCGAACACCTGCACCCGCAGGTTGCCCGCGTCCAGCACCATCAGGTCGCCGAAGTAATCCAGGGCGAGGTCGGTGGGGTTGATCAGCTCGCCCAGGCGGGTCCCGTTGTAGCCCCAGACGGCGTAGTGGTACACCCCCACGGTGCCCTCGGGGTGCAGGCGGACGTCCTCCTTGCCGGTCAGGCCCCCCCCGCCCACCATGGTGAGCTGGCAGGCGGCGATAAGGAGCAGCGACAGGGCGGCCAGACCCGTTCTTTTCATCGTAACTCCGACGCCCGGAAGCGTTCGGTAAAGCTACGCGGCCCCGCTGGAATCAGTTCTCGAAATACCTGCCGGCGATGGGCTTCAGCCGGTGCAGGACCGCCGGGGGGACGTCGGCCCTGTCGGTGACGATGGAGTTCGCCAGGGCCGAGTGGCAGGAGCACTCGGCGTCGAGCGGGACGGCGGGGACGATCATCTCGATGAGCTTCTTCGCGTTCTGTGCGTTTTTGCACAAATTGGCCACGACCATCTCGGCGGTGACCGTCTCCTCTCCCTTGCGCCAGCAGTCGTAGTCGGTGGAGAAGGCGAGGGTGGCGTAGGCGATCTCGGCCTCGCGGGCCAGGCGCGCCTCGGTGAGGTTGGTCATCCCGATGACCGAGACTCCCCAGGAGCGGTAGAGCTCGCTCTCGGCGCGGGTGGAGAACTGGGGCCCCTCCATGCACAGGTATGTCCCGCCGTCGTGGGTGGAAAGGCCCAGCTCGCGGCACTTCGCGACGAGGATTTTCCGCAGCTCGGCGCAGAAGGGGTCGGCCAGGCCCACGTGGGCCACCACGCCGTCGGTGAAGAAGGTGTCCTGGCGGTGGCGGGTGCGGTCTATGAACTGGTCGGGGACCACCACGTCCAGGGGCTGTATCTCCTCCCTCATGGAGCCCACCGCCGAGACGGAGATGATCCAGCGGACGCCCAGCATCTTCAGGGCGCAGATGTTGGCCCGGTAGTTGACCTCGGAGGGCGAGCGGACGTGGCCCCGCCCGTGCCGGGGAAGGAAGGCCACCTGGCGCCCGGCCAGCCTTCCGATGACGACCGCATCCGAGGGCTCGCCGAAGGGCGTGCTCAACCACTCCTCGCGGGTGTCGGTGAGGCTTTCCAACCGGCACAGGCCCGACCCGCCGCACACGCCTATCATCTTCTGTGTCATGTACGCTCCTCGGGGTGGAAACGGTCGTCCTCTCTTGAGGGCTAGCTTACCACAGTCGGCGGGGCGGTACAACTCGGACTCGTTGTCGAAACGCTGGAAACCCGATGTGGCGGCAGGACACACCGAGGCCCGTCCCGCTTGACTTTTAACCCCCGTCAAACATAAACTGTTTCGGCTTCTAACCCTCAACGGACCGCCCCCATGCCGAGGGAAAAGACCGGCGACGCCCGGAGTAAGAACCGTCTGCGCCACGCCTTCTCCGTCAAGGTCGCCAGCGACCTGCCCCCGGAGAAGGTAGACGAGCTCATCGAACGCATCTGCCAAAAACTCTTCGAGAAAAACCTCCTTGAGCCGGCGGTCATGTTCGTCCAGAGCTCGTATCCCATGG
>MFAF01000054.1:2209-3549 GCA_001774505.1 Candidatus Coatesbacteria bacterium RBG_13_66_14 | reverse complement strand
AGGCCATGCTGGTGCTGGAGCCGTTCATCGCCGGTTTCCTGGAGCTGTTCTGGCCCGCCTTCCTCGAGGTGGCCCCCTACGGAGAGCTCCAGAGGCTCTTCGAGAACCGGGAGTACGTCCAACGCTTCCTCACCCGCATGGACGACTACCTCGACGAGAAGAGGCGGACCAAACGCACGCAAAAACGCAAACGCTGGCGCTGGCGTTGAGGGAAACCGCGTTCGACGACCTCCGACCCGAGGGCGCCGGCGAGCGCAGGCTGACTCGGGGAATGCGGCTGCGCCGGTGCTGAACGGGCCGTTACCCCCCGAGCGGGCGGTGGAAGTTCCGGGGGAGGATACATGTTCAAGGCGTTCCGCGAGTTCATCAGCCGGGGCAACGTCGTCGAGCTGGCGGTGGGCATCATCATCGGCGCCGCCTTCGGCGCCATCGTCACCTCGCTGGTTTCGGACGTGGTCATGCCGCCCCTGGGGCTGGTGCTGGGCGAGATGGACTTCAAGGACTTCTTCGTCGTCCTGCGCGACGGCACGCCGGAAGGCCCCTACGCCACCCTGAACGACGCCAAGGCGGCCGGGGCCGTGACGCTCAACTACGGCGCCTTCGTCACCAACATCATCGGCTTTTTGATCATCGCCCTGGCGATCTTCATGCTCGTCAAGGGTATGAACCGGCTCTACCGCAAGCAATCGGCGCCGGCGACCCCCACACGGGACTGCCCTTATTGTCTGTCGAAAGTGCCGCTTAAAGCCACTCGATGCGCCCACTGCACACAGGAGCTGCCACCGGCTTGAACGACGACCGACTTCGGGGTTGTCCGAAGGCCGTCTCCCCGGTATAATCGCCCTTCGAAAAACTCACCCAAGTCTTCTCGGCACATCAACGTCTCCAGATGAAGGCACACTATCTATGAAGACGATCCTGGCGACTGACTGCGGCTCCACAACCACCAAGGCCATCTTCATCCAGCAGCAGCCCGACGGGGTTTACCGCCTGGTCGTCCGCGGCGAAGCGCCCACCACCGTGGAGAAGCCGGCCGAGGACGTAACCCGGGGCGTCATCAACGCCGTGAGCGAGGTGGAGGAGCTTTCGGGGCGCAAGTTCATCGCCGCCGACAACACGATCATGGTCAAGAAGGACGCCAAAGAGGGCTGCGACATTTACCTCTCCACCAGCTCCGCCGGCGGCGGCCTGCAGATGATGGTCGCCGGCGTGGTGAAGCAGATGACCGGGGAATCGGCCCAGCGCGCCGCCCTGGGCGCCGGGGCCATCGTCATGGACGTCCTGGCCACCAACGACCGCCGGCCGAACCACGTGAAGATCGAGGCCATCCGCCGCCTGCG
>MFAF01000054.1:0-2127 GCA_001774505.1 Candidatus Coatesbacteria bacterium RBG_13_66_14 | reverse complement strand
GCGGATCCCAAGCCCCGCTTCGGCCTCGGGTACAACCTGCCCGTCATCTACGCCGGCAACGTCGCCGCCCGGGAGACCGTCGAGAAGGAGCTGGGCAAGAAAACGGCGCTCCAGATGGTGGACAACATCCGACCGGTGCTGGAACGGGAAAACCTTGGGCCCGCGCGGCACGCCATCCACGACCTCTTCATGGAGCACGTCATGGCCCAGGCGCCGGGCTACTCCAAGCTCATGACCTGGGCCCGGGACACCGCGGGCGATAACATCCCCATCATGCCCACCCCCGGGGCCGTCGGCGAGATCATTCAGACCATCGCCCGCAGGGAGGGCATCACCGTCATCGGCGTGGACATCGGTGGCGCCACCACCGACGTCTTCAGCGTCTTCAAGGGCGAGAAGTACGAGGATACCCGCGAGACCGTCTTCAACCGCACCGTCTCGGCCAACCTCGGCATGAGCTACTCCATCTCCAACGTCATGGCCGAGACCGGCTTCGACAACGTCATGCGCTGGGTGCCCTTCCACATTGAAGAGAAGGACCTCCGGAACCGGATCCGCAACAAGATGATCCGGCCCACCACCATCCCCCAGGACCTCCAGGACCTGATAGTGGAGCAGGCCATCGCCCGGGAGGCGCTCCGGCTGGCCTTCATCCAGCACAAGAGCCTCGCCGTCGGGCTGAAGGGTATCCAGCGGATGCGGACCATCGCCGAGACCTTCTCCCAATCCGGGTCGGGCGAGACGCTGGTGGACATGCTGGACCTGGACATCCTGGTCGGCTCCGGCGGCGTCCTGTCGCACGCCCCGAGACGGTCCCAGGCCGCCATGATGCTCATTGACGCCTTCCTGCCCGAGGGCGTCACGGCGCTCGCCGTGGACTCCATCTTCATGATGCCCCAGCTCGGAGTGCTGTCCAAGGTGAACGAGAAGGCGGCCACCGACGTCTTCGTCCGGGACTGCCTGATACACCTGGGCACCTGCGTTGCCCCCGTGGTCCAGGCCAAGCCGGACGAAAAAGTGGCCGATATCGAGCTCGCCTTCGACGACGGGCGCACCGAGACCTTCGAGATGAAGTTCGGCGCCCTCACGTGCGTCCCCCTGCCGTGGGCGGAGAAGCCCAACGCCACCCTGCGGGCCATCCCCGCGGGGAAGGCCGAGTTCGGGGCAGGACCCGGGAAACCCGTCGAGCGGAAGATCACCGGCGGCCTCTCCGGCGTCATCCTCGACGCCCGCGGACGCCAGCCCTTCCAACTGCCCGCGGACGACGCCGAACGGGTCAATAAACTCCAGGAGTGGCAGAAGGCCCTCGACTGTTACCCGGCTTACGAAAGTAAATAGGAGACAAGGGGTTTAACCGGGGAGACAAGGGGCTTAAGCCCCTTGCCCCGGATGTTCCACCCCTTGCCCTCCAATCCGGAGGACCAACGTGGGACACGCCTACACACCGGGACTGAAGGTCACCAACAATACGACCATCGTCAAGGAGCGCAAGCTGCCCCTGAAGGGCGAGATACTGGTCAAGAAGGGCAGCCGCGTGGCCGCCCTGGACGTCGTGGCGCGGACCTTCCTCCCGGGCAACGTCGAGAGCATCAACGTCGCCAACAAGTTCTCCCTCCCCGCCTCGGACGTGGAGGACGTCCTTCTGGTCAAGGTGGGCGACAAGGTCGAGAAGGACCAGGTCATCGCCAGGAACAAGGGCCTCTTCGGTCTCTTCAAGAACGAGCTCCAGGCGCCGGTGGCGGGCACGGTGGAAACCATCTCCTCCGTCACGGGGCAGCTTCTTCTGCGCGAGCCGCCGCACCCGGTCCAGATAAACGCCTATATTGACGGCGTAGTCAAGGAGGTCATCCCCGAGGAGGGGGTGCTGGTCGAGACCCGGGGCGTTTTCATCCAGGGGATATTCGGCGTCGGCGGGGAAGCCCACGGCGCGATACACGTGGTCGTGAAGTCGCCCGACGAGAGCTTGTCGCCTGACGCCATCGGCCCGGAGTGCAAGGGGAAGATAGTGGTCGGCGGCAACTTCGTCTCCAACGCCGCCCTGGCCAAGGCGCAGAAGGTCGGCGCCGTGGGCGTGGTCGCCGGCGGTTTCGACGACTCGGACCTGAAGGATTTTCTGGGCTACGACCT
>MFAF01000053.1:3700-4889 GCA_001774505.1 Candidatus Coatesbacteria bacterium RBG_13_66_14 | reverse complement strand
GGGCGCGGTCTGCGTCCCCTCGAGGTCGGTCAGCTGGTAGAAGCGCCCCTTCTCCACCCACAGGGCGTAGACGTCGTAGTCGCCGTCGCGGTCACTGGCAAAGAAGCACCAGGTGACCGGCTCGTCGGCCTCCCAGTCGTAGGCGGCGAAGAGCTCGGGGAATTTCTCGTCGCCCGGCCAGTCGGTCAACCGCACCAGCCCCTCGACCTCCAGGCGGGCGCCCCACTCGAAGCTCACCCGGCCGACCTCGGTGAGGTAGAGGTCCCGGTTGCCGTCCAGGAGGCCCTGGAAGGCCAGCGGAGTCGGGCCGTCGGGGGCGTAGTCCGGCTCGCCCCAGTACTGGTTGGGGATGTCGGGGCACATCATCTCGCCCTCGAACCCGTCGAGGACCGCGCCGGTGAGCTCCCCGGTGCTCTCCACGACACCGCCCGGCCCCAGGAGGGCGTAGTGGAGTCGGTACCGTCCGTCGGGGTCGGCCTGAAAAATTATCGCCGAGGGTTCGTTCAGGGGGTTCAGGTCGCCCGGCTCCGGTTCCCAGGTGTAGGGCTCGGCGTCCAGCGGCGCCAGCTCCTCCTCCGACGCGGCGTAGAAGAAGGTCGGCCACATCTCGTCGCCCTCGCCGAGGTCCAGGACTTTGACGCCGGAATCCTCGGTCCACAAGGCGATGTCGTAGCCGCCGTCGGCGTTCTCCCGAGCGAAGGCGACGCAGCGGTTGCCGAATACGTCGGGCTGGATGTCCTCGCCAGGGCCGTCTATGACGGCCACGGCGTCGTCGAAACGGTGGTGGGAGATGACCTCCAGCGCCCGGCCGCCCTCCCCCGGCACCTCGTAGACGAGGGTGTTGGGGTTGGTAAAGGCGCCGCCGACGCCCGGCAGGCCCATTCCCGCGGGGTAGCGGCCGTGGACGTCCAGGGCCCGGAGCCCGTCGGTGTAGGGACTGAGCTGCGCCAGCACCGGCTCCCCGGAGGAGTAGTCCACGCAGAGCAGCTCGATGCCGGGGGTGAAGCTCGCGTAGAAATCCGCCCAGAAGTCCGCGGCGTCTCCCATCCCCCCGGCGGCCGCCAGGCTCGCGATAGGGACCATCGCCAGAATCGCGTGTTTCATCGGAAACCCCATTCTCCCAGTCGGTGGACGTAGGGCTCCGTCTGCGTGCCGGGCATGTCGGTGAGCTGGTAGAGCTCCCGCGTGT
>MFAF01000053.1:2968-3591 GCA_001774505.1 Candidatus Coatesbacteria bacterium RBG_13_66_14 | reverse complement strand
GGACACGGTGAGGCGCTCCGGCTCGTCCGCCGTCAGTTGGATGCTTTCCGGGTCGGCGATGTCGCCGTGGAAGGTCACGCGGCCGAGGTAGAGGTCCCGCTGGTCGTCGTCGCCCAGGCCGTGGAAGGCCAGGGGGAAGGTGTCGCCGTCCTGGGGGGCGCGGTCGGGGCGCGGATTCAAGAGGTCGGGGGAGAGCGCGCGGCCGGGGAACTCGAACAGCCGCCTCACCCTGACGATCCCGTCGTCCGGGCCGATGACGGCGTAGTAGAGCTGGAATTCGCCGTCAACGCACCCCTGGAAGACGACGCTGACGGGGCCGTCCCCCTCCGGGTCGGCGTGGAGGATGACGGGCTCGGTCTCGTCGCCGCAGCCCAGGTCCAGCGTCCGCATCCCGGCGTCGGCGTCCCACAGGGCGAGGTCGAATTTGTCCGGCTCCGTCTCCGTGGCGAAGGCCACCAGGGCGCCGGGTGACACGCCGGGGTCCAGGTCGCGCAGCGGCCCGCCGAACGAGACCGGCTCCTCCCCGGCCCGCTCGAAGAAGACGTCCTCGACGCCGTCCGCGCCCGGCCCCTCGTGGACCAGCAGGCCCGCGGAGGCGACGCCGTCCATGTTGCGCCCGAGGA
>MFAF01000053.1:0-2957 GCA_001774505.1 Candidatus Coatesbacteria bacterium RBG_13_66_14 | reverse complement strand
GCCGTCTCGCCGGAGGGGGTCGTGATGGTGTAGAACCCCACGCCCTCCTCGGTCTTGGTCTGGAAGTAGATTTCCGCCGCGTCGGGGAATTTCGCCAAAAACTCCTCCAGTCCGCCGGTCACGGAGAGCCAGGTCACGGCGCCCGCGGCGGTCAGGAGCGCGATCAACGCGAGTGCGATCGTTTTCGTCATGTCAGTACCCCAGTTCGTCCAGGGCCCGCTTCACCGCGAGGGCGATCTCCTCGTCGGTGGGCTCGCGTTTTTCCCGTTCGGGGAGCCCCTCGCGGTCGTAGGCCAGCCGTTTGACGTTGATCAGGTGGCGGGCGGTGACGTTGTCGCCGGTCGCCGAGCCGCCCCAGGCCCCGGGCCCCAGGGTCAGCGACGGCTCGAGGTTCGTGGTGAGGCCGACGGCGCCCAGGGCGGCGCAGGTGTTCACTAAAACCCGGCAGACCGGCTTCTCCCGGGCGAAGGCCTCGATCACCTCGGCGTTGCGGGCGTGGATGGAGATGGTGTGGCCCATCCCGCCGAACTTGATCAACTCGATGCAGCGCTCGCAGCCGGCGCGCCAGCCGTCGGCGGTGTAGATCGCCAGCACGGGGCAGAGCTTCTCCGCCGAGAGGGGGTGGCCGGGGCCGACGCCGTCCAGCTCGGCCAGTAAAACCTCCGTCGTTTCCGGCACGCCGACGCCCGCCTGTTCGGCGATCCACCGGGCGCTCATCCCCACCGCCGCGCTGTTAAATTCGCCCGACGGGAACAAAAAGGCGGAGACCTTCGCCGTTTCTTCGGGATCGAGGAAGTACCCCCCGCGTTTTACGCACTCCTGTCTGACCCGTTCCGCGACGGGGGCGTCGGCTACGATGGACTGCTCGCAGGAGCATACGACGCCCGAGTCGAAGGTGGTTCCACGGAACACCTGCCGGACGGCGTTTTCCACGTCGGCGGAGCGGTCCACGTAGACCGGGACGTTTCCGGGCCCCACGCCGTAGGCCGGTTTGCCCGAGGAGTAGGCCGCGCGGACGAGGCCCATCCCGCCGGTGGCCAGAATCACGTCGGTGAGGGCGTGGCCCATGAGCTCGCGGGTGGCCGCCATGACGCCGCCGGAGAGGCAGGAAATCGCGCCGGCCGGTCCGCCCGCTTTTTCGACCGCGCTCTGGCAGATTTGGGCCGCCCGGCGGGTGCACTCCACCGTGCGCGGGTGCGGGCTCATCACCACGGCGCAGCCCGCCTTGACCGCAATCAGCGCCTTGAAGACGGCGGTGGACGTTGGGTTTGTACACGGGATTATCGCGGCCACGACGCCCATGGGCACGCCGTACTCGACTATCCCCCGTTCCGGGTCGCGGGTCAGGACCCCCGCCGTGCGCTGCTTCAAGACGCTTTCCGCCACGTCGCGGGCGGCGAAGGTGTTTTTTAAAACTTTATCCTCGACGACGCCGAAGCCGGACTCGCGGACGGCGGACTCGGCCAGCTCCCGGGCGGCGGCGAGGGCCGCCTCGGAAATCGCGCGGACGTAACGGTCCAGCTCCTCCGGTGACTTCCGGCGGAGTTCATCGGCCGCTTTACGCGCCTGTTTAAGAAGCTCGCGCGCCTCGAAGATTTTTTCCAGGTCCGGGTCCATTCAGCCTCGGTGTTCCGGCCGGTGGATGTCGAGCTGCTTTATTATCCGGTTCAGGTAACTGCGCTGGATGCCCAGGGCCTCCGCGGCGCGGGTCTGGTTCCCGGAGTGCGCGTCCAGCGCCTTGGCGATGAAATACCGCTTGAAACTTTTTTGGGCCTCGACCAGGGTGGCGTCCTCGGGGACGGTGTATCCCCGGCCGCCGCGGACGTGGCCGGGGAGCATCCCCGGCTCGAGCACCTCGCCCTCGCCCAGCACCACCGCCCGTTCGATTGCGTTTTCCAGCTCGCGCACGTTGCCGGGCCAGTCGTAGGCGGCGATGACCTCGAGCGCCTCGGGGGCGGCCCGGAGCATGTGTTTGTTCGTCTCCAGGGAGTATTTTCGGAGAAAATGGTCCACCAGCTCGGGCAGGTCCCCCCGGCGGTCGCGCAGCGGCGGCAGCTCCACGCTCACCACGTTCAGGCGGTAGTAGAGGTCCTCGCGGAAACGCTCCTCGGCGATGGCGGCCTCGAGGTCGCGGCTGGTGGCGGCGATGACCCGCACGTCCACCTTCTCGGTGTCGTTGGAGCCCAGCGGCTCGAACTCCTGCTCCTGGAGCACGCGCAGGAGCTTGATCTGCAGGCCCAGGGGGATGTCGCCCACCTCGTCGAGGAAAATGGTGCCGCCGTGTGCCAGCTTGAACTTGCCGATTTTGACGGCCGAGGCCCCGGTGAAGGCGCCCTTGACGTGGCCGAAGAGCTCGCTCTCCAGGAGGTCGGGCGGGATGTTGGAGCAGTTGACGGTGACGAAGCGGCGGCGGTATCTGGCGCCGGACGAGTAGATGGCCCGGGCGATCATCCCCTTGCCGGTGCCGGTCTCCCCGCGCAGAAGCAGCGTGGTCCGCGCGTCGGCCACCTTCCTGACGATGTCGAAGACCTCGGCCAGCCCGCCGCGTTCGCCGATGACGGTCTGCTCGGCGGCGGCTCGGGCGCGCAGCTCGTCGAGCTCCTCGCGCCGGCGCTGGTCCTCCAGCACCCGCCGCAGGGCGTAGGCGGCCTGAACGGCTATGGCCACCAGGAAGTGCTCGTCCTCGTCGGTGAAAGTCCGGCCGCCGCGCTTGTTGAGCGCCTGAATCGCTCCGATGGCCTCGTCGTCCACCAGGAGCGGCACGCAGAGCAGGCTCTCGGTCTTGAGGTCGGTTTTTTTGTCCACGCCGGGAAAGTGGCGGGGGTCGTCCCCGGCCTTGGCCAGGTTGACCGGGCGGCGATGGGTGACGACCCAGCCGGCGATGGAGCCCTCGACGGGGACCTTGACCGGCAGGGCTTTGTCGGCCACGGGCCCGGTGGCGATGGCGAAGCGGAGGA
>MFAF01000052.1:1594-5077 GCA_001774505.1 Candidatus Coatesbacteria bacterium RBG_13_66_14 | reverse complement strand
CGAGGGTGACGCGCGATTCACGTATTGCCAGTAGGGGTGGGTCTGTCGATCCGCACGCGGGCGACCGTGGACGGTCGCCCCTACGGCCCGTATTTGCCGAGGGCATTACTCGCTGCGCTCGTTTTTCGCGGGCATCTTGAAGGTTATAAAGGACCCCTTGGGTTTTTTTGTAAAGCGAAGGTTAGCCTATTACGTTTATCTCAACCCCTACTATAAAGGGCTCCCTTGGGGAGCCATTCTTGCGTAGCTGGGAAGGGGCTTGGCAACCTGGCATTAAAAAGGGCCCCCTTGGGGGCCCTTCGTACGAACGGAGTATCGGAGTTACCGAACCAGGTGCTTGAGCTCTTTGCCTGCGCGGAAGTTCGGAACCTTGCGGGCCGGGATGTTGATCTTCTGCTGGGTCCGCGGGTTGCGGCCGGTGCGGGACTTCCGCTGGGCGACGAAGAAGGTGCCGAAGCCGACGAGGGTCACACGCTCGCCCTTCTTCATGGCGCCCTTGATGCCGTCCACGACGGCATTGAGGGCCTGGCCAGCCTGGCGCTTGGTGAGGCCCGTCTGGCTGGCGATGCGATCGATGAGGTCTTGCTTGGTCATTTTTCCCCCTTGGGGTGGCGGCGCTTTCGCGCCTGTCTCGTTTTGTGGTACTTCGGCTTCCTGGTTCCGGCGGAACCGGGACCGGGGTTCGCCGCATGTGAAACGTTGTTTAAAGCGCGTTTACGCTTTTCTCCAACCGCTGGAGCTACTATAAACACGCTTTCCAAGGCTTGTCAAGAAAAAAATTACGAAAAAACCGCTCCCTCAGCCCTTTTAGGGGGATAAAGCCCCTTCCGCCCTGGGGGTTGGCCGAGTATAATTCATTATATATCAAGTGGTTATCAAGAGCGAGCTTTCAAATCGGCCGCGTTGACTTTTTTTGCGCCAAGCCCTATCATTGCTTGCTGATAGAGTCTTTTTTACCCTCCGAACGCGGGTTTCGGTGGTCCCGTGAGCTCGGGCGAGGATGAAGCACAACAGGTACAGCATCCGGCTGAAATCCGACCTTGAGGCCCTGGCGGGCATCAAGCGGTTCGTCAGCCGGGTGGCCGCCCTGCACGGCGTTCCGGGGACCGTGCGCGACGACATCACCCTGGCGGTTTATGAGGGCTGCGCCAACGTCATCGAGCACGCCTACGCGGACTCCCCGAGACGCGAGATCGAGGTGGAGCTGGAGATACAGGAATCCGCGGCAATAATCTTCATCTACGACTCGGGCCCCCCCTTCCGACCTCCCGACGACGTTGGTCGAACCGAAGGTCGAACCACGCCCGACGTATTGGAGCTCATAGACAAGGGGGCCGACGGGGGGCTGGGCCTCTGGATGATCCACAACCTGATGGACGAGGTCAACTTCTATAACAGGGACGGCTTGAACATTCTGGAGATGAAAAAGGGGTTCGAGGCGCGACGTAAGCCGAAGCGGGATTGAAATGCCATGACCCGCGGCAGCCCCGCGGTTTCGGTCTGGATGGAGGGTAACGTACTTTCCGATCAGGTGCGATGTTCAGGGAACTGGCACGGTTTGTGATAGTCTTCAAGGGGCGATAGACCCCTGCGCCAATTATCCAGGGGCGTAATTTCGTTTCTATAGATCGGGACACCCACAGCCATGCACGAGCTCACCATAACCCTCAACCGCGCCACCCCGGACGGAGTCCGCGTCTACGAGATTGCCGGCATGCTCGGCATCGAGGGCTCCACGGACATCCAGAAGCTCTTCGAGGTCTGCCTGGGAGAGGGTGTGTACAACATCGTCTTCATCCTCGAAAAGCTCGAGTTCATCTCCAGCGCGGGCGTGGGGGCCTTCATCTCCGTGGCCAAGGAGGTCCGGGCCTCGGACGGCGACATCGTTTTCGCACAAATCCCTCCCCGCATCCGTCGCGTGTTGGAATCCCTGGACCTCATGGATTACTTCAAGATTTACGACTCGGTTGAAGAGGCCCTGAACCATTTTACCCACCTGACCCCCACGACGGCCAATGTCCGGGTGACCGAGTCCCCCATCGAGGTTCCCCTCCGCTCCCTGGCCACCCCCAAGGACGTGCTGGAATTTTCGGATATCCTGGTCCGTCTCCGCGGCTCCGACCAGCCCATCGCGCTGGCCCTGAGCGCCGCCGTTGACGCCTTCGGCATCCCGTGGATGGCGCTCTTCAGCCAGACGGGCGACGGTTTTTTCGCTCCCCTCGTCGTGGCGGGCCAGGGCACCGGCGTCGGCCCGGGCTTCCGCCTGCCCGTGGACGGTGATTTCGTGGACCGCCTGCGGAGCGCGAAGAGCGACTTCCTCCTCTTCCCGCGCTGGCGCCGGTCGTTCCCCCCGTCGGAGGAGCTCGAGACGCTGCAGATGGCGGGCACTCAAGGTATTTTCCGCTTGCGGAGCGGAGAGGGTCTCCACGCGTTCATCTGCTTCGGCCCCAGCCCCATCATCGAGGGTGAGGTTGAGGCCCTGGCCCTTCTGGGCCGCCAGCTCAACTGGTTCATCCTCTATCACCTCTCGATCGAGCCCTTGGTCGGCGAGCTGGCGGCCGCCTCGGAGCGGCTGACGCATGCGGACGAGGAGCTGGCCCTTGCCGGCAAGAAGCTTACCCGCAAAACCCTCGAGCTCAAGACCCTGTTCCAGGCCGCCCATGATTTCAGCGGCCAGTTCGCCGTTCACGAGCTCTTGAACACCTTCCTGGTCATCGTCATCGGGCAGCTCGGGGTCAGCCGCACGGCGGTTTTCCTGATGGAGGGCGACCACCTGAACCTCAAGCTCGCCAAGGGCATCACCGACGAGCTCGACCTGACTTACTCCCGGGTCCTCTCCGAGGACATCCGCCGTGAGTTATTGGCGACGAAGAAGCCGTTGCCTCTGGACGCCCTGACCGAGGACGGCGTGGGCAGCCTGACGCAGAAGCTGACTGAACTGGGCCTGACCATGGTTTGCGGGCTCGTCTCCACGCGCGAGTTCCTCGGCATCCTGGCCCTGGGTCCCAAGGTCGGGCAGACGGATTACGACGCCGAGGAGCTGCGCCTCATCTGGAACCTCTCCAAGCAGGTGTCCATCCACCTGGAGAACGCCCGCCTGTTCCAGCGTCTGCACAAGCACGACCGCGACACCGTCGGCCGCCTCATCGCGGCCATTGACTCCCGCGACCCTTACACCCGCGGCCATTCAGAGCGCGTCAGCCGGTACGTGGCCCAGCTCGCGCAGATGGCGGGCCTTCCCCGGCAGGAAGTCCACCAGATAGTCTACGGCGCCATTCTGCACGACGTAGGCATGATAGCCACCCTGGCCGACGCCACCCTCCAGGACACGGTGCAGCTTTCCGAGGAGGAGCAGAGACAGGTGGAGGCGCATCCCGAGGTCGGCGCGGACATCCTCAAACTCCTCGGTTTCGACGAGGAGTGCATCAAGACCGTCAGCCAGCATCACGAGCGTTGGGACGGGAAGGGCTACCCCCTGGGGCT
>MFAF01000052.1:0-1581 GCA_001774505.1 Candidatus Coatesbacteria bacterium RBG_13_66_14 | reverse complement strand
ATTTACACCGGCGCGCGCCTGGTGGCGGTCGCCGATTCTTACGACACGATGATTTCGGGGCGGCGCTACCAGCAGCCGAAAACCGCAAGGTCGGCCCTGGCCGAGCTCGAGGCCGAGGCCGGGTCGAGGTATGATCCCAAGGTGGTGGCCCTCTTCGTCCGGGTGATCACCGCCAAGGACGGCGACGAGGTCTAACCGGTTTCATCCCGCGTCAAGGAGCGAGGAGTGGCTGAAAAGAATCGCGTGGTCAGGATTTTTTCCGGCGAGGTCGAGACCGGCAGCGCCGCCGCTTTCGGCCTGGCCATGGCCCGGCGCGGAGACGGCGGGCGGGGGGCGGTGGTGCGATTTCTCAGGCCGCAAACGTCCGGGGAGGCCGGGTCGGCGGTCGAGTTGGGGATCGAGGTTTATCCCTGCGACCTCGGCTCGGGCGGGAAGAGCTCGGCGGAAAAGGGCTGGCGGACGGCTCTCGACCTGCTGGAGGCCCGGGGCCACGACCTGCTGGTGCTGGACGGGCTTCTGGACGCGGTGGAAGCCGGTTTCATCCCCCTCGCTGACGTCGAGACGGCGGTGTTCGAGGCGGGATTCCCCGTGGAGCTGGTCCTTACGGGCCACCGGGCGCCGGTGGAGCTGGTGAAGCGGGCCGACGCCGTCGTAGAGATGCTGGACATCAAGCACTGAGGTCGGCGGGCCGTTTACCGTTCGGCGGGAGGGTTCGGTTCGGATACGACGGCGAATCGTGTGAGGTTTAAAAACCGGAGGGCGTGAGAGGGCCCTCCTCATTGCGGGGAAGTCATACGGCTGCGGCGGGCGACCGGCTCCCATCTGGCGGCATGATTCGTTCAAACGTTGCGGCGTAGTTGCGACCCGATAAGAGGTGGAGCGTTGAAGGTCGTCCTCTTCACAGCCGTGCCACTCCTTCTGGCGGCCACGCTCGTCCTGGCCTTTCTGCCGAACCGGCTGGGTTTCGGCCCCTGGGCCCGGGAGATAGTCGAGGAGCATTACGACGTGCCCAACGCGCTTCTGGCGCGCATCGGGGAGCTCTCCGACGAGGAGCTTGTCGGGCAGCTCTTCGTGGTCGGCATAGACGGCCTCGATCTGGCCGACGCGACGGTGGAGCGGATCGCCGGGCTCCGGCCCGCCGGAGTCATCCTCTTCTCCCGGAACATCGCCGACGCCGACCGGCTCCGTGAGTTGACCGATTCCCTGCAGGAGGAGGCCGCGGAGCTGGGCCTGCCCGGTCTTCTCATCGCCGTGGATCAGGAGGGGGGGAGGGTCCGGCGGCTGAAGGAAGGCTTCACCGCCATCCCGGCCATGGGCGAGCTGCCGGGGAGGACGGATCCCGCGGGCGCCGAGACGGTGGGGGAGGTAGTCGGACGGGAGCTGGCCGCGGTGGGCTGCAACTGGAACCTGGCCCCGGTGGTGGACGTGCTGACGAACCCGTCCAACCCGGGCATCGGCGACCGCTCCTTCTCGGGCGACCCGGCCGTGGTGTCCGAGTACGCCGCCGCTTTGGCCCGGGGGATTCTCGCCTCCGGCGTCGCCGTCTGCGCCAAGCACTTCCCCGGCAAGGGCGAGGCCGCC
>MFAF01000051.1:5200-5784 GCA_001774505.1 Candidatus Coatesbacteria bacterium RBG_13_66_14 | reverse complement strand
GAGTTGGCGGCGCAGGCGATGAAGAGCGGCAGGTACGGCCGCAGGCCGTTGGCGATGGTGATCCGCTCCGCCTCGTCGGGGACGCCCAGGTGGACGTGGAGGCCCCAGAAGAGGCAGCGCAGCCACTTCTCGCCCTGGTGCTCCGCCAGGCGGTGGTAGCGGGGGTAGTCCACCACGGGCTGCTCGCGCCAGCGGCAGTTCGGGTGGGCTCCCACGGGGAGGAGCTCCACGCCGGCCCGGTTCGCCGCCCGCCTCGCCAGGTGCCGCAGGCGCCGCAGCTCCGCCCGCACCTCCTCCAGGTCCAGGCACACCGGGGTGGCGATCTCCAGCGTCGCCTGGTGGACGTCGGGCTTGATCTCGACGCGCTCGGCCTCCGAGAGCGTGGAGAGGGTCTCGGCGATGCGGGGGACGAGGCGGCCCGTGGCCGGGTCCACCAGCCCGAACTCCTCCTCGACGCCCAGGGTGAAGAGCTCCACGCGCCCCCTCGGGAGACGTTTCCGGCGATATTAGCACGGCGGCCGCGGCGCGTCCACCGGCGCCCGCCGGGTGAGGATTTTTTTAAAAATGACGGCCCCTCTGTTGCC
>MFAF01000051.1:0-5163 GCA_001774505.1 Candidatus Coatesbacteria bacterium RBG_13_66_14 | reverse complement strand
CCCTCCACGGGCGCATCTACACCGCGATAACCAACCTCTACGTCAAGCGGGAGGGCACCGTGGACCTGGTGACCGTCTCCGACGAGCTGCGGCGCACGCCCGAGGGGCTCACCGACTCCGAGCTGGGCTACCTGGTGGAGGTGAAGGAGTCCACGGCGTCCACGGCGGGGATGGCGTCCCACCTGGAGATAATCCGCGACAAGGCCATCCTGCGCTCGCTGATGAGGGCGGCGGCGGTGATAAACGAGTCGGCCCGCGCCGACGCCGAGCCCCCGGCCACCATCCTGGAGAAGGCCGAGGGCCTGATCCTGGAAATCGCCGAGAGGCGGATGCGCCGCGAGGTGAGGCCGCTGGCCGACCTGGTGGACTCCGCCATTGAGGAGATACGCGCCCTCCACGAGGGACGCGCCACCAAGAGCGAAATCCTCACCGGCTTCTTCGACCTCGACGAGATACTCTCCGGCTTCCACCGGAGCAACCTGATAGTCCTGGCGAGCCGGCCGGGCATGGGCAAGACGGCCCTGGGGCTCAACATCTCCCAGCGCATCGCCATAGACTCTCGCATAGGGGTCGGGTTCTTCTCCCTGGAGATGTCGGCGGAGGAGCTGGTGCGGCGGATGCTCTGCTCCGAGGCCCGGGTGGATTCCCAGAAGGTGCGCCGGGGGATGGTCTCCGAGGGCGACATGGAGAAGTTCATCAACAAGGTGGCCCGCCTGTCCAACGCCCCCTTCTACCTGGACGACACGCCGGCCCTGTCGGTGCTGGAGCTGCGGGCCAAGGCGCGCCGGCTGGTCAAGCAGAAAGGCGTCGGCCTCATCGTGGTGGACTACCTCCAGCTCATGACCGCCACCCACCGCCGCACGGAGAGCCGCCAGGTCGAGGTGGCCGAAATCTCCCGCTCCCTCAAGGCGCTGGCCAAGGAGCTCGAGGTCCCCATCCTGGCCATCGCCCAGCTCAACCGCCAGCCGACCAACCGCCCGCGGTCCAAGATGCCCCAGCTCTCGGACCTGCGCGAATCGGGCGCCATCGAGCAGGACGCCGACGTGGTGATGTTCCTGCACCGCGAGGAGTACTACCAGGTCTCCAGCCCCGGCGAGGCGGCCCAGGAGACGGAGGAGGGCCCGGACTACGGCAACGGCGGCGGCATGAACGACGACCTGGCCCGGATGCCCGGCATCAGCCAGGTCATCGTCGCCAAGCAGCGCAACGGGCCGGTGGGCTCCGTCTACCTCGTGTTCCGCAAGGGTTTCATGCGCTTCGAGAGCCTGGACCGCTCCTTCCGCACCCCCGCCAGGCCGGCGTCCTCCGGGGAGGGCGCTCCCTTCTAGCCCCGCCTTGACATCTCGGACGCGCTGGATTAGCCTAACGCGGTGTGATAGAGCCGGTTAGGCCCGGCGCACCCTCCGACGATGTACCCGAACCGACCCATCTGGGCCGAGGTGGACCTCTCGGCCATCCGCGACAACCTCCTCGCCGTCAAGGAGCGGGTGGGCCGCGGCGTGAAGGTCATGGCCGTGGTCAAGTCCGACGCCTACGGCCACGGCAAGCTCGAGGTCGCCCGGGCCCTGGACCCCTACGCCGACTGGTTCGGCGTCAGCTTCGTGGACGAGGGGGTGGAGCTGCGTCAGGCCGGCTTCGACCAGCCGATACTGTGCATGGTCACCCCGCTTCCCGACGAGCTCGACGCGGTCATCAAATACCGCCTGACCCCGGTCCTCTCCGACGCTTCCCTGGCCGGGCAGTTGGGCGAGCGCCTGGCGCGGATGGAGTGGATGAGCGCCTACCGCCGCGATTTCGACGTCCACGTCAAGGTGGACACCGGCATGGGGCGCCTGGGGGTCTGGCACGCCGAAGCGCCCGAAACCGTGGCGCGCATCGAGGCCGTCCCCGGGGTCCACGTCGCCGGGCTCATGACCCACTTCCCCCTGGCCGACGGCGAGGACAAGGATTTCGCCCGGGAGCAGCTCGGGCTTTTCGCCCGAGTCCGCCGGGAGCTGGGGAAGAAGGGCCTGAAGCCCGAACTCTGCCACGCCGCCAACTCCGCCGCCATCGCCGACCTCCCCGAAAGTTTTCTGGACATGGTCCGGCCGGGGTTGGCCCTCTACGGGAGTTACTCCAGCCCCCACGTGACCCGCAACCTGGACGTCCGGACGGCCATCGCCCTGCGGGCCCGCATCGCGGCGGTCAAGACGCTCCCCGCCGGGACCACGGTGAGCTACGGCCGCCTCCACCGGCTGGAGCGGGAAACGCCCGTGGGCGTCCTGCCGCTGGGCTACGCCGACGGCTGGCGCAGGAGCCTGGGGGGCCGGGCCGAGGCGCTGGTCCGGGGCAAAAGAAGGCCCATCATCGGCGCCATCTGCATGGACATGTGCATGGTGGACCTGGGTGGGCTGGGAGAGGTGACCCCGGGCGAGGTGGTCACCCTGTTGGGCCGCGACTACTCGGGTGAAAAGATCGAGGTCGAGGAGGTGGCCCGCTGGATGGACACCGTCCCCTACGAGGTCACCTGCGGCCTGTCGGAGCGCGTCCCCCGGCACTACCTCCGGACGGAGTGAGCCGTGCCGCGAGATGACACCGTAAAGATGAACACCTTCGAGCGCATCGGCGACTGGCTCTTGGTGAAGACCCAGACCGTGGGGGCCATGTTCGTCTTCTACGGCCGGACGATGGCCCGCACCATCCGGCGGCGGCCCCGGGGCAAGCTCGTCTACGAGCAGATGATGCGCCTCGGGGTGGAATCCATCGGCGTGGTGACCATGACGGCGCTCTTCACCGGGATGGTCATCGCGCTCCAGTCGGTGAACTCGCTCAAGGTCTTCGGGGCCGAGGCGTACGTGGGCGGCATGGTGTCGGTGCTGTTCGCCCGGGAGCTGGGGCCGGTGCTCACGGCCATCATGCTCGCCGGCCGCGTGGGGGCGGCCATGGCCGCCGAGCTCGGCACCATGCGCGTCACCGAGCAGATAGACGCCCTGGAGACCCTGGCCAGCGACCCCTTCCGCTACCTCGTGGCCCCCAGAATCATCGCCATGGCGATCATGGCGCCGGCGCTCACCGCCCTGGCCATGGGCGTGGCTCAGGTGGGCTCCTTTTTCGTCTGCACCGTCCTGGCCGACGTGGACCCCGGAGTGTACATCGCCGAGCTCGACGCCTTCTCCGACATCTGGGACATCGTCAGCGGCCTCATCAAGGCCTTCGCCTTCGGCCAGGTGCTGACGCTCATCAGTTGCTACTACGGCTTCTCGACCTTCGGCGGGGCCGAGGGGGTCGGCCGGTCCACCACCAACGCCGTCGTCGTCAGCGCCGTGAACATCCTCATCGTGGACGTTTTGTTGACCACGCTCTTCTTCATCGCCTTCGACTAGAGGGAGCCGTGGACCCCGAGACGGTCATCCGGACCCGGAACCTTCGCCGAAAATTCGGCGAGACGGTGGTGCTCGACGGGGTGGACCTGGATATCCGCCGCGGGGAGTCCATCGCCATCATCGGGCGCTCCGGCGTGGGCAAGAGCGTACTGTTGAAGCACGTGCTGGGCCTTCTGATGCCGACCGAGGGCGACGTGTGGTGCCTGGGGATAAAGGTGAACGGGGCCAACCTGGCCGAGCTCTACGAGATACGCTCCCGGGCGGGCTACGTCTTCCAGTTCGCCGCCCTGTTCGATTCGATGGACATCCGCGAGAACGTGGGCTTCTTCCTGGACAACCACACCGACACCCCGCCCGAGGAGGTGGACCGCATCGTGGACGAAAAGCTGGCGCAGGTGGGCCTCCCGGGGACGGCGCACCTGATGCCGGCGGAGCTCTCCGGGGGGATGAAGAAGCGGGCGGGCCTGGCGCGCGCCCTGGTGGGCGAGCCCGAGATAATCCTCTACGACGAGCCCACCTCGGGCCTGGACCCCATCACCGCCGCCGCCATCAACGACCTCATCAACGAGACCAAGGAGCTCACGCGGGCGACCACGGTCATCATCACCCACGACATGGCCTCGGCCTACAAGACCGCCGACCGCATCGCCATGCTCCACGAGGGGAGGATCATCTTCGACGGCACGGTCGAGGAGGTCCGCGCCACCGACAACCCCTACGTGCAGCAGTTCATCCAGGGCCGCGCCCAGGGGCCCATAGACCCCCTGTTCAAGTGAACGCGGCGGCCAAAACGGGGCTTTTCTGGTAAAATACACTGGCCCTTTCGGACACAGCCATGAAACGTTCAGCCGAGCTCAAGGTAGGGATAACCGTCGTCGTCGCCCTGGCGATATTCGTCGCGCTCATCTTCTCCACGGGCGAGTGCCAGCTCTTCCACCGAGGCTACACGATAACGGTCATCTTCGACTCCGCCGCGGGCCTGGTCCCCGAGGCCAAGGTCCTCTACGCCGGCGTCCGCGCGGGCAGCGTCGAGTCCGTCGAGTGGTTCAAGCCCGAGGGCTCCGAAACCCCCATGGTCGAGGTGGTCCTCCGGCTGGAAGAAGACGTCGTGGTGCGGGAGAACTCGGTCGTCGCCATCCGCCTCAAAGGGCTGATGGCCGACAAGTACGTGGACATCACCCCGGGCACGAGCGACTCCCCCGTGGTCCCGCCCGGCTCCACCGTCCAGGGCGAACGCTCCCTGGGCATGGACGAGCTGTTCGAGTCGGCGGGCAACATCGTGGTCAAGATCGGGGACGCCCTGGCCGACTTTTCGGAGCTCTTCGACGAGGAGACGGTGGCCCAGATCAAGGACACCATCGCCCACATAGACTCCATGGCCACCGACCTGGACGAGCTCATCCGGTCCTCGACGGACGAGCTCACCGCCGCCGTGCAGAACCTGCGGCGGATAACCGAGGACGTCTCCCAGATAACCGCCGGCGCCTCCCGGATAACCCAGAACCTCGAGGGGACCCTGTCCCGCTCGCTGCCCCTGATAGAGGGCGCCGTGGAGGATGTCGGGCGCATCACCTCCGGCTCCGTCGAGGCCGTGGACCACATCAACGCCATCGTCGCCCAGATCGCCTCGGGCGAGGGGACAGTCGGGAAGCTCATCTACTCCGACGAGGCCTATGTGGACTTCACCGAGACACTCAAAAAGGCCAAGACGCTCCTGGACAACATCATCGCCGACCCCCGACGCTATCTGAACCTCTCGGTGTTTTAGCCCCCTCCCCCCTCTGGGGGGAGGGTGGGGGTG
>MFAF01000050.1:6967-11640 GCA_001774505.1 Candidatus Coatesbacteria bacterium RBG_13_66_14 | reverse complement strand
CGTTCCCGACCTCGACCCTCATCCCGACCTGTTGGCGCGCCGCTCCCACGGGGAGAGGGTAACTTTCCCGACCCACCCCACGGCTTGACAGGGAACTAGAAATTTCGTATATTCGCAACAGGTTAAACACATGAGGAGGACCGTGGAAGAGCCGGAACGCTGCGAAAAGATAGCGCGTCTTTTCAAGGCGATGGCCCACCCCACCAGGCTGCGGATAGTGGGTCTGCTCGCCCGGGACGTGTCCTGCGTGGACGACCTGCGCGCCGCCCTGGGGCTCAAGCAGCCCAACATTTCCCAGCACCTGGCCGTCATGCGCGGGGCCCAGCTCGTCAAATTCCGTCGGGAGGGGAACCGGGTCTGCTACGGCCTGGCCGACGAGAACCTGTCCATCGTCGTCGCCCTGTTGGGCTCCTGCGGCGCCCGCGACCCGCGGGGGGACCGCAAGCTGGACAAGCTTCTCGGCGACCTGCGGGCCTACTTCGCCAAAAGCCGGGAGAGCGTCCCGTGACGAGCCAGGCCTCCCCCGACATCGTCGTATACCGGGAGAGCACCGTCTCCCGGGCTTCCTTCTGGATAACGGTCACCGTCGTCGGGCTGCTGATGATCGGCGTGGTCCTGTGGGGCGGGTTCCGGACGCCGGGGGAGCGGACCATCTTCTGGGCCTGCACCCTCACGGCCTCCGCCGCGCTCTTCGTGGGGCTGTGCTTCACCCAGCTCGTCGTCACCGTCACCCAAACCCGGCTCGTCCTGGCGTTCGGCGTCATCAGGAAGACCTTCGCGCGCCCGAGCATCATCTCCACGGAGCCGACCTTCATCCGCCTGTCCGACTCGGGTGGCTACGGGGTCCGGCGCGGCCGCGACCGCGTCTGGTACTGGGTTTCCGCGGGGGGGCCCGCCCTGAAGATCGAGGTCGCCGACTCGAAAAAAGACAGGGTGCAGGCCTACGTTTTCACCTCGAGCCACCCCGAGCGGCTGGGGAACATCCTGGACGTGGCCTGGAGGTCGTGAGGGGGCGGGTGTGTTCCGCGTGAGGGGCGGGTCTTCGGGGCCGGCCTTTTTTAATATGGTAGCCCTCACCCTAGGTCGCGATGATGTAGGGCGGCCCCGTAGGACGAGTCCTCTGCGGGCCGCCGCGTTTTGCGATGACGTAGGGGCGGGGCTCCGTCCCCGCCCTCGGGCCGACCTAAACGGCGCGCCGTCGGTCGGCCCCTACGAGGTTGTTGCGCGATTCACACCTTGCCAGTTGGGGCGGGTGTTCAGACGTGCTCAACCCTCACCCCATCAACCCGCATTAAAAAACGGGCGGCACACGGAGTTGCCGCCCTACGGCGATTATTTGCCGGGGGCCGTTGAAGGCCAGCCCTACATCACCCGGCCCAGGAGCATCCCCAGGAACCAGCCCACCGCCATCGCGGCGATGGCCACGATGGCCAAAAGCCCCTTCACCTGCAGGTAGCGGCGGCGCCAGTTCCACCCCAGGTCCACGCTCTCGATCTTGAGCTGCTCCGCCTCGGCGTCCTCCCTCCCTTTGAGGATCCACACCGGCCCCGTCTCGTGGGCGATGCGGGAGAATCCGCGCTCGTCCAGGAGAATCGCCGCCTTGGAGGAGTAGACGACGTTGGGGAAGGGTCGCCGCTCCCGGCGCAGCCTGGCCGCCAGCTCCAGCCCCTCGGGCGCGTAAACCTCGGTGTACCGCCGGGCGAACGTGGCCAGGCGCTCCTCGATTTCCCGGCTCTCGCGCTGCATCTCGGCGACCCGGTCCCCCGCTTCCTCCCGGAGGAAGAAGATGTCGGAGAGGAGCAGGTCCGGCTTATCGCCGTTCTCCAGGGCCGCGAGGACCTCGTCGGGGCGGAGGAAGTGCCGGACGTCGTACCGCGCGCCGTGGCGGCGGTCGAACTCCTCGTGGCGCTCCCGTTCATCGTCCACGAACCAGACCTTGAGCCTTTCGGCGAGCCGCTCGGCCACGGGCACCTCCTCGCTCGAGCTTTTGGTAGAATACCAGCGGCGGGCTTTTGTGTAAAGGGTGCCATGGCGCGGGGGCGGTTGATCTTCGCGGTGGACCTCGGCGGGACCAACCTTCGGGCGGGGCTGGTGGACGCCTCGGGGCGCGTCGTCGCCCGGCGGAAGGCCCCGCCGCGCGGGGACCGGCGTCCCGCGGTGTTCCTGAATACGCTGGCGGAACTTCGGTCGGAGCTTTCGGCCGAGGTTAAGGGGAGGCCGGACGCCCTGGCCCTGGCGGTGCCCGGGCCCATGGACGCGGGGCGCGGGTGGGTCTGTTCGCCGGTCAACGTCCCGGACCTGGGCCGGGCGCCGCTGGCGGCGATGGCCGGGAAGGCGCTCGGGCTTCCGGTCACCCTGGTCAACGACGCCACGGCCTTTACCCTGGGCGAGCACTGGCGCGGGGCGGCGCGGGGGCATCCCTGGTGCCTCGGGGTCACCCTGGGCACCGGGGTCGGCGGCGGGGCGGTTCTCGACGGAAAGCCCCTCCTCGGCGCGAGGGGGAACGCCCTGGAAATCGGCCACCTGACCGTGGAGCCGGGCGGCCGGCCCTGCGGCTGCGGGCGCCGGGGATGCCTGGAGGCCTACGCCTCGGCCTCGGCGGTGCGCCGGCGGGCCATGGAGCTGGCGGAGGGGGGTAAACTGCCCGGCCTCCTCGCGGCGGCGGGGGGCGACACGGTCAACATAAACTCCCGGCTCATCACCGAGCACGCCCGCGGGGGCGACCGGATTTGCGCCGGGCTTTTGGAGGAGGCGGGGCGGTATCTCGGCCGGGGGCTGGCCCTGGCGCAGGCTCTGTTGGACGTGGACCTGGCGGTTATCGGCGGCGGCCTGGCCGGGGCCGGGGAGCTCATCCTCTCACCCGCCCGCGAGTCCCTCGACCTCCACCGCTTCCGCACCCCCACCGAGTTGGAAATCGTCGCGGGGGAGCTGGGGGGCGACGCGGGCCTGGTCGGGGCCGCGGCCCTCGCCCTGAACCTCTTTTGACCCCCGCTCACCGGCCGGATTTGGTATCCTTCACCCGTACAGCTAACGACGGGAGGGGCGATGGGTAACATGGGGTTCTTCGTCGGCGGCGGGGTGTGCATTCTCATCGCCGTCATCGGGTTCTTCGTCCTGGGGGCCGCCCGGCGCAAGCAGGCGGACATCGTCGGCACCGAGACCTACTCGGCCGCCGAAATCGCCGACACGTACAAGACCTCCAAGGAGGAGATGCTCGACGGCTCCTTCTCGTTCCCCTGCGAGCTCAAGGGGACGGCGGCCGCGGAGGCATACCTGACCGCGCCGCTCTCGCGCAAGCGGGGGGTGTGGTACCGGAGCCTGGTGGAGCGCCAGCGCCAGGTGACCGAGCTGGTCGCCGACTCCCAGGGCCGCCGCCAGAGGCGCGTCAGCCAGGTCTGGGAAACCGTCTCCGACGAGAAGGACGCCGTGGACTTCTACGTGGTGGACGCCTCCGGCCGGACGAAGGTCGCAATAAAAGGGGCCGAGGTCATCGGCGCCCACGTCGTCCACGACCGATTCGAGCCCGAGCGCGGCATCGGCGACAACCGCGTCCTCGGCTACCGCAAGCAGGAGTGGCTCATCCCCGAAGGGGTGAACGTCTACGCCCTGGGGGTGGTGACCGACGCCGGGGGCGAGCTGGCCATGCGCAAGACCGGCGACGACCGCTTCATCGTCAGCCTCAAGAGCGAGCAGGAGCTGGTCCGGGAGCTTACCGGCCGGGTGAAGGTCTGGCGCGTGCTGACGCCGCTGTTGGGCGTCGTCGGGGTGCTCCTGGTCGCGGCCGGTTTCATCGTCAAGTAGCGGGGGCCCATGGACGAGCGCGACCTGTCGGCGGAGGGGATACTCCGGGCCACGGGCTTCACCCTGGTGACCGAGATGCACCGCGGGCGGGACATCCACTACGAGAAGACCCTGGACCTGCTCCGTAACGGCCTGAAGACCGTCTTCCTCCTCCAGCGCTCCAGCACCCTGGTCCTCGGCCCCGCCTTCGATTCCTCCAACGAGTTCATCCTGGCCACGCGGCTCTACTCCCTGGTCCGGGAGACCGACGTCGCCCTTTTCCACCTGGTCAGCCTGGAGGGGATTGGCGAAAAGCTGCGCGGCGCGGGGGATTCGCACCCCAAGCTAGACGTGGCGCTGGGGAACCTGGTGCGCGTCCCGTCGCCGGAGGGGGACCTGGTCGGCGTGGCGGGGAACGGCGGCCGGAGCTGGGTCCTTAAGCACCTCGATAACCGGAGCGACGTGGAGAACCAGGTCCGGTTCTTCATCGTCGAGCGCGGGGACGGCCTGTGCGAGGGGGTGGTCGTTTTCCGGTTCGGGGGGGAGGACTTCAGCCTGCTCATGAAGGGCCCCGCCGCGGCGCAGCTCCTGGCGGCCGGTCGGGCGCTCTACGAGCGGAGCCCGGGCGTCGCCTGGGCCGCCCTGGGGGAGGTGCTGCGGGCCTCGGTGTCGGCGGAGGTGTTCGATACAAAGCTGGCCCCGCTCCTCTAACCTCCTCCCCCCTTTGGGGGGATGGGTAGAATGAGGATTACGCAGCATACTCGTAGGGGCCGACCTTTAGGTCGGCCCGCAGTTTCCCTCTCTCTGTGGGTGTAGCGCGCCGACGGGATAGGGGTGATGGCCGCCGCCTGTCCCCTCTCCCCTCTGGGGAGAAGCTCGCTTACGGGCCAGGG
>MFAF01000050.1:6290-6834 GCA_001774505.1 Candidatus Coatesbacteria bacterium RBG_13_66_14 | reverse complement strand
AAGAATGGCGGGGATGGAATCCCCGCCCTACGCGCAGAGTGGTTAACCGGACGGGCGGGCCAGGAGCCCCGCCCCTACGTCGCAATCGGGCCGACGGCCGCCGCCTAATACCCCCGGCCGGGGTCCACCACGTTCATCAGCTCCCGCCCCGTCAAAAACCGCCGCAGGTTCTCCGTAAACAGCCCGGTGACGGACGCGAACATCCCCTCGGTCAGCCCCGCCACGTGGGGGGTGATCAACAGATTGGGGACGGCCCACAGGGGCGAATCGGCGGGCAGCGGTTCTTTTTCCAGGACGTCCACCGCCGCGCCGCCCAGGCGCCCCTCGGCCAGGGCCTTCGTCAGCGCCGCCTCGTCCACGGTGGACCCTCGTCCCACGCTCACCAGGAGCGCCCCCCGCCTGCACGCCGCCAGCCGCTCCGCGTTCAGCCAGCCCCGGGTCGCGTCGGTCTCGGGGAGGCAGTTGAAGACGAAGTCCGCGCCGCCGAGCATCTCCCGCCAGCCGTCGGCGCCGAAGACCCGGCTCGCCTCGCGCACCAGACGCG
>MFAF01000050.1:5824-6282 GCA_001774505.1 Candidatus Coatesbacteria bacterium RBG_13_66_14 | reverse complement strand
ACCATGGCCCACACGTCCACCCCGAAGCCGGCCAGCCGCCGCCCGATCTCCACCCCGATGCTCCCGAAGCCGAGGATCGCCGCCCGCTTCCCGGCCAGCAGGGATTGCCGGTAGGCCGCGGCGTCGGGGTCCCAGCGCCGCTCGGACTGCCGCCGCACGACCTCGGGCAGCCGCCGCGCCAGGGCTAAAAGAAGCGCCAGCGCGTGCTCCGCCACCGCCACCGAGTGCACCCCCCGGGCGTTGGTCAACAGAATCCCCCGCCCGACTATCTCCTCCACCGGGACGCGCTCCACGCCCGCCGAGGCGAGCTGGACCCACTTGAGATTTTCGGCGCACTTCAGCCGCTCCGGCGTCAGGCTCCAGGCGAAGAGCACGTCGGCCTGCGGCAGCTCCCGATCGAACTCCTCCCGGTCCCGGCTGGGGACGACGGCGATGTCCGACTCGCCGTCGGCGTCCAG
>MFAF01000050.1:5655-5816 GCA_001774505.1 Candidatus Coatesbacteria bacterium RBG_13_66_14 | reverse complement strand
CACCGCCAGGCTGCCCGGTCCCGCCGCCATCGTCTGCTTGGGCTCGTAGCCGTCGGCGCGAAAGAAGAGCCGCACCGGGTAGAGCTTTTCCGGGACGGGGATGGAAAAGCGACCGTCGGGCCCCGATTCGGCGTCGTAGTCCGCCGGATTGAATCCCGCCG
>MFAF01000050.1:4775-5576 GCA_001774505.1 Candidatus Coatesbacteria bacterium RBG_13_66_14 | reverse complement strand
GGGCTCCGCGCCGGGCAGGGAGCAGAGGAGTATGACGGCCACCGAGACCGCCAGGCCCGCCGCGAACCAGACGACCAGACGGTGCCAGGGGAGCCGCGCCGGCATCCTACCCGCCCCCCGGGGCGAATAAAAGGGTGTAGTTGAAAAACCCCCCGCGCTTCGTCTTGAGCTCCAGGCCCGCCTCGGCGCCCCATTTCACCAGCGTAGCCGCCGGGTGGTAGTCGGGGTCGGGGAGCCATTCCTGGACGGCCAGGCGCCCATCCGGCTTGAGCACACGCTTGAACTCCCGCAGCGCGCCGAGGTGGTCGGGGATCTCGCCCAGGACCATCATCAGGTACACTAGGTCGAAGGCGCGGTCGGGGAAGGGCAAATTGTTTACGTCGGCGGTGCGCGCCTCGACGTTTTTCACGCCCTCGCGCTCGAGGCGCCGCTTCAACCGCTCGATGATTTCCGGCTGGATGTCCACGGCGACGAGTTTTCCCGTTTCGCCTAGACGCCGTGCGACGGCCAGGGAGTAGGTCCCGTGCCCCGGTCCGACTTCGAGGGCCCGCATTCCCGCCTGGGCGCCGAGCTCGGCGACGATTTTCCGGGGCGGGTAGAACAGCCGCCGGATGGGGTTGTCAATCAGAGGCGCCATCCAGTGCGGCATGGGGCTGGGCCGGGCCAATCTGAAAAACCGGGAGATGTTAAGCCCGATGAAGACCGCCAGCGGCAGCCCCGGAAACACGCACAGCAAAACGATGAGCCAGACGGGCATGGGTTCTTACTTTTTATTGTTCTTCGGTACGGGTTTGCCGTTCT
>MFAF01000050.1:2745-4745 GCA_001774505.1 Candidatus Coatesbacteria bacterium RBG_13_66_14 | reverse complement strand
CCTTCCCTTCCAACTTCGCCGCCGGTTTGTCCACCCCGAATGTGTGCGTGCGACCGCCGCCGCCGGGTCCGGCGCCGCTTCCCTCGTATTTCCAATCCGAAGACGTTAGATATACAACGTCAACCCTCCAGACGATTACGGGTTTTTCGGCTTCGATGCTCATAGTTTTGTCAATAAGGTATCTCCAAATAATGTACCAGCCCTCGTGGTTGTAGTGGGCTTGAACAGCCCAGGGTCGAATGCTGGCTTTTGATTCCAGGCAATCGTTGGGGGATGGTTTTTCACCGCTTCCCCGGCGAATTAGGTCCGGGAAGCGTGTTTGGGCGAGGTCGGTCTGTCGGTTCTTCTCATAAACCGAAACCGAATCGAGGGCCCGGGTGCCCAGGATGCCGACGAAGGCACTGAAAATGTTCTTCTGCTCAAGGTACACATCTATCAACTCCGTCGCCTCGCGTTCGACGTACTCCACCGCGCGGTGAATCTGGTCCGCTGTAAGCTGCGGCGGCAGCGGGACCGATCTATCAAGTTCAAAACCCACCGATACACCCCTGTGCGTTAAAGTGCGGCTAGTTTGGGGATGGCGGTAACCGCCATGTTGTAGTACTCCTCGTTGATTTCCAACCCGATTGATTGATACCCGAGGTGCATCGCCGCGGCGATTGTCGAGCCCGAGCCCATGAACGGATCGAGGACCGTTCCCTCTCCAAGGGGGAGGCTCGCTCTGACTATTTTCCGTATGAAATCTTGTGGCTTCAAGCTGGGATGGGGGGCGATTTCCCTCTCCGCACCCCGGGCGGGCGAGGAGGGAATCAGGTCTTTAAAGGGCTCTTTTCCCGAAACTCGCCGCAACCCCCCCGTTTTCCATTTCCGCAGGTTACAGGCGACGGTTCCCTCGATAGGCTTGCGGAAAAGCTCCCAGGGTTCCCAGCACGAGCGGGGCATGACCGTTACGTCGGGGTACTCCTCGTGGGCATTTTTAGGCCTGTCCCCTCCCCGAAGGGTGATGACCTTTCTGATGATGGCGCCCCTTTTTTCAAAGCCGGATTCGACGAATGGTTGGTCAACGTAATGGGATACAAGGGGATTTGTTGCGATAAAAACGTGCGCTCCCGGCACTAGAACCTTCATTAGGTGCTTCGCCAATTTCGAGAAGAAAAAAAGAAGCCGTTGAAAATCACCGCTGTTTAAAACTGTGAAACGAGGCAGAGGACTGCGGCTCTGCCCGTCAAATGTTGGTGGTATGCGCCAGACGCCGCCGTTACCATTTTTCCGCTTTTCCAGTTGGCCCTCATCGTATTCTCGAAGCCCGTAAGGCGGGTCGGTGACCACGGCGTGTACTGAATTTGTCTCTCGTTTACTTAACCAATCGAAGGCGTCGCAGTTGAAGATGTCGTATTTCGTTTCTTCAATCTGGGGGCCGATGGTCGCTATCTGCAATTGGTTTTTTCTAGCCATTTTTCTTGCCTTCCTTCCCGTGGTTCCAGCGGAGGTAGGCCTCCACGAAGCGGTCCAGGTCCCCGTCCAGCACCGCGTCCACGTTCGAGGTCTCCTCGCCGGTGCGCGGGTCCTTCACCAGCCGGTAGGGGTGCAGCACGTAGTTTCTTATCTGCGAGCCCCAGGCGATGTCGCGCTTGGCCGCCTTGGAGTCGGCGATTTCCTTCTCGCGCTCGCGGCGGTAGTAATCGGCCAGCCGCGCCCGCAGCACCCGCATGGCCGACTCCCGGTTGTACTTCTGGCTGCGCTCGTTCTGGCAGCTTACCGTGATGCCGGTGGGGAGATGCGTGATGCGCACGGCGGAGTCGGTGGTGTTGACCGACTGGCCCCCGTGGCCCGAGGCGCGGAAGACGTCCACGCGCAGGTCGTCGGGGGTGATCGCGACCTCGACGTCGGTGTCCAGGTCGGGGTAGGCGTAGAGGGCGGCGAAGGATGTGTGGCGTCGGTGGTTGGCGTCGAAGGGGGAGAGCCGCACCAGGCGGTGGACGCCGATCTCGCCCTTGAGG
>MFAF01000050.1:1791-2648 GCA_001774505.1 Candidatus Coatesbacteria bacterium RBG_13_66_14 | reverse complement strand
TCGCCCTCGTCCCGGGCCATCGTCCCCAGCTCCTCGAGGTCGGCGAGCTCTTTTTTGAGCCGCTCGGCGCGGTCGAGCTCCTCGGTCAGGCGGGTGGCCTCGGCGGTGAGCTTCCCGGCCCCCTGGGAATCGTTCCAGAAGCCGGGCTCGGCCATGCGGCGGTTCAGCTCATCCAGGCGCTTGCGCTTGGCCTCCGAGTCAAAGGCACCCCCAGAGGTCGGCGACGGCGGCGGTGACGCGCTTCAGGGCATCGTCGTATTCGGGCATGGGGCTCCTCGCGGAATTTTTAAAGATTATAGCACGCCGGCTTGGATGTGGAAGCCCCGGCCGGGTATAATGGGCGGCGCTGCGTCCCTTTAAAAAAGACAGGTGTTGCGCCATGGACGATTTTTCCCGCTTGCGCGACGAGGCCGCCGCGCTCCTCTCGGCCCTGATCCGGTTCGACACCACCAACCCGCCGGGGAACGAGCTGGAGTGCGCCCGGTATCTCGCGGGCTGGCTCGACGAGCGCGGGGTCCCCGCCGAGGTCGTGGAGAGCCTGCCCGGGCGGGGGAACGTCGCGGCGTTCCTGCCCGGAGATCCCGGTAAGAAGCCGCTCCTGGACATGGGCCATCTGGACGTGGTGCCGGCGGGCGATTTCGCCAAGTGGAAGCGGGACCCTTTCGGCGGGGAAATCGCGGAGGGGGGCGTCTGGGGCCGGGGGGCCATAGACTGCAAGGGGGTGGTGGCGGCCCAGGCGGTGACGCTGGTGGAGCTGGCTAAAAAAGGTGAGGGCGGGCGGCCGGTGCGGTTCCTGGCCACGGCGGACGAGGAGGTGGGCGGCGGCGCGGGCATCGGCTGGATCGTCAAGAACCGGC
>MFAF01000050.1:111-1771 GCA_001774505.1 Candidatus Coatesbacteria bacterium RBG_13_66_14 | reverse complement strand
GCCTCGGTGACCGAGGGCGGCGGCGAGGTCTACGAAATCGGCGACCGGCGCTTCGCCTCGTTCATGATCGGCGAGAAGGGCCAGCTCCGCCTGCGCTTCAACATCCGCGGGACCCAGGAGCACGCCGCCGTGCCGGGGGAGGACCAGGCGATGTACGTCCTGGGCGAGGTCCTGCGTAGGCTGGAGAAGCTGCCCCTCGAGTACCGGGTGCTCCCCGCCAACCGGGGGCTCCTGGACCGGATGACGGGGGAGGACGGGCCCCTGATGAAGCGTCTGGAGCGTGGCGACGCCCGGACCTGGGAGAAGTTCCTCGGGGAGATCGGCAGGCTCTCCGCCCGGCTGCCCGCGCTCTTCAGGGCCGTCTACGCGGACACCCTCTCCCCGACCATGGTCCAGGGCAGCCAGAAGGTCAACATCATCCCCGGCGAGGTGGTCCTGGTCTGCGACTGCCGCCTGCTGCCCGGCAGCGAGCCCGAGGAGAAGCTGGCGCTCTTCAAGAAACTGGTGGAGGGCCTGCCCGTGGAGGTCGCCGTGGAGAACGCCCATCCGGCCAGCGCCTCGCCCCCGGACCACCCGGTGGTGGAGGCGGCGCGGGAGCTTTTACCCCAGTGGGACCCCAAGCTCGAGCTCATCCCCACCATCTGCCTGGGGGGGACCGACTCGCGGCAGCTCCGCTGGGCCGGTTACGACGCCTACGGCTACGTCCCCTTCCCCTCGGAGCCGAACCCGGCGGACATGCCGACGCGGGTCCACGGGCTGAACGAGCGGCTGGAGCTTGAGCTTTTGGGGGAGATAACGCGGCGGGTGCTGGGGCTGGTGGGTGAGCTGCGGCGGCGGTAGGGGCCGGTTGGTCGCGTGCGACGACGTGGGGCGGGGGCTCCTTACCCCGCCCTTTTTATGGTTAATGCGGGCGGCACACGGAGTTGCCGCCCTACGCCAACAACTACCTATCGGCCGTAGGGGCGGGGCTCCGTCCCCGCCGGTTAATTTTTCAACCGCCGCATGCCGAATGTAGGGCGGGGATTTTAATCCCCGCCGCGGGCCGACCTGAACGGCGCGCCGTCGGTCGGCCCCTACGTTGGAGCCAGATGCACGACGGCGACGCGCTGGCGGCCGGCGAGGTCGTTTCTTATCTCCACCCGCGCCCCGGCGATTTCGCCGAAAATCCGCCGCGCCGCCTTCCCCTGGCCGTCGCCTATCTCGACGAGCGCCAGGCCGCCGGGGTTGAGTAAATTTTTCACCGCCCCGGCGAGGCGCCGGACGACCGCCAGGCCGTCCTCGCCGCCGTCCAGGGCCGCGCGCGGGTCGTGGTCGCGCACCTCGGGCTCCAGGGTTTCAATCTCTCCCGTCGGCACGTAGGGCGGGTTGCAGCAGAGGAGGTCGGCCCTTTCCGCGAGCCCCGCGGCGAGGTCCCCTTGAATGACCGCGACCCTGGACGCCACGCCGCACAGCGCCGCGTTTTCCCGCGCCAGCCCCACCGCCTCCGCCGAGGTGTCGGTTGCAATTACCCGTAAATTTTCCCGGTTCACCGCCAGGGCGCAGGCGATGTTGCCGCAGCCGCAGCCGAGGTCGCAGGCCAGGCCCGCGGCGTCGGGCAGTAATTCCAGGGCCGACTCGACGAGGACCTCGGTCTCGGGGCGGGGGATGAAGACGCCGGGGC
>MFAF01000050.1:0-105 GCA_001774505.1 Candidatus Coatesbacteria bacterium RBG_13_66_14 | reverse complement strand
TCAACGTCAGGCCGTAGAACCCGGCCTCGCCCGTGATGAGCTGGAGCGGCTCGCGTCGGGCGCGGCGCTCGATGTCGGCCGCGAATCCTTCCAAAGCCGACCCGT
>MFAF01000049.1:10614-11848 GCA_001774505.1 Candidatus Coatesbacteria bacterium RBG_13_66_14 | reverse complement strand
CTCGGCAGCACCTCCACCAGCCGCGTCAGCTCGTGGTAGTGGGTGGCGAAGACGGTCCGCGCCGCGAGCTTCTCCGAGTCGTGGAGGTGCTCGGCCACGGCCCAGGCGATGGCCACCCCGTCGGTGGTGCTCGTCCCCCGGCCCACCTCGTCGAGCAGCAAAAGGCTCCTCGGCGTGGCGCAGTTGACGATGCGGGCGGTCTCGGTCATCTCGACCATGAAGGTGGAGAGCCCGCGGGCGATGTCGTCGGCGGCGCCCACCCGCGTGAAGACCGCGTCCACCAGCCCCAGGCGCATTTCTTTGGCCGGGACGAAGGAGCCCGTCTGGGCCAGGATCACCGCCAGGCCGACCTGCCGCAGATAGGTGGACTTGCCGGCCATGTTGGGGCCGGTCAACAGCATCAACTGGCGGTCCCCGCCCGAGAGGCGGCAGTCGTTGGGCACGAAGGGGCCCTTCCCGTGGCGCTCCACCAGGGGGTGCCGGGCCTCGACGAGCTCCAGGTCGAGCGAGGAGTCGAGCGCGGGCCTGCACCATCCGCCCCGGGCGGCCGTCTCGGCCAGGGAGGCTACGACGTCCAGCCTCGCCAGCGCCCCGGAAAGTTTCGCCAGCTCCGGCGTCCAGCGGTCCAGCTCCTCCAGCAGCTTCCGGAAGAGGCGGGCCTCGAGTCCGGCCAGGCGCTCCCGGCCCCGGACGACCACCGCCTCCTTCTCCTTGAGCTCCGGGGTGATGTAACGCTCGGCGGCGACCAGGGTCTGCCGGCGGAGGTAATCCCCGGGGACGCGGTCCGCCTTGGAGCGCGGCACCTCGAGGAAGTAGCCGAAGACCTTGTTGTAGCCGACCTTGAGGCTGGAGATGCCGGTGCGCTTCCGCTCCTGTTCCTGGAGGCCGCGAATCCAGCGCTCCGCCTCTTCGAGCTCGGAGTTGGCCAGATCGAGGTCGCCGTCCCAGCCGGGGGCGATGACGCCGCCCGAGCCGACCTGGCCCGGCTCCTCGACCAGAGCCCGGTTCAGGAGTTCCGCGGCCCCGGGGAGCGCCGCCAGCCCCGCCCCGAGACTTTTCCACGCCCCCTCGGCCCTTCCCCGCAGCCATTCGGCCAGGGTGCCGACGCGGCCGAGCGCGTCGCGGATCAAGACCAGGTCCCGGGGGGCGGCCTTGCGCAGGGCCACCCGCCCCGCGGCCCGCTCCAGGTCCCCCAGCCCCGCGAGCCGTTCGCGCACCAGGGCGCGGGCGTCGG
>MFAF01000049.1:5562-10568 GCA_001774505.1 Candidatus Coatesbacteria bacterium RBG_13_66_14 | reverse complement strand
TTCCAGGCGCGCCAGCGGCGCCACCAGCCAGCCCCGCAACAGACGCCTTCCCATCGGCGTCCGCGTCAGGTCCACCAGCTCCAACAGGCTCCGCCGGCCGCTCGTCCGGTCGGCCGACGAGGTGACCAGCTCCAGGGTGTCCACCGTGGCCCGGTCCAGACGGAGGAAATCGTCCCGCTCGAGGGGCCTCGGGGGGCGGAGGTTGAGCGGCCCCCGGAGCTGGGTTTCCGCGAGGTAGGCGACCACGGCGGCGGCGGCCCGCTGCGCCAGCTTGCACCCCTCCACCCCGAACCCCTCCAGGGTGGTCACCCCGTAGTGCTCCCGCAGGCGGCGGACGGCGTCCGGGGTGAAGTCGGTGTCCGGCCGCCGGGTGACGGCGGCCTCGGGCGGGAGCTCGTCCGCCAGGTGGACGGCGGATTCGGGCAGCAGGACCTCGCGGGGCGCGCGGCGGGAGATCTCCGCCAGGGCCGGCTCCCGCATGCCGGGGCCCGTGAACTCGGCCAGTAAAAATTCCCCCGTGGAGAGGTCGGCGAGGGCCGCGCCGTACCCGCCCCGCCCCTCGGCCAGGGCGGCGAGGTAGCTTGACCGGGCGCCGCCCAGCAGCTCGTCCTCGTACAGCGTGCCCGGGGAGTAGAGGCGGACGACCTCGCGCTCGACGAGGCCCGTGGCGCCGTCGCCGCGCCGCTTGGCCTGCGCGCCCGAGGAGACGGCGGGGGAGGAGGTGGCGTCCAGCGGGTCCCCCTCGACGAGCTGCTCCGCCAGCGCCACGTGGTGGCCCGCCGCCAGCAGCTTCGGCAGGTACGACCCCAGCGCGTGGTGCGGGATGCCGGCCAGGGGGACCGCGTCCGGCTGGCCCCTGTCCCGGGTGGTCAGGGCGATGTCCAGCGCCTCGGCCACCCGGCGGGCGTCCTCCCCGAAGCTCTCGTAGAAGTCGCCCATGCGCATCAGGACGAGGTGGTTCGGGTACCGCTCCTTGAAGGCGAGGTACTGGCGCATCATGGGGGTCTTTTTCGGGTTCTGCCGGGCCACGGTCACCCCCGCCGGAGGGTTAGGGCGGCGTCTCCCGCCAGGAGGCGGCTTTTCAACCGCGGGTCGGGGAGCCCGGCCGCCAGCCGCTCGAGGGCGGCCAGGGCCCTCTTGAAATGCTCACGCCTCGCCCCGGCGTCCCCCGCCTCCCCCGCGAGGAGACCGGCCTGGAGACGGAGCCGCCAGTTTTCCGCCGGCACCTCGGGGCAGGCCAGGGCCTCGTCGAGCGTCGCCCGCGCCCGCTCAATTTCTCCGCTCCCGGCGAGGAGGTCGGCTTCCAGCCCCGCCGCCCGGAGCCGGTGGCGCAGGTCGCCGGAGGCCTCCGCCCTCTCCCGGTAGTCGCGGCAGGCCTCGACCGCCTTCCGCCCCAGCCCCTTCTCGTGGAGCGCCCTGGCCCACAGGCGGTTCATCGTGAGCTCATGGTCCGGGCGCTTCGGCCACTCGATATTCTCCACGGTTTTGCGTCCCCCGGTCGTATCCCCCGAGGCCAGGCGGTCCAGGGCCAAGGCCAGCCGCAGCCGCGGGTCCTCCCCGTCGCCCCTCGCCAGGGCCTTGGAGTGGAGGGCGGCCGCATCGGCGTCCAGGCCCAGCGAGCGGTAGAGCTCCGCCGTCCGGTGGGCCGTTTCCCCCTCGTCCCCCGCCTCGCGGAGCGCCTCGAGCCCCTCCGCCGTCTCCCCCCGGCCGAGGAGGGTGTCGGCGTAGGCCAGGCGGGCATGTTTTAAAAGCTCGGCGTCCCCCAGCTCCTTGGCTCCCACCAGGGCCGCGTCGAGGTGGCGGGCGGCGGCGGTCCAGTCCCCCAGGTAGCAGGCCAGCCGCCCAAGCTCGCAGGACAACCGGGCCGTGCCGAAGCGGTCCCTCTTCCCCGCCCGGGCGCGCAGGAGGTCCTCGGTGACCTCCCGGGCCTCGGCGAGCCGCCCCAGCGCGGTCAGGACCAGCGCCCGCTCCTGCCGGACCGCCGCCCGGCGGGGTTCGTTGCCCAGGCGCTCGAAGGTGCGCTCCGCCTCGCGGAGTGAATTTTCCGCCTCCGGGCCGCGGCCGTGCCCCAGGTAGAGCTCGCCCAGACGGGCCAGGGTCTCGGCCACCTGCCCGGCCTGCAAGAGGGAGCGTTCCCGGGCCAGGGCGGCCTCCAGCGCCTCCAGGGCCTTGGTCGCTTCGCGGCGGTCCCGGTAGATTTCCGCCAGCCCCTGCTGCGCCTCGGCGGCCAGGGAGAGGTGGCCGGTCGCCTCCGCCCACTCCAGGGCCTGGGCCAGGGGGCCGTAGGCCTCGTCGGGGCGGCTCAGCGCGAGGAGCGTCTTCCCCAGGAGCGCCCGGGCCCGCGCGCCGTCATGTCCCTCGTCCGCGCCCGCCCGCTCCAGGTGGGCCAGCGCCTCCTCCCGCTTGTTTATCCGCAGCGCCGTCTCGCCCAGCAGGAGCTCGCGCCGCGCGCCCCAGCGGCCCTCGGGGTCGCAGGCCGCCGACCGGCCGGTCCACAGCTCGACCTCGTCCGGCTCCCCGGTGGCGCAGTGGATGGCGGCGTTCTGGAGGGCCAGCTCGGCCCGCTCGGCCTCCTCCCCCTCCTCCGCCCCCTCGTAAAGCTCCACCAGGATGCCGTCGGCGTCGGCGAAGCGGCGCTCCGAGGCGAGAATCCCCGCCAGCCCGGCGCGGAGCCTCCGGACGGCCCGGCGGTCCGGGGCGGCCTCCACCGCGTCGGCGTAGTAGGAGATGGCCGCGTCGAAGGAGCCCACCTCGGCCGCCAACTGCCCGGCCAGTTCCAGGGCGGTCACCCGCTCCGCCGGGTCGCCGCAGTTCATGAAGTGGTTCACCGCCTGGGCCACCACCCCGCCGTGCTGGCGCTGGTAGAAGCGGGCGGCGTTGAAGTGCAGCTCGCGGCGGCGCCCGGCTTCCACCGAGGCGTAGGCGGCCCGCCAGGCGGCCTGACCGGCGAAGGCGTACTCCCCGCCCTCCCGGATCACCAGGGAGCACTCGGCCAGCCGGGCCCGCAGCGGGGAGACGTCGTCCGAGACCGCGGCCAGGTCGCCGGCCGAGAACCGGGGCCCGAGGACCGACACCGTCTCCGGCGCCCCGGGGTCGGGCTCCAGGGCGAAGAGCTCCGCCGCCAGCCGGTCCAGGGGCGCCCGGGCGTGGAGGGGCGTCAGCCGGTCGCGCGCCGCCAGGAGCGCCAAATAGGTCAACCGCCCCGGCAGGAGGTCTTTTTCCGAGACGGGGCCCAGCGCCCCCGCGTCCCGGCCGGAGAGGGTCACGAAGAGCCCCTCCGCCTCGGCGGGCGGCAGCGGCTCGATGGCGACGGCGGGCGCCGTCATCCCCTTGGGAGCCTTTTCTCCGCAGAGGATGACGGCCAGCGGCGGTCCGGCCCCGGTCAGCGAGCGGATCAAGGAAACGGAGCCGGGGTCGAGGCACTCCGCGTCGTCCACGACCACGGTGAGCGGCCGTCCGCCCCGGGCCTCGATGGCGGCCAGCAGGAGCTCGCCGGCCATCTCCCCCTTCTCGCCGGGCGTCAGGCCCCACAGCGGCTCCGACAGCTTCCCGCCGGTGAACAGGGCGATGAACTCGGCCAGCCGGGGGGCCGCCTCGCCCAGGGCGCGCCGCTGCGCCTCGGCCGCCGCGGAGCTGGAAATCGGTCCCCACACCGCCAACAGCATCCGCCGCCACAGGCCGTAGGGGTCGTAGCTCCACCAGGGCTGGGCGCGGAAGAGGTGGGCGTCGCCCAGCTCGGCGAACAGGTCGCACAGCTCCGACGCCAGGCGGCTCTTCCCGCTACCCGGTTCCCCGGTGATCACCCCGACCACGGGACGGCCCTGGCGGAGCTCCTCCAGCCAGGCGTCGGCGCGGGCCAGGATTTTTTCCAGGCCCAGCAGCGGCTGCCCCGCCTCCTCCCGGGCTCGGGAGGGGGCCAGGATGCAGAGCCTGCGGTCGGCGACGGCGATCTCGCGCTCCTCCTCGAAATCCGGCTCCGCCGCGGGGGCGTCCTCGGGGGGGCAGGCCAGCGTCCCCGCCGGGGCGAGGACCGCCGAGCGGACCGCCCGCAGGAGCGGCTCCCCGGCCGGGACGACCACCGAGGAGTGGGCCCCGCGGAGGTAATAATCGCTCAAGGGTCCGGCGGCCAGGCCTCCGGAGCGGTCGCCGAACTCTGACAGGACCGCGTATCCGGCCCCCGCCGCCGCCGAGGGTTCGGCGAAGACGTAGAGCGTGGCCAGCCCGCCCTCGCGGGGCACGGCGCCCCAGAGCTCGCCGCCCCAGTTGGCGCAGATTTCCGCCTCGACGCGCAGGCGGTTCTGGGCCTCGTCGCGGCCCTCCTCCACCAGCCCCTGGGGGCCGGGCCAGCCGAGGGCCAGGACCCCCTCCACCGCCAGCCGCCGCTCGCCCTGGTGGCGCGAGCCGAGGGGGATGAGCTGCCAGGGCGCGAGCCAGGGCCGCGCGCGCTCCATGCCCGCCGCCGCCTGGCTCAACCGGTCCAGGAGCCTCTCCGGCGGCTCCGGGACGGGGTCGTCCACCAGGGACGGCATCACCCGCTTGCCCCGCTCCTTGGACCCCAGCCAGAAGTACCCCTCCTCCCGGCGGACCTGGAACCGCTCGCTCACGACCTCCGCCAGCTCCCCGGAGAGGTAGGTCCGCCCGGCGGGGGGGTGGGCCAGGAGGCCCAACGCCTCCTCCACCGCCCCGCCCGCCGGCAGCGCCAGGCACCGCCCCAGCGCCTCCAGTATGAACAGCCCCCCCCTCCCCGGCGCGATGGCCGCCCGGGGCGGGGAGTCCAGCTCCTCGAAGAGCAACTCCGTGGTCTGGCAGGCGCGGAAGAGGTGGGCGACGCTGCCCGTTTCCGGGAAGAAGGCGACCAGGATCCCGCCCCCCCAGGCCAACAGGCGGCCCGAGTACTCCTCCAGGGCGGCCAGGAGGAGCTCGGCCGCCGCGGCGTCGGTTTCGTAGGCGTCGTCGGGGAGGGCGCAGGCCAGCGCCGTGCCGGGCTCCAGGAGGACCGGCTCGCC
>MFAF01000049.1:5217-5554 GCA_001774505.1 Candidatus Coatesbacteria bacterium RBG_13_66_14 | reverse complement strand
CGAGGGTCCAGCGCAGCGGCCAGGCCCGGGCCAGGGTGTGGTAGCGGCGCTCCAGGGTCCCCAGCTCGCGGAGGAGGTCGTCTATGCGCGCGGCCTCGGACAGGGCGTAGCGGGCCAGCCCGGGGGTGACGAAGCGCTCGAGCTCGCGGCGGAGGTCTTCCATCGTTTTACGAATCACCCGGGGGAGCGTTCAGTTTTTCATGATAACGCGGTGCGGTGACGGGGGAGGCGCCGGCGCGCGTTTTTGCCGCGAGACGGCGCAATGCACAATTAGGGGTGGGGATTCCGCAAAATCGAGCGAAGCGATCTATGCGGAGCAAAACCGAGCGAAGCGAGC
>MFAF01000049.1:3661-5129 GCA_001774505.1 Candidatus Coatesbacteria bacterium RBG_13_66_14 | reverse complement strand
CGGTGGTATTTTTACAGCAGCCGCTTGCCGCCCAGGCCGGGGTCCAGGTGCGGCCCGGTGTACCCCTCGCCGTCCACGGCGGGGGGCGTGCGGTCGGAATCCTCGACGCCGGGGATGTAAATCGCGCGGGGCGGTCGGCCCGAATCCGCCGGTCGTTTCCCCTCGAGGAGCACCCGCGCGTAGAGCACCGCGTAGCCCTCGGTCATCGCCTCCAGGCTGTGGTTCCGGCGGATGTGGCGCGAGGCGGCGTCGGTCATGGCCTTCGTCTTGGCCGGGTCGTCCAGGAGCTTGGCGATTTTTTCACCGAGCGCCCGGTCCGAATACTCGAAAATCAACAGCCCCCGCGCCTCGGGCGGCAGGATCTCCACGCAGCCGCCCTGGGCCAGACCAATTGCAGCGACGCCCAGCGCCAGCGGCTCGGCCATCCCCCGGTTGAAGCTCTCGCCGCGCCCGACGGCCACCGCCAGGTCGCAGGCGGCGTACACCGGCCGCGGGTCGGGAACCGTCCCCAGGAACCGGACACGGTCGCCGAGCCCCAGCTCCCGGGCCAGGTCCGCGAGATGCCCCTCGTGGTAGCCCGCCCCGGCCAGGAGCACGGTGGAGCCGGGTATCCGCGCCGCGGCCCGCAGCAGGTGGTCCAGGCCCTTGCGGTGACCCAGGCGGCCCACGTAGCCCAGCACCGGCCCCTCCGGCCCGAGACCGAGCGCCCGTCGGGAGTCTTCCTTCCCGAAAAGCCCCGGCCGGAAACGCTCCGTGTCCAGGCCGTTGGGCACCAGGGCCACGCGGCTGGGGTGGACGCGGTCCACGTCCAGCACGTAGTCGCGGACCCGGCGCGAGACGCAGGCGTATCCGCCCATGAAGGGCGAGGTGAGCCTGGTCAGCCGTTTTTCCCAGGGGGAGTCGAAGCCGTAGCGGTGGAAGGTGACGAAGGCCGGGCGCCCGGACGCCAGGCCGGCGACCCAGGTGGGCAGGCGGTTGGGGTGGCCGTGGAGGGCGGTGGCGCCTATCCGCTTTGCCAGGCGGGCCAGCTTGAGCCCCAGCGCCAGGGCCGAGTCCCCCGGTTTGCCGACGAGGTGCAGCTGGACGCCGCGCTCGTCGAAGTACGCCCGGCCGGGGCCGTCGCCGGTGAGGCTGGCCGCGGCGCAGGGGAACCCCCGCTCCGTCAGGCGGGCGCACACCTCCGCCGTGCCACGGTGGGGGCCCGAGAGGAGCAGGTCCTCGAGGTAGTGGAGGATGAGCATGGGGTTGCGGCCCGGTGGATTACAGGGACTAGTATAAATAAAAAGGGGGGCGAATGGAGACAAGGGGTTTAAACCCCTTGCCTTACTTCCGGGGCGCGTGGCAGGGTGTGAATCACCCGACCCGCGCCCGATTGCGATGACGTAGGGGCGGGGCGTAGGACGAGTCCTCCGTCCCCGCCCGCGATTCCATTCCACCGCCTTGCCCTGAAATGTAGGGCGGGGACTTT
>MFAF01000049.1:3169-3632 GCA_001774505.1 Candidatus Coatesbacteria bacterium RBG_13_66_14 | reverse complement strand
CGCCCCTACGGGTCGGGTTTGCGACGGATGAACGTAGGGGCGGGGCGTAGGACGAGTCCTCCGTCCCCGCCCGTGATTCCATTCCACCGCCTTGCCCTGAAATGTAGGGCGGGGATTTGCCGGGGGCATAGCTCGGTTCGCCGGAGGCGTAGCTCGCTTTGCTCGGTTCGCTCGGTTCAACCCCTTGTCCGTGTGCAAGGGGCTAAAGCCCCTTGTCTTCTGTAGGGCGGCGATTTCAATCCCCGCCGCTTTTTTCAAAGGCGACCCTCGACCCGACGGCGCTATGGCGAAAATCCCGCCCGGCGCCGGGCCAGCACCTCCACCAGCGCCCGCAGCTTTTCCTGGTTGCGGCGCATGTCGAAACGCCGCTCCACCGTCCTCCGGCCGGCCGCGGCCAGCCTTTTGCGCAGGTCCGGGTCTTCGAGGAGCCGCTCCAGGGCGTCGGCCAGAGCGACCGGGTCCC
>MFAF01000049.1:61-2781 GCA_001774505.1 Candidatus Coatesbacteria bacterium RBG_13_66_14 | reverse complement strand
TCGGCGAGGCCCGTGGCGCGGCACATGCGGATGTAGCCCAGCGCCGCTGTGGGGAGCCCGGCGACGGCGAGCCCGGCCAGGAGCCGCCCGATGAAGGACTCGCCGTAGAGAATCGCGGCCCGCTCTTCCCGGGCGATGCGCCGCAGCCCCCGCACGGTTCTGTAAAGGTCCCGCGCCGTGCGCCGCGGGTGCCGCAGGCCGTGGACGTAGAGCACGCCGGGCGCCTCCAGCCGCCGGCATTCCACACCCCGCCCCTCGTACAGTTTTTTGAAATCCGCGTTCTCCTCGTTGTACACGACGAGCGTCCGCCAGCGGGGCCTTAAGCCCTCGATGAAGCCCAACAGGCTGTGTTGGGCGCCGCCGACGGCGGTGTAGGGGACGTAGAAGAGGGCGGTTCGGCGCGGACGGGCCATGTTTTCCCGCTCGGAGGAGGGCGGGATTATGCTATTCGCCGGAGGGGGCGGTGTCAAGGCGCCGCCGGAGTTGACACCACCGCCCCTTTGGCCGATAATGGGCGCGACTGTGGGCTGGAAAAAACCGCCGGGTTCGGCTATCCTTTACGAACCCTCGAAGAGGCGCTTTAACCCCGAAAAAGGGGGATAAAAATGCGGAAGCTGTTTTCAATCGCCGTGCTCCTCGTCCTGGTCGCGGCCGTCGCCGCCGGCGCCGAGGCTCTGCGCAAGGCCCCCCTCTTTCAGCTCGACGACGTGAACGGCGAGGCGGTCAAGCTCTCGACCTACATCGGCGACAAGGTGGTGGTCCTCGACTTCTGGGCCGTGGGCTGCGTCCCCTGCCTGGCCGTCATGCCCCACATGGAGGACATGTGGCAGACGTACCGGGACGACGGGCTCCAGGTCATCGGCATCTCCGAGGACCTGCCCCGCAACGTCTCCAGCGTGAAGGCCAAGGCCAAGGAGATCGGGGTCACCTACACGATAGTCCTGGACAAGAACGCCGCGGCGCTCACCGCCTACCAGGGCGCCGATGCCGGCATCCCCTTCATCGTCGTCATAGACTACGACGGCAACATCTACCAGACCTTCCGCCGCATCCAGCCCGGCGACGAGGACAAGATAGAGACGGCGGTCCGCGAGGCGCTGGGGCTGGAGTAGGCTGCGCTTTTTTCTATCCCCCGCCCGCGACCGGCCGCCCCCGCGACCGGTCGCCGTGTCTTAAAAAGTGAACCCCAGAGCAGGAGGCGGCAACCGTGCGCATCACGGCCATCCTTGCGACCCTCGCCCTTCTCGTCCCGGCCCTGGCCCAGGAGCCGGAGGAGGGCGACGCCCCCGCGGACGAGGAATGGTACGAAGAGGTCCCGCTCGTGAACATCATCGGCCTGGACACCGGCCCCGAAGTCTCGATCCAGGTGACCAACACCGCCGTGTACCGGATGCACGAGTACGCATACGTCAACGGCGGGTTCGACAAGGTTTACGGCCTGCAGAGCTTCGAGGACGACCTGACGGCCACCCTCGGGATCGGCAACTTCTACCTGGCGGGGACGCTGCGGTTCTGGCAGCCGCGCTACGACAGCTTCGCCGGCGAGCGGGTGTACGAGGCCGACCTGTTCAAGTGGTACGCGGGCTACCGGAGCGAGGAGGCGGAGGGGTACTACGGCAGCATCTACACGACCTTCGGCCGCGGGCTGACCCTGCACCTCTACGACGACCCGGTTTTCGAGGACGTGGACAAGTTCATCCAGGGCTTCTACGGGCGGCTGGACCTGGGCTGGATTTCCGCCACGGCGCTGGCCGGGCGGGGGAGCTACGACTTCGACCCGATGAACGTGTTCACCGACGACGTGCGCGGCGCGGAGGTTTCCGTGAACCCCTTCGTGCCCTGGATCGAGGTGGGCGGGAGCGTCGTCTCCATGGACCAGCACCTGACCAACGACTTCTTCACCGGGGACGCCATCCGTAAAAGGCTCTTCATGCCGGCGGCCCACATCTCCGTCACCACGGACTACGCCGACCTCTACGCCGAGTACGCCCAGAGCGACGGGTACGAGTTCTCCGGCCTCGACTTCGAGCCCTACTCCGGCGAGGCCGTCTACGCCTCGGCGGTGGGCTACCTGGGGCGCAACTCCCTCCTGGTGGAGTACAAGAGCTACGAGGGCTTCTACAACCAGTGGAACGCGCCGCCCGAGGTGAGCTTCTCCGGCAAGCCGCTGGACTCCTCCCACGCCGGGGTGGACGAGGAGGGGTACCTGGCGCGGCTGACCGTCTCGCCGTGGATGGGTCTTTCCGTGAGCGGCGGTTACTGCGACGCGTGGGATTCGAGCCGCGAGCGGGAACGGCCCGAGTACGGCGGCGAGGTCCGCTGGGACGCCTGGCCCTGGTACGCCGTCGGCGGGGTCTGGCTCCACGACGAGGGCTACGAGGTCGGCGATCCCGGCGACGACGCCTACTACCTCTACGAGCGCACCGAGCTCTGGCCCGCCCTGTACGCCTCCCACACCTTCGAAAACGGCCACTCCCTGGCGCTGCACTTCCGCTACGAAACCATCGCCACCCACGAGGTGCGGGGGACCTACGGCGAGACCGAGTCCAACGAACAGAACCCGCAGGGGTCGGTGACCTACAACTGGCCGGAGTACTTCTCCGCCACGCTGTCGGCCCAGTACGCGATGGGTGACCTGCGGCTGAACGAGACGCGGAACTACTGGCTCTCCGGGGAGATCACGGTGCACCTGGGCCCCGACCACGATCTGACGGTCTACT
>MFAF01000048.1:14226-18080 GCA_001774505.1 Candidatus Coatesbacteria bacterium RBG_13_66_14 | reverse complement strand
CGTAGGCATCCATGGCCCGGGCGGCAATCTTGCCCGCCCCCATGGCCTCGATGACCGTGGCGGCGCCCGTCACGATGTCGCCCCCGGCGAACACGCCGGGGATGCTCGTGCGCCCCTTGTCGTCGGTGACGATGTTGCTCCACTTGGTGACCTTGAGCCCCGGGGTGGCCTCGATTAAAAGGGGGTTCGGCCCGTTGCCGATGGCCACCACGACGCAGTCCACATCAAGAACAAACTCGGAACCTTTCATGGGCACCGGGCGGCGGCGGCCCGAGTCGTCCGGCTCGCCCAGCTCCATCCGGATGCACTCCATCCCGCCGACCCAGCCCTTGCCGTCGTCGAGGATCCTCAGGGGGTTCTGCAGCAGGAGGAACTCGACCCCCTCCTGTTCGGCGTGGTGTATCTCCTCGATGCGGGCGGGCATCTCCGTGAGCGAGCGGCGGTAGACGATGTAGACGTGCTCGGAGCCCAGGCGCAGCGCCGTCCGGGCCGAGTCCATCGCCACGTTGCCCCCGCCGATGACCGCCGTGCTTTTGCCGACCCAGATGGGCGTGTCGTTGCGCTCGGGGTCGTAGGCCCCCATGAGGTTGGCCCGGGTGAGGAACTCGTTGGCGGAGTATACGCCGTTGAGGCCCTCGCCCTCGATCTTCATGAACCAGGGGAGCCCGGCGCCGGTGCCGACGTAGAAGGCCTCGAAGCCGTCCCGGCGCATCTCCTCCAGCGTCCAGACCTTCCCGATGACCATGTTGTAGGCGAACTTGACGCCCAGGAGCTCGAGGTAGTGCGTCTCGCGGTCCACGATGGCCTTGGGGAGACGGAACTCGGGGATGCCGTAGCGCAGGACGCCGCCCGAGGCGTGGAAGGCCTCGAAGACGGTGACGTCGTAGCCCATGAGGGCCAGGTCGCCGGCGCAGGTCATCCCGCCGGGCCCGCAGCCGATGACGGCCACCTTGTGCCCGTTGAGCGGGGCGATTTCGGGGAGCTCGGGGTCGCCGTGCTCGGCCTCCCAGTCGGCGACGAAGCGCTCGAGGCGGCCGATGGCCACCGGCTCGCCCTTCTTGCCCCGCAGGCAGACGATCTCGCACTGCACCTCCTGGGGGCACACGCGGCCGCAGACCGCCGGCAGGGCGTTGGTCCTTTTGACGACGTTGACGGCCGAGCGGAAGTCGCCCTGTTTGACGGCGCGGATGAAGGCGGGGATGTCTATCTCCACGGGGCAGCCGGCGACGCAGGGGCCGTCCTTGCACTCCAGGCAGCGCCACGCCTCGGCAATCGCCATCTCGTCGGTGTAGCCGAAGGGGACCTCCAGGAAGTTGCGCACCCGCTCCTGGGGGTCCTGCTCGGGCATAGGGGTTTTCTCGAGCTGCCTGACCCCGGCCTTGCGAAGTTCCTCGGGGGTCTTGTCCACTAGCCCACCTCCTTCAGGTAGCGGTCCAGGGCGCACTTCTCCTCGGCCAGGTAGCGGTTCTGGCGGGCCATCATCTCTTTGAAGTCAATCTCCTCGCCGCGCATCTCCGGCCCGTCCACGCAGGCGAACTTCACCTCGCCGGCCACGGTGACCCGGCAGGAGCCGCACATCCCCGTCCCGTCCACCATGATGGTGTTCAGGCTGACATAGACCGGGACGCCGTAGGGCTTCACCAGGTCGCGGCAGACCCGCATCATGATCGGCGGGCCGATGGCCAGCACGAAGTCGTAATCGCTTGACTCGTCGAGCTTGGCTTTCAGGATTTCGGAGACGAAGCCCTTGTGGCCGTAGCTGCCGTCGTCGGTGCAGACGACCAGGTCGTCGGAGGCGGCCCGCATCTCGTCCTCGAGGATCAAGAGGTTTTTGGAGCGGGCGCCGATGATGCTCTCGACGCGGTTCCCATTTTCCTTGAACTCCCGGGTCTTAGGGAGGAGCGGCGCGACGCCGATCCCGCCCCCCACGCCCAGGACCCGCCGGTGCTCCCCGCCCATGGGGTGGTAGCGGCCCAGGGGGCCGATGAAGTCCGCCACCGCGTCGCCCGGTCCCAGGGTCCCGAGCTGGCGGGTGGTCTTGCCCACCTCCTGGAAGATGATGGTCACCGTCCCGGCCTCGGGGTCGCGGTCCACCATGGTCAACGGGATGCGCTCGCCCGTGTCGTTGATGCGCAGCATGATGAACTGGCCGGGCTTTATCTTGCGGGCGATGAGCGGCGCCTCGATATCGAAGAGCTTGATGTCGGGCCCGAGGACCTTCTTGCCGACGATCTTGAACAAGGCCGACCCCCTGGTTAGGTTCCTCCGCAGAATGATTGCGGGCTCACCGGCGAAGCTCCGCACGGCTGTGAAAAGGGGCATCCCCGCCCCGACCGTTCGGCCCGGCCCACGCATTCGAGCGTCCCGGCTCCCGCGCACCGGACCATCGGTATCGGCCGCCACCGGAAGCGGCGGGCCGGGTATGGTCGCAACACGCCCCCCGGCCATCCGGCCCTGCCGCCCCTACTCGAAGACCGAGGGGTGCCAGTTCTCCGCTTCGAGCCCCAGCTCCAGCACCCGCTCCAGCACGATGCCCCCCTCCTTGCGGAAGTTCTCCCGGATCCCCTCGAACCTGGGGTCGGTGAAGATGGGGAGCCGGCACTGGGGGGTGACGTCGTAGGTCTCGTCAATGAGGTGGAAGTTGAGCTGGCGGCCGAGGCTCACCGCCGGGGAGTTGGTGGCGGAGACCTTGGCCCGCAGCTCCTTGAAGCCCAGGATGCCGAAGGCGAACTCGATGAAGGAGATGACGAGCTGGCGGCCGATGCCCCGCCCGATCCGGTCCGGGGCCAGCTCCAGCCCGAAGCGGCAGCCCCCGTCCGGCTCCTCGCTCCACACGAGGAGCCCCAGCGCCTGCCCGTTCTCGGCGTTGCAGACCACGGTGACGTTGCCCCACAGGAGCTTGAGCTCCTCGAGGTTCTGCTGGGCCTTCTCGGCGGAGCCCCAGTGGTGACCGTCGGAGCCGAGGTACACCGTGTCTGGCCAGGAGGAGAGCTTGAGGTCGTCCCCCAGCTCGAGCTCCCGGACGAAGATGCCCGGGGCGGCGAAGAGGGCGCCGTTCATGTTTTTCCTTTCGGGCCGGACGGCGGTGGCCGCCGCGGCTTCAAGGTGTACCGAAAATTACGTTTAACTCGTAGGCTGCGGTTTTCCCGCAGTCGCTGCCGTGGACGGTGTTGCGCTGGACGGACACGCCGTAGCGGGCGCGCAGCGTGCCGGGGGCGGCCTCGGCGGGGTCGGTGGCGCCCAAAATGGCCCGGGCGCGGCTCACAGCGTCGGGGCCCTCGAAAACCGCCGCCACCAGGGGGCCCGAGGCCATGTAGGCCACCAGGCCGTCGAAGAAGGGCTGCTCCCGGTGAACGGCGTAGAACTCCCGGGCCATCTCCCGCGACATGGTCAGCACCTTGAGCGCGGCGATCCGGAGCCCCGCCCCCTCGAAAGCGGCCAGGCACGCGCCCACCAGGTTCCGCTCCACGCCGTCGGGCTTTACCAGCACCAGGGTCCGCGCCTTCGTCCCGGCCTTCGTCCGGCCACCCCCGGACTTTCCAGAGCGCTGTTCACCCGACCGCCGACCGGCGCCCCCGCGGCCCGGTGTCACGGCGCTCTCCTGTGAGTAGGCCCGGAGCCGGGCGTAAGTCCGGGCGGTGATCGAGTGGCCGCCGAGGATGCGGCTGAGGGTGTTGTAGTGGATGCCGGCCTCGCGGGCGATCCCGTGGACGATCATCCCGCGGCCGAGCAGGTCGAGGATGATCTCGCGGGCGAACCGGCTGTAGTCAGTCGCCATCCGCTATTTCCTCAAATGAGGGGGCGCGGGGCGGCCCGTCGGGCTTAACTTTACGTGTCCCGGCCGACACCCGGTC
>MFAF01000048.1:3145-14113 GCA_001774505.1 Candidatus Coatesbacteria bacterium RBG_13_66_14 | reverse complement strand
CGCAGGTTGAGCTCCAGGAAGCGCTCCGGCACGTTCTCGGTGAGCGCCCGCTCCAGAGCCTCCCGGCTCGTCACGGAGGTGAGCACCAACAGGTATCCCAGGGCCATGATGTTGGCCACCACGGAGTTGCCCAGGACGTCGCGGCAGTGGAAGGTGAAGGGGAAGGTGAACGCGTCCTGCCGGGGCGGCTGGTCCACGAAGCTCGAATCGGCGATCAGGAAGCCCGCGGGCTTGAGGTCGCCGGAGTACTTGTCGCAGGAGGCCTGGTTCATGGCCACCAGGACGTCTATGCGTGTGGGCTTGAGGTTGTCTATGGGGTCGTCGGCGATGCAGACCTCGCTCTTGGCGGCGCCGCCCCGGGCCTCGGGGCCGTAGCTCTGGGTCTGGACCACCGTGCGCCCGTCGTAGATCCCCGCCGCCTGGGCCAGGATGCGCCCCGAGGTCATCAGGCCCTGCCCGCCGGAGCCGGCGAAGCGGACCACCGTCATCTTCACGCCGTGGCGCGCGTTTTTAACCGCCAAATCAACCCCCCTGGACACGCCGGCAGAGGTCGGCGTAAACCTGGGTGAACTCGGGGCGGGAGTCGTCGTCCGTGAAGACGCCGGTGAGGTACTGCCCGGACGTGAGCGCGTGGGCGGGGTCCTTCTGTTTCATCTTTTCGAAGGCTTTCAGGGGCACCGCCAGCTTCTTCTCCTCCTCCATCATCTCCACGGGGCTCACGTAGCGGTTGCGGCGGCCGTACGTGGTGTAGCAGTGGGCCATGACCTCGACGACGGCGAAGCCGCGCATCTCGATGGCCCGGGCGAAGAGCTCGGTCATGGCGGCCGCGTGGTAGCTGGTGGTGCGGGCGACGAAGGCCGCGCCCGCCGCCTTGGCCAGGCCGCAGATGTCGAAGGGCGTCTCGATCATGCCGTAGGGCGCCGTGGAGGCCCGCCGGCCCACGGGGGTCGTCGGCGAGTACTGCCCGCCCGTCATCCCGTAGATGTAGTTGTTGACGATGACGGCGGTGAGGTCCAGGTTGCGCCGGCAGGTGTGGATGAAGTGGTTGCCCCCGATGGCGGTGGCGTCGCCGTCCCCCATGGCCGTGATGACCTTGAGCCCGGGCCGGGCCAGCTTGATCCCGGTGGCGAAGGGCAGGGCGCGGCCGTGCGTGCCGTGGAGCGTGTTGAAATCCGTGTAGACCGGCATCCTCCCCGTGCAGCCGATGCCCGAGACGAAGGCGACGTCGTCCTTTTCGATGCCGAGCTTGTGGATGGCGCGGATGAGGGCCCCCATGATGACGCCCAGGCTGCACCCCGGGCACCACACCGTGGGGAATTTTTTCCTGGCGCGCAGGTACGAAAGGACGACGGATTTCGGTTTGTGCGACAAGTCTCCCCCGTGACGCTTCAGAAGAGGAAGTCCGCGGTTTTGCCCTTCTCGCGCATCCCGCGGTGGGTGCGGACGAGGAGGTCGGCGACCTCGTAGGGGTTGAATATCTCCCCGTCGGCGCGGTTCACCGGGAGCACGCGCGCCCGGCCGCGGTTGACCCGCTCCACCTCGCCCACGAGCTGCCCCAGGTTGAGCTCGGGGACCACCACCAGATCCACGCGGTCGCAGACCTCGTCAATGGCCTTCTCCGGGAGCGGCCAGATGGTCTTCAGCCGGAGCATGCCGGTCTTGACGCCCGCCCGCCTCGCGGCGTAGAGCGTCCGGCGCATGGTCCGGGCCGTGCACCCGTAAGCCACCACGGCCACCTCGGCGTCGTCCAGCTCCACCCGCTCCGTCAGGCGGATTTCGGGGTTGTTGTCCAGCTTCGCGCACAGGTGGCGGAGCATCCGGCCGCACTCGGCGGGGATGCTGGTGGGGAAACCGTTCTCGTCGTGGGTCAGGCCGGTGACGTGGTAGCGGTAGCCCTCGCCGAAGGGGATGAGGGGGACGGTGCCGTGGGCGGTGAGCTCGAAGGGGCGGTACCACTCGGCGGGGCGCTCGGCGGTCTCGCGCTCGACCACGTGGAGCTCGCCCGGCTCGGGAAACCGGATGACTTCGTACATGTGGCCGATCATCTCGTCGGCCAGAAGGATCACCGGGGTGCGGAACCGCTCGGCGAGGTTGAAGGCTTCGACGGTGAGGGTGAAGCACTCCAGGACGCTCTCCGGGGAGAGGGCGATGCTGGGGTGGTCGCCGTGGGTGCCCCAGCGGGCCTGCATGACGTCGCCCTGGGCGACCTTGGTGGGCAGCCCGGTGGAGGGCCCGCCGCGCATCACGTTCACCACGACGCAGGGCGCCTCGATCATGGCCGCGTAGCCCAGGTTCTCCTGCATGAGGGAGAAGCCGGGTCCGCTGGTGGCGGTCATCGTCTTGGCCCCGCCCATGGCGCCTCCCACGATGGCCGCCATGGAGGCTATCTCGTCCTCCATCTGGATGAAGGAGCCGCCCCGCTTGGGCTGCTCCAGCGCCATTATCTCGGCCACCTCGGTGGAGGGGGTGATGGGGTACCCGGCGAAGAAGTCGCACCCGGCGTAGAGCGCGCCGTGGGCTATCGCCTCGTTGCCCGAGAAGAACTGCAGATTTTTACCCGTCGCCATCGGCCTTGGTTTCCTCGGGTTTGCCCCTCACGGTGACCGCGAAATCGGGGCAGAGAAGCTCGCAGAGCTTGCAGTAAAGGCAGTTTTCGAGGTGGGCGATCTCCGCCTTGCCGTGGTGGTTCAAAACCAGCACGCCCTTCGGGCAGAAGGCGACGCACACGCCGCAGCCCTTGCACCATTCCTCGAAGATGCGCACCGGATCGTCGCTGTGGTTGTTCTTGCCCATTTTCGACACACCTTGCAAAAGGCTCGGACCCCGGCCCTCCCGGCTGAAATCGCCAGCGCGTGAGATACCGGAGCGGCTTCGGCCCCCGACCCACCCGGCCGGGTTTCAAGCGCCGTCCCGCCGCGGTCGGGCCTCGGCCTCGGACCCCCGCCCCCGGTCGAATCGGGACCGACGCAACGACCGTCGCCGGGCGGAAAAAACCGGACCCCCGCCCCCTGCCGGATCGTGGCTTCACCGGCTCCCGCGGTAGCCGAACCCGTCCAGGGCGGCGGGGTCGCGGCGCCACTTGGGCCGGACCTTGACCTCCAGGTCCAGGTACGCGCGCCGTTCGAGAAAGGCCTCCACGGTGCGGCGGGCTTGGCTGCCGATTCCGCGCAGGACGGCTCCCCCGGCCCCCACGACGATCCCCACCTGGCTCTTCTTCTCCACGAAGAGGGTCGCGGCGATGTAGGTGAGGCCGCCCGGCCGCTCCTCGAAGGCGTTCACGAGGACCTCGACGGCGTAGGGCAGCTCCTCGCGCAGGGCGAGCATGGCCTGCTCGCGCACGAACTCGCCCACCAGCTCGCGCTCGGTCTCGGCGGTGAGCTGGTCGGCGTCGTAGAGCGGCGGCCCGGCGGGCAGCATCTCCACCAGCCGACCGAGGAGGGCCTCGAGCCCCGCCCCGGTGAGGGCCGAGACGGGGAACATCTCCGCGTCCGCTTCCCCCAGCCGCGTGGGAAGGGGACCGGAATCCGGGAGGTCGGTTTTATTCCAGGCCGCGAGCCAGGGTTTCTTCGCCCCCGCGGCCAGGTCGCCCAGCTCGCCGTCGGCCGGCCCGCAGTCGGTGGAGTCCACCACGACCAGGACGGCGTCCGCGTCGGCCAGCGCCCCCCGGCTTGTCGCCATCATCCTGCGCCCGAGCTCGTCCGCCGGTCGGTGGTAGCCCGGCGTGTCCACCAAGACCGCCTGGTAGGAGTCGGCGGTGAGGACGCCGCGCAGGAGGCGGCGCGTGGTCTGGGGCTTGGGGGTGGCGGGCGCGACCTTCTCGCCCAACAGGGTGTTGAGGAGGGTGGACTTGCCGACGTTGGGGCGACCCAAAAGTGCCACAAACCCGCTGCGGAAGACGGTTTCGGTGGATTCGCTCTTCTTTGGTGCGGGCCGGTGCATGAAAACGACGCCAACGGAATCCCGGCCCGGTGCGCCGCGCCGGATGCAACCGCATAAAAACAGACGGAGTTTAGCAACTCGACCGCGGATAGTCAAGCTCGACCGGCCCCTCCGGGGGGTGCAATTTGACACGGGAACCGGGTTAACGGTAGAGTAATCCCTTGAATCGAGGAGGCTTACCCATGGCGCACCCCCCGAGCGTGGACGCGGTCCGGCGCGCCGCCGTCGAGCGGGAGCCGGGCCTGGGCGCCCTGCCCGGCGGGCTCCTGACCGGGCTCTGCCGCCTGGCGCTCCGTCCGGGGCCGGTGAACGAATCGGCCGCCGAGGCCGTCCGCCGGGGCCGGGACCTCTTGGGAAAACCGTCCGGGGAGAAGCTCCCCGCATTGACGACCCTCCTGGCCGCCGAGCTCTACGGCCTGCCCGCCGGGGACATCGCCCCGTGCGACGACCCCGCGCGGGGGCTGGCCGCGTACCTGTTAAAAAACGGGGCGCGGCGCGTCTGGCTCTGCCGCGGGCAGAAGCTGACCCTGGCCGACGGCCGCCGCCTGGCCGACGTGCTTACTGAATCAGGCCTGGAAGCCGTCCCCTTCGGGACCACCAACCGCTGCCTCGCCGGGGAGCTCGCCCGCGAATGGGCCTCCGGCGACGGGGCGGTGTGGGCCGCCTCGGGGGGCTTCCGCCTGGCCGGCTTCGTCGAGCACCTGGGAATCGGGGAGCTGGCCGCGACGGCCCGGGGGAAAGGCGGACCGGCGGCGGTGCTCCTGGACGACTGGCTGCGACCCGCGCCGCAACTCGCCGGCCTGCCGACTTTTATCATCCCCGCGGGCGGGCCGGGGTTCGCCGTGGGGACCGAGCCCGGCGACGCGCCCCCCGAAGACCGGCTCCGACACCTGTTCGAACTTCTGCGAAAAACGCTCCTCGGAGGGTAGATGAACGAGTTCTGCCTCCAGCTCATCTTCCTGGTCATCATCATCAACCCGGTGAGCCAGATGATGCTGATTCTCTCCATCGCCCGGGAGCACCCGGACCGGGACGTGTCGCGGCTCATCTACCTCGGGAACCTGTGGGCGTTTTTAATCACCGCGCTCATCGCCGGGACGGGGAGCTTCCTGTTCAAGGTCGTCTTCCGGGTGGACGTGGCCACGCTGCGGCTGGCCGGGGGGCTGGTCCTGGCGGGCATCGGCTACACGCGCCTGAGCCGGGGGGTCACCTTCCACCTGCGCCGGGACCAGGACCTGGGCGAGCTGAAGGTGGTCCCCTTCGCGGTGCCGCTGATCGTGGGGCCGGCCACCTTCGCCCAGGCGGTCACCATCGCAGCGCACTCGGGCGAGCTGTTCGCCCTGGGGGCCGTGGCCGCCGCCATCGCCCTCAACGTGGGGCTCATGCGCCTGACGCTTCTGTTGCAGAGGGTCATCAACCAGAACGTGGTCAACGTGAGCATCCGACTCTCGGGGCTCATCACCATGACCATCGGCCTGCAGATGGTGTACTTGGCGGTGGTGGAGCTGGTGCGCATGGCGGGGTAACCCCCTCAACCCGGACCCGTAGGGCGGCAACTCCGTGTGCCGCCCGTTAAAAACCAAGGGCGGGGTACGGAGCCCCCGCCCTACGTCGGCGCAACGAGGCACGGGCCAGGGAGGGATGTGTAGCGTCCCCTCCCCCCTTTGGGGGGAGGGCTAGGGTGAGGGGTGAATACGGGCGGGTGCGGGCACACGCCCCTACATCATCGCACCCCTCATCCCTGCCCGTAGGCGAGCCTCTCCCCAGGGGGGCGAGGGGGATATCGAAAAGGGCGGGCCTAAAACCCGCCACATTTTTCCCAAAGAAAAGGGCGGGCCTAAACCCGCCCTTGCGAATCTCGACGCCCTCTTAGAACTGGGCCTTGATGGCGCCCCAGGTCGTCGTCTCGACCCTGACCCATTCCTCGGTCACAAAGCTCCAGACGTAGTCTTCGCTGGTGCCGTAACCCTGTGTGTCCTCCAGCCCCGCCGCGATGGTGCAGGTGATGGTCGCCTCGTAGCCGAACTCGTCGTCCGGGGTGAAGGTGCAGACCACGGACTGCGGGTCGGAGTCGTCAATGTCCAGGTCGCCGGAGATGTCGCCGGCGGGGGTGAAGCCCGCGGAGAGGGCGCGGCCGCCCGGTGTGAGCGCCCGGCCGCCGGAGAGCGTGTCGTCCGTCACGGTGAAGTCCAGCGTGTCCAGGTTGATCCCCGAGTCGTCGAGCAAGGTGAACTCGATGGTCGAGTCAATCGGCACGTCGTCCTCGCCGTTCTCGGGATCCACGTCAACCACGATGGGCTCGTGGGTGTCGAGCATGCTGCCCAGGTCCAGGTGGACCATCCTGGACTGCACGACCTCTTTGGTCCCGTGGTTCTTCTCCAGGAAGCAGACGCCCACCAGGTGGTCGGTGTCCCAGCCGGTGGGGTCGAAGCTCCAGTAGTAGCTGTCGCTCTCGCCGGCCCCGGATATCTGGAGCACCGACGGGGTGTAGTCGCCGTCGCGGACCACCAGCGGGTACGTGTCCCACATTTCCTGGTAGACCAGCATCCACACCCACCACTCGTTCTGGATGTCGTCCTCCAGGTTCACCGTGGTCTCCAGGTAGATGTCGTCGCCGATGGCGAAGTAGTCGAGGTCCAGCGTGGCCTCGGACTCCTTGGCGAGCTGGATGTCAATCCGGACCTTCAGCCAGTCGTAGTTCTGCTGCCAGGTGGAGTAGGTGCCGACCAGCTTGTAGATGTAGTCCACCATGGCGGTGGGGTAACCGGAAACGACGCAGTAGCTCTTGCGGTAGTTGGTGTAGGCGTTGGCGTAGCCGTCGCCGCAGTGGTTGGAAACGACCACCAGGTCATCCTCGGAATAATCCGCGCGGAGATGCGAGAAAGCTTCCCGCATCCGGGGGCAGTAGCTTCACCACGAGGCGTCGAAGTCTTCGAGGAAGACGGTCTTGTCCGCCGCCAGGGCCCCCACGGCCAAGACCAACAGGAGCACCGTTTGCAGAGTCTTCATCTATGAACCTCCCTTGTTATCGGTAAATTGGCCTCGCGGGCGGGAAAATCTCCCCGCCCCTGATTGGACACAGGGGTTGATACCGCCAAGGATTTTAACACAGGTCAAGGGTAATTGATACGTTTTTGAGATGAATGCGCGGATCGCCGTCACGGGCCGGTGTGTCCCCCTCTCCCTGTGGGAGAGGGGTTAGGGGTGAGGGCTACCGCCTGCCCCCTCCCCCCTCTGGGGGGAAGCGCGCTTACGGGCCGGTGAGAGGGGCGGGCGGGTGTGGGCGCCCGCCCCTACGACTGAACGACGCACAACCGACCCGTAGGGGCCGACCTTCAGGTCGGCCCGCGGCGGGGATTTAAATCCCCGCCCTACATTCTGGCGCGCGGCGGGGAAACAACGCCGCCTTGTCCTCCCGCCCCCGGTGATGGTACAGTTACCCTTGCAGAAAGCACCCCCACAACCATGCCCGTCTTTTTATTCACCGACATCGAGGGCTCGACGCAGCTCTGGGAGCGCCACGGCGCCGCGATGAGCCGGGCCCTAGCGCGCCACGACGAGCTCCTGGCGGAGCTGGTGGCGGCCCACGGCGGCCGGGTCATCAAGCACCTGGGCGACGGCGTCTTCGCGGTCTTCGAGGGCGGCGGCCCGCTCGCGTGCGCCCTGGAAATCCAGCGTCGCGTGGCCGGGGAGGATTTCGGCGAGGTGGGCGAGCTGCGCGTCCGCGTCGCCATCCACGCCGGTGAGGCCGAACGGCGCGGCGAGGATTTCCTCGGGCCGGTCATCAACCGCGCCTCGCGCCTTCTCTCCGCGGGCTGGGGCGGCCAGATTCTCCTCACCCCGGCCGCGGCCGAGGGATGCCCCACGCCTCCGGAAGCCGAGCTGGACGACCTCGGCGTCCACCGCCTCAAGGACCTCTCCAGCCCCCAGCGCATCCTCGGCCTCCGGCACCCCGACCTGCCCCGGCGGGACTTCCCGGCGCTGCGGACCCTGGACTCCAAGCCGCACAACCTCCCGGCCCAGTCCACGCCCTTCGTGGGCCGCGAGGACGAGCTGGCGCGCATCGCCGAGCTTTTGACCTCGCCGGGCTGCCGCCTGTTGACCCTCCTCGGGCCGGGGGGCATCGGGAAGACCCGCCTGGCCCTCCAGGCCGCCGCCGAGCGCATCGAGGACTTCGCCGACGGCGTGTGGTTCGTCGCCCTGGCCCCGCTGGCCTCCCCCGAGTTCATCGTCTCCACCGTCGCCGAGGCCCTCCGGTTCCACTTCGGCGGCCGCGAGGACCCCCAGGCCCAGCTCCTGCGATACCTCGCCGGCAGGGAGCTCCTGCTGGTGATGGACAACTTCGAGCACCTCCTGGATGGGGCCCCCCTGTTGGGGGAAATCCTGGCGCGGGGGCCGGAGGTGAAAATTCTAGCCACCTCCCGGGAGCGTCTGAACCTCCACGCCGAGTGCGCCTTCGAGGTGGGCGGCCTGGACCTGCCCCCCAGGCCCACGGAGAGGGACGACGACGCCTACGACGCGGTGCAGCTCTTCGTCGCCTGCGCCCTGCGCGTCGCGCCCGGCGTGGAATTTCGTGAGCCCGACCTCGCGACGGCGGGGGAGATCTGCCGCCGGGTGGGCGGAATGCCCCTGGGGATCGAGCTCGCCGCCTCCTGGACCCGGACCCTGGGCGTGGCCGAGATTCTGGGCGAGATAGAGACGAGCCTGGACTTCCTGGAGACGAGCCTGCGCGACGTGCCGGAGCGCCACCGGAGCCTGCGCGGCGTCTTCGATTACTCCTGGAACCTGCTCGACGAGGGGGAGCGGGCCGTCCTCCCGCGGCTGACGCTCTTCCGGGGCGGCTTCGACCGCCGGGCGGCGGCGGAGATAGCCGGGGCCGACCTCCGCCGACTCACCTCCCTGGCGGACAAGTCCCTGGTGCGCACGGGCGAGGACGGGCGGTACGAGCTGCACGAGCTGGTGCGCGCCTTCGGGGGGGAGAGGCTCGCCGCGGACCCGGACGCCCTCCGGGAGACCCGGGACCGCTTCCGCGCTTACTACGCCCGCTTCCTCCAGGAACACCGGGGGAGGGGGGAGGAGAACCTGGCGGCCCTCGGCCTCGATATGGCCAACATCGGCCAGGCCTGGCTGTGGAGCCTCGAGGAGCGGGACCTCGAGCTCGCCGGCGCGTGCGTGGATCCGCTCTACAGCTACTTCGACGCTTCCAGCTTCCACCGCGACGGCCTCGAGGTCTTCCGCCGCGCCCTGGAGCACGTCGGGCCCGGGGACGGCGAGATCCACCTCGCCCTGCTCTGGCGCCTGGGGTTCTTCGAGTACCGCCTGGGACACCTGCGGCGGGCCGCCGAGCTCCTGGCGGAGTGCGAGCCCCGCGTGGACGAGCTCTCGTCCGCCGGCGACCGGAGCCGCGTGGTGTTCCTGATCGGCGCGGTGGCCATGCGCACGGCCGACTACGCCAAGGCCGAGGAGACGTGGAGCCGGAGCCTGCGGCTGGCCGAGGAGTCGGGGGACGACCGCAGGGTGGGGCACATCCTCTCCGCCCTGGGCGACCTGGCCAACGCCCGCGGGGAGTACGCCCGGGGCCGCGAGCTGTGCCTGGACGGGCTCAAGCTCCTGCGCCGGACCTCCGACACCTACCACATCTCCTCCAGCCTCATCACCCTTGGCGACATCGCCTTCCGCGTCGGCGACTACCGCGAGTCGGAACGCCTGTTCAAGGAGAGCCTGGACACGGCCCTCGCCACCGGGGAGCAGTGGACGGTGGCCCTGGCGCGCAGCGGCCTGGGCGAGGTCTACGCCGAGACGGGCGGGTTCGACCTCGCGGAGCGCGAGCTCGCGGCGAGCGTGGAGGTTTTCACCGGGGTCGAGAGCCTCTGGGGGGTGATCATCAACCGGTTCTCCCAGGGGAAGGTCGCCCTGGCGCGCGGCGATTGCGACGAGGCCCGGCGGCTCTTCGCCGACACCCTGGAAAAAGCCGACGAGACCGCCTACCCCGAGGGCCGGGCCTTCGGCCACTGGGGGCTGGGGTGGACCTCCCTCGAACTGGGGGACGCGGCCGCCGCCCGGGGGCGGTTCGAGAAGGGGCTCGCCGTCGCCCGGGAGATGAACGACCCCCTGACCACCGGCTGGTGCCTCGTCGGCCTGGGCGAGGCGGCCGTCAGGGAGGGCGATTACGAAGGCGCGGCGGGGCGCTTCGCCGAGGCGCTCGAGCTCGCCGACGCCCGCGGGATGCGGGGGGTCCGCGTGGACGCCCTCCTGGGGCGGGGGAGGCTCCTGCGGGCGAAGGGGGAGCGCGGGGACGCCGCGGCCGACCTGCGGCTGGCCCTGGAAACGGCCCGGGAAACGGACAAGCTCCCCGCGGCCTGCGAGGCCCTCCTGGAGACGGCCGGGCTTTTAGCGGAGGGCGGCGGGGCGGAGAGGGCCGTGGAGATACTGGCCTTCCTCGCCGACCGCCCGGAGGCCCCGGAGCGCGTACGGGTTGCGGTCCAACGGAATTTACTGGTTCTCGAAAGCGAGCTGGGCGGTGAGGATTTCCGGTCGACGCTGGAGCGCGGGCGGGCCCTGACGTGGGACGGCCTCGGGACGGTTTAGGGCGGGTGGCCGCATACGGTTGCAGGGTCACCCGCCGCAATGTTACATACATAGGGCGGGGGCTCCGTACCCCGCCCGTTTCACCCCTCACCCCAGCCCGTAAGTGCGCTTCCCTCCAGAGGGGGAGGGGACTGCGGCAATCTTCATCAAGGCTGCGATGGTGTAGGGCGGCCCTTCTACGGGCCGCCGCTTTACGCTCCCAGCCCCGACCCTCACGCTGCGACGACGTAGGGGCCGACCGACGGCGCGCCGTTTAGGTCGGCCCGCGGGCGACCGTGGACTCATCGCCCCTACGGGGTTTTGCGCAGTCCGAAATGTAGGGCGGGGACTTTAGTCCCCGCCGATTTACCCCTCACCCCAACCCTCTCCCCAACCCTCTCCCTGGAAGGGAGAGGGGGACCGTGGGCCGCCGCGTTCACGTTTCCAACCTCGCCCCCCCCC
>MFAF01000048.1:2747-3120 GCA_001774505.1 Candidatus Coatesbacteria bacterium RBG_13_66_14 | reverse complement strand
AGCCGGTCCACCATCCTGGCCGCGTTCACCGAGCCCACGTGCGACGGGTCGAGGAAATCCGTCTCCACCCCCCCGAAGCTCCCCACCCTGGAAAAATCGCGCCAGGTGAAGCCCGGGTAATCCAGGCCGTCGAGGTACGCCTTGAGGTCCTTCATCCGCTCCTCGTAGAGGGTGTACCGGGAGAGGTAGTCGGTCATCTCCGGCTGGTAGCAGGTGATGAAGGCGCGGACCTCGACGCCGTGCCCGGCGGCGAGCGCCAGGAACGCCTCGAAGGTTCTCCGGCGCGTCTGGCTCAGCCGGTCGTAGGTGTTGAAGATGTCCTCGTAGCGGAGGTTGACCCCCAGGTTCACCCCCGCGGCGTGGAGCGGCGGGA
>MFAF01000048.1:0-2741 GCA_001774505.1 Candidatus Coatesbacteria bacterium RBG_13_66_14 | reverse complement strand
TGGAGGCGAAATTCCCGTTCTCGGGGAGGATGCGGTTCCGACGGTCCGGGCCCTGCCCGGTGATCCACCGCCACACCGAAACGAAGCTCATCAAGAGCGAGTTGGACAGCTTCCGCAGCACCGGCTCGTCGCCGGAGGGGGAGACGATCATCCACGGCTCCAGGTGCCGGGCCAGCTCGGGAATCACCAAAAGCTCGCTCCGGGTCTCGAGGTAGGGGTGGAAGAGCTCGGCGTCCAGGCCGAGGATGACCAGGCGCGGCGGCCGCGGGGCCTCCTCCAGAATCATCGCCAGGAAGGCGTAGAGGTCCTCCGCCCGGCAGTTGGCCACGCCGAAGTTGTAGCACCGGTACCCGTGGCTCCCGACGTACTCCGCGTCCAGGCGCATCGTCCGGCTCGAGCCCAGGATGACGGCGTCGAAGGCGCGGTCGGTGGCGAGGTAGCCCTCGACCTTCTCCTCCCGCGAGGGCAGGTCCACGGGCGGCAGGAGCTGGAACGGGTACAGGTCGAAGGGGTCCACCAGGTACTGCAGCGCGATGATCGCCGCCACCGGCGTGAGGAAGACGAGCGTGAGCTTGAGGAAGGTCCGCATGCTTTAAAACTGGAAGTAGATGAACTCCTGGCCCCCGAAGGTGCCGAAGAGCGCCGCGACCAGGAAGACGGCGTAGTAGGCCGCCCAGCGCAGCGGCCGGGGCGCCCGGGCGAGGTCCATCACGTGCGCCCGGCGGCGCTGAATCCACTCGGCGACGAAGAAGGCCACGGATACCGCCACGGGCTGGAGGAGAGCCCCGTGCCACACCCCGGACACGTACGGCGCGCTGAACATCCGCCCCAGGTATGCCAGGGCGTCGGCGAACGTCTCGGAGCGGAAGAAGACCCACCCCAGGAGCACCAGCCCGAAGGTGCCCAGCATCCCAAACAGCTCCCCCGCGGTCGGGAGCCGGCGCCCCTTGGCCACCACGCCCTTGTGGTGCGGCGGGTTCTTGGCCAGGATCAGCGGGACGTAGTAGCAGCCGTTCAGGAAGCCCCAGAAGACGAAGGTCCAGTTGGCCCCGTGCCACAGCCCGCTCAGGGTGAAGGTGACCAGGATGCCAAAGACCTGCCGGGCCTTGGAGCCGAAGGGCCCGCCCAGCGGGTAGTACACGTAGTCGCGGAACCAGCTCGACAGGGAGACGTGCCACCGCCGCCAGAACTCGGCGATGTTCCGGGAGAAGTAGGGGTAGGCGAAATTGCGCATCAGGTCGAAGCCGAAGAGCCGCGCCGTGCCGATGGCGATGTCCGAGTAGCCGGCGAAGTCGCAGTAGATCTGGACCGCGAACAGAAAGACGCCGCCGAGGAGGACGATGCCGTCCTGGCGGGCGTAGGTGGTGAAGATGGTGTTCACGGAGCGGGCGACGAAGTCGGCGATGCAGATTTTCTTAAAGAGGCCGCCCAGGATCTGCCGCATGCCGTCCTTGGCCCGCTCGAGGTCGAACTCCCGCCGCCGGGCGAACTGCGGCAAGAGGTTGCGCGCCCGCTCGATGGGGCCCGCCACGAGCTGCGGGAAGAAGCTCACGAAGGCGAAGAACGCGATGGGGTCCCGCGTCGGCTCCACCTTCCGCCGGTAGACGTCCACGGTGTACGACAGCGTCTGGAAGGTGTAGAAGCTGATCCCCACGGGGAGGATCACGGCCAGCGACGACGGGTTGACCTGCATGCCCAGGCCGGTCAACAGGGAGGCGAAGGAGTCGGCGAAGAAGTTGAAGTACTTGAAGAAACCCAGCAGGGCGAAGTTCACGACGAGGCTGGCCACGAGCAGCGCCTTGCGCCTCCGCGGGTCCTCGGTCCGGGCCAGCCCCCGCCCCACCAGGTAGTCGGTCAGCGAGCTGACGAAGATGAGCCCCAGGAAGCGCCAGTCCCACCAGCCATAGAAAACGTAGCTGGCGACGATGACCAGGAGGTTCTGCAGCTTCAGCGGGGCGCGGTTGAGCGACCAGTAGAGGGCGAAGACGATGGGGAGGAAGACCGCGAAGATGATTGAGTTGAAGGACATGGGGCTCCCGCGCGGAGGTTCAGGCGTCCTCGTCGGGCAGGCGGCTGACGTCGGCGCCCAGGGCGGCGAGCTTTATCTCCATCCCCTCGTAGCCCCGGTCCAGGTGGTAGACGCGGTGGACCTGGGTCTCGCCCTTGGCGGCCAGGCCGGCCAGGACCAGCGCCGCCGACGCCCGCAGGTCCGTCGCCATCACGTGCGCCCCGGCCAGCGCCGTCATGCCGTGGACCACCGCCGTAGCACCGTCCCGGCTGATGGTCGCCCCCAGCCGCACCAGCTCCGGCACGTGCATGAACCGGTCGGGGTAAATCGTTTCGGTGAAAACGCTGATGCCCGGCGCCACGGTGACCAGGGCCATCATCTGGGCCTGCATGTCGGTGGGGAACTCGGGCCAGGGCCCGGTGCGGATTTCAATGGGCCGCTTGCCCCCGCGCCCGTCAACCGTCACCCGCCCATTCTCGTCGGAGCAAACGACCCCCGCCTCCGCCAGCTTCTCCGCCACCGGGGCCATGTCCTTCAGCGGGCAGCCGGCCAGGGTGAACCGCGAGCGCGTTATCCCCGCCGCCACCATGTACGTCCCCGCCTCGATGATGTCGCCCATCACGGCGTACTCGCACCCGTGCATCGAATCCACCCCCTCGATTTCCAGGGTCGGCGTGCCGACGCCGGACATCTTCGCCCCCATGGCGACGAGGAGGTTGCACAGGTCGCTGGT
>MFAF01000047.1:4915-5057 GCA_001774505.1 Candidatus Coatesbacteria bacterium RBG_13_66_14 | reverse complement strand
TTTTAGGTGAAGAATATTGGGACCTGGGTCGTCCAATCCCACCGGGAGATCATAACTTCCGCCTCGTGACCTTCGATGACCCCGAGGGCCGGGAGTTCTACTGGCACACGGCGGCGCACGTCCTGGCCACGGCGGTGCAGTC
>MFAF01000047.1:3840-4708 GCA_001774505.1 Candidatus Coatesbacteria bacterium RBG_13_66_14 | reverse complement strand
GCCTGCACTCCTACCGGGAGCTGCCCGTCCGCTACTACGAGTTTGGCCACGTGTACCGCAACGAAATGTCGGGCGTGCTGCACGGCCTGATGCGCGTGCGCGGCTTCACCATAGACGACGCCCACATCTTCTGCACCCCGAGCCAGCTCGAGGACGAAATCGTCGGGGTCATCCGCTTCGCCCAGGATTTCATGGGCGTCTTCGGCCTGCCGATGAGCTACGCCCTGGCGACGCGGCCTCCGGACGCCATGGGTTCTCCGGAAATCTGGGACCAGGCCACGGTCGCCCTGGAGCACGCCCTGGAGCGCCTTGGGGTGCCCTACGTCGTGGATTCGGGAGGCGGCGCCTTCTATGGACCGAAGATTGACATCAACGTAACCGACGCCCTGGGCCGCAAGTGGCAGACGACGACCTGCCAGGTGGACTTCAACTTCCCCGAGCGCTTCGACCTCGCCTACGTGGGGGAGGACGGGGCGCGGCACCGGGTGGTAATGGTCCACCGGGCGGTCCTGGGGAGCTTCGAGCGGTTCATCGGGGTGCTCATCGAGCACTACAATGGTAAGTTCCCGCTATGGTTGGCTCCAGAGCAGGTTCGGATCTTGCCTATAACGTCGGATGTCAACGATTATGCCGGTGAAGTTCTCCAAAAATTTACCCTGGCGGGGCTGAGGGCGAAAATTGACGATAGCAACCAGAAACTGAGCATCAAGATAGCCAAAGCCACGGAAGCAAGGGTTAACTACATGGCCATCTGCGGTCGTGTGGAAAAGGCTGAAAACGCCATAACCCTCCGTGATAGGAACGGCAACAACACGAATCACAGCGTTAACCATGCCATCGAGTTCCTCCAGCGTGAAATCGAAGCCTA
>MFAF01000047.1:0-3782 GCA_001774505.1 Candidatus Coatesbacteria bacterium RBG_13_66_14 | reverse complement strand
GAGCCCTCCCTAGAAGGGAGGGATGGGAGGGTTGAAGCGCGTGCTGCCGGTGGCGGAGGAGTTCCTCGGATACGCGGAGAAAGTGGCGGACAGTTTTAGGGAAAAGGGGTTGCGCGTCCGCGTGGACGCGAAGGATTCCAAGCTCGGGGCGAAGATCGCCTCGGCGGAGACGGCCAAGGTTAAGTACGTCGTTGTCGTCGGGAAAGCCGAGGCGGAGGCCGGGGACATCAACCTGCGCCCGCACGGCAAAAAGGCGTTCAACAAAAGCCTTTCCGAGGCGCTGGACGGGCTGGTCGGGGAAAACGCCGGGCGTCTGCTGGTCGGCCGGTGGTGAGCGATCGGCTGCCGGGACGGACGCACGGCCGCGCTACCCGATAAGGTCCGAGGGGTTGTGGTCCGACCCCCGTCGGGCGACACGTTTATTTCATTTGACTTGCCGCCGGTATTCATGCTATAAAAACGCGGCTCCGCTTGAAGTTTCCGGAGGTGCTCCATAGTTAAGGACCAATCTCGCGTCAACGAGCGGATACGCGTCCGCGAAGTGCGGGTGGTGGATGAGGAGGGCACACAGGTCGGTGTAATGCGCACCCTGGACGCCCTGGACCTGGCCCGGAGCAAGGGGCTCGATCTGGTGGAAGTGGCCCCCAACGGCCGACCGCCCGTCTGCCGGATAATGAACTATGGGAAGTACCTCTACCAGCAGTCGAAGCGGGAGCACGCGGCGCGGAAGAAACAGCGCAACTTTTCGGTCAAAGAGATAAAGCTGCGGCCCAAGACCGGCGAGCACGATTTCACCTTCAAGCTCCGCCACATCGAGGAGTTCCTGGAAAAGCTCAACAAGGTGAAGGTCACCATCCTCTTCCGCGGCCGTGAGAGGACGCACCCCGAGATAGGGGAGAAGATCCTCGCCCGGATAGCGGAGTATTTCGGCGAGCGTGTGGTGGTCGAGCAACCGGCCCGGTTCGAGGGTCGCAACATGACGATGGTCCTGCTTCCCGGAGAAACGTTCAAAGAAGCGGCCAAGTCCTGACCGACGAGGTTTCAACTCCAAGAGTTGTGCCCGGTCAGCCGCCCATCGCCAAGTCCTAACCTGCGAGGTTTCAACGTTGCCGAAGATGAAAACGATAAAGGGCGCGGCCAAGCGTTTCAAGCCCACGGCCACCGGCAAGCTCAAACGCGAACATGCGCTCTTCAACCACATCCTGACCAAGAAATCCGCCAACCGCAAGCGGCGCCTGAGCCAGAGCACCCTGGTGACCACCAAGGGTGACATCAAGCGGATCAAACGGATGCTCGGTATATAGAGGTGTCGGCATGCCCCGAGTAAAAAACAACGTCGCCTCCCGCCGCCGCCGGAAAAAGGTCCTGGCGCAGGCCAAGGGCTACCAGCACGGCCGGAGCCGGCTCATCACCACCGCCCAGGACGCCGTCCGGAAGGCGCTGCAGTACGCCTACCGCGACCGCCGGGCGAAGAAGGGGCTCTTCCGCCGCCTGTGGATAGCCCGTATCAACGCCGGCGTCCGGGAGCACGGCATGAGCTATTCGCGATTTATCAACGGTCTGGCCAAGGCGGACGTCCACCTCGACCGGAAAATCTTGGCAGACCTGGCCGCCACCGATCCGAAGGCGCTGGAGCATCTGGTCACGGTAGCCAAGGGTTAAGAAATCGTCGGTGGACGCCCGGCTGTGGCCTAAAAAGCACGGCCCGGGCCCGCGGTTGCCGTGGGCCCGGTTTTCAATTGGAATCAAACGTGCTGAAAAACCTGGAATACATCGAGGCGGAGGCGAAGCGGCGGATCGCGGCCGCCTCGGATTCCAAGGACCTCGAAGACCTGCGCGTCGAATTCCTCGGCCGCAAGGGGAAGCTCACCGAGCTCCTGCGCGGCCTGGGCTCGCTCGGTCCCGAGGAGCGCCCCCGGGCCGGCGCCCGGGCCAACGAGGTGAAGGTCGCCATCCAGCAGACTCTGGACTCCCGCATCGCCGAGCTCTCCGCCGGGGAGAAGCGGGAGCCTCTCCTGGACTACACCCTCCCCGGCCGCAGGGTGAACGTGCGCCGGCGGCACCCGGTGAACCAGGTCATCGAGGAACTGGTCTTCATTTTCCGTGACCTGGGGTGCAGCGTGGCCGAGGGGCCGCTCATCGAGACGGAGCACTACAACTTCGACGCCCTGAACACCCCGCCGGACCACCCGGCGCGCGACGAGAAGGACACCCTCTTCCTGCGCGACTTCCCACTGCTGCTGCGGACGGAGACCAGCCCGGTCCAGGTGCGCACCCTGGAGAAGGCTCGGCCTCCGGTGCGCGTCATCGCGCCGGGGCGCTGCTACCGCAACGACACCGCCGACGCCCGCCACTACCCCGTTTTCCACCAGATAGAAGGCCTGTGGGTGGACGAGGGGGTCTCCTTCGCGCACCTGAAGGGAATCCTGCTGGAATTCGCGAAAAGCCTCTTCGGCCCCGAGGCGCAGGTGCGCTTCCGGCCGCACTTCTTCCCCTTCACCGAGCCTTCGGCGGAGATAGAGGCCACCTGCCCCGCCTGCGCGGGTAAAGGGTGCAGGACCTGCTCCGGCACGGGCTGGATAGAGCTCGGCGGGGCGGGGATGGTGGACCCCGCGGTGCTCGCGCCCCTGGGGATAGACCCTGAAATTTACACCGGCTTCGCCTTCGGCATCGGCCCCGAGCGCATCGCCATGGTGCGCTACGGCGTCAGCGACATCCGGCTCTTTTACGAAAACGACCTGCGCTTCCTGCGGCAATTTTAAGGTTTTTCCGTGAAGCTGAACACCGAATGGCTTAGAGACTACGTCGAGCTGGACGCGCCGCCCGAAAAAATCGCCCGGGCGCTGACCGAGTCCTGCGCCGTGGCCGAGGCGGTGCACGACCCCTACGCTCACCTGGCGAAAGTGGTCGTCGCCCGCCTGGTCTCCGCCGAGCCGCTGACCGGGTCGGACAAGCTCTTCCGCTGCAACGTTGATTACGGGGAGGGGAACGCCGTGGTCGTCGCCGGCGCGCCGAACACCAAGGACTGCGTCGGCAAGCTGACGGCCTACGTCCCCCCGGATACCGTCCTCCCCTTCGGGACCGTGACCGAGCGGGAGCTCTTCGGCGCTACCAGCGCCGGGATGCTGGCCAGCGGCCTGGAACTGGGCCTTTCCGCCGACCACACGGGGCTTCTCGTTTTGGAGAAAGGGAAGATTGGTCAACCGCTCCGCGATCTCTTCGACGTCCCGGCGACCGCGGTCATAGACCTGGAGACGACGCCGAACCGACCGGACACCTTGAGCCACCTGGGCCTGGCGCGACAGCTCTCCGCCGTTTTCGACATCCCCTTCAAGTATCCGACGCCGCGGGTGAACCCCGAATCGGTGGACGACGGCACGGTGGTCCGCATCGAATGCCCCGACCTGTGCCGCCGTTACGTGGGCCTCGTCGTCCGCGGGGTTAAAGTCGGCCCCAGTCCGGATTGGCTGGCCCGCCGGCTCATCTCCATCGGCCACCGGCCCATCTCCAACATCGTGGACGTGACGAACTACGTCCTGCACGGGCTGGGGCAGCCGCTGCACACCTTCGATTTTTCAAAACTCGGCGGGGGGCGGGTCATCGTCCGCCGCGCGCGCCAAGGGGAGGCCATCTTTTCCCTGGAGGGCGACGAATGTCGCCTCACCCCGGAGATGATGGTCATCGCCGACGCCGAGCGCCCGGTGGCCGTGGCCGGGGTGATGGGCGGCCTGGAATCGGGCGTCGTCGCGGAAACGACGGACATCCTCATCGAGAGTGCCTGG
>MFAF01000046.1:13533-15599 GCA_001774505.1 Candidatus Coatesbacteria bacterium RBG_13_66_14 | reverse complement strand
CGTAATTCGCGGGCGACCGCAGAGGACTCGTCCTACGGGTCGCCCCTACGTCATCGCAATCGCGGGTCAGGGTCGCCGCGAAATCACCCCCGTCACGATCCGGTGGAAATTTGCGGCGATCCGCTCCCCCGTCGCCCCCGACCGCTCGGGGTGGAACTGCGTCCCCCACAAGGGCCGCGTCCGGTGTTTAATCACCTCCACCGCGCACCAGTCCGAGGCGGCTGAAACGTCGAAGTGCCGCGTCAGCCCCTCGTCGGGCACCACGTGCTCGAAGTGCGACTTGAAGGCGGTGAAGGTTTCCGCGAATCCGTCCAGGAGCGCGTCGGGCTGCGAGATATGAATATCCGCGTCGGCCTCGAAAAACTCTTTTTTGACGACACGGGCGCCCCAGGCGTGGGCCAGGGTTTGGTGCCCGTAGCAGATGCCCAGGAGCGGCTTTTCCGTCTCCCGGTAGAGGGTGTAGAGTATTTCGGGGGCCGGGTCGCGGGTGATGAGCTTCGTCGAGCCGGTCACCGCCGCCGCGTCCTCGGCGAAGCGGGGCGAGGCCAGCGCGTCAACGTGGACCGTCGTAACTTTGAAATAGGGCTCCAGCATCGCCAGGTAGGTCGGGACGCAGGGGTCGTCGGCGCCGAGGCAGGCGTTTACCAACAGGAGCGAGGGTTTTTCGATTTGCATGGCGCCAAGTATACGGTCCCGCCCGGCGGAGTCAACGGTTTTTTCGGTCCGAGCACGGGGGTATAACGCGCTTGACAATATGACCCGTCGGTAATATGATTGGCGGGTAAACTGCGGGCGACGGTGGTCGAGTAAAACCGCCGGACGGTCCACCGTCGTCACCTGCGGCATCCGCCCCGCATCGCGGCGATAAAACGGGATAAATGCATGGAGGTATGGCGTGAAAGCGAAAACCCGCGGACTGGTCATCGCCCTGGTTTTGATCGCTGCCGCCGTCACGGCGATATTCGTCCTCAAAGACGGCGGCGACCCGGTCCTGTCCGCCGAGGCCGCCTCGACGAAACTGCCCAAGCTCATAGACTTCGGCTCCTCGATGTGCATCCCCTGCCGGGAGATGGCGGCGACCCTCGAAGGGGTGAAGCGGGAGTACGAGGGCCGGGTCGTCGTTCTGGTCGTGGACGTGTACGAGCATTACGAGCTGGCCGAGGACCTCGGCGTCCAGATGATACCGACCCAGATCTTCTTCGACGCGGAGGGGAAAGAGGTCTACCGCCACGTCGGGGTGATGACGAAGGACGAGATAGTCGCCCAGTTCGAGCTCATGGGGATTGACTGATGGGCGACCTGCTCGCCTCCATCGGCGGGTGGCTGACCTCGGCCCCGCTCCTGGCCTTCGGCGGGGTCTTCCTGGCGGGTATCGTCTCCTCCTTCTCGCCCTGCGTCCTGGCGATGATTCCGCTCTCCATCGGCTTCGTCGGGGGGTACGCGCAGGGGAGCACCCGCAAGGCGCTGGCCTACAGCCTGCTGTTCATGCTGGGGCTGACGCTGACCTTCGTCGTCCTCGGGGGGATCGCCGCCTACGTGGGCGGGCTCTTCGGCCTCCAGGGGAGCTTCTGGTACTGGATTCTCGCCGCGGTGGCGATTCTCGTGGGGCTGCACCTGTGGGGCCTGATTCGGGTCGAGCTGCCCGGCTTCGCCCGGCTGAAGATCAAATCGCGGGGGCTCTGGGGCGCCTTCGTCCTGGGGCTTCTGTTCGGGGTGGCCGCCTCCCCCTGCGCCGCTCCCGTATTGGCCCTGGTCCTGACTTTCGCCGCCACCAGCGAGAACGTCGTCTACGGCATGGGGCTCCTGTTGGCCTACGCCGTCGGGCACTGGCTGCTGGTCCTGGCGGCGGGGGTCTCGGCGGCCTTCGCCCAGAAGCTCATCGGCTCGAAGAAGATGGAGCGGGCCGGGGCAGTGCTGAAGAAAGTCGCCGGGAGCCTTCTGATCCTGGTGGGGCTGTACTTCGTCTACCTGGCCGTCTAGGAGGTCAGATCCGTGCATGCGACCGCAATCGTTTCGGGACTGGACCGCGCGCTGGAGCTCCTCGGCGCCCTGGCCGTCGAGACCCG
>MFAF01000046.1:11879-13509 GCA_001774505.1 Candidatus Coatesbacteria bacterium RBG_13_66_14 | reverse complement strand
GGACGGCGAGCGCTGCGTCTGCGAGCTGTGGCCCGGCGTCGGCGAGCAGTCCAACGTCAGCCGCCACCTGGCCCGGCTGAAGGAGCTGGGCGTCGTCGCCTGCCGAACCGACGGTCCCCGGCGGATGTACCGCATCGCGGACCCCGCCGTGCCGTCGCTCCTGCGGGCCCTGGGTCTCGGTAAAACCTCCCCCCTCGACTCCGGCGGTGATTTTCAGCTATGAAGGACCGCTCGAAATTCATCCTGATGCTGGCCGTATTCCTGGCCTTCTACCTCATGCCCTTCGCTTCGGGGCGCGTGGAGGGCGCCGCCGCCGAAGCGGTGGCCATGGCCTCGGAGTACGCCCGGGAGCACGTCCTTTTCTGCCTCATCCCGGCATTCTTCATCGCCGGGGCGGTGGGGGCGTTCATTTCCTCAGGCGCGGTGCTGCGCTACCTGGGCGCCGGCGCGAACCGGGTCGTGGCCTACGGCGTGGCCAGCGTCTCCGGGGCGATTCTGGCCGTGTGCTCCTGCACCGTTCTGCCGCTCTTCGCGGGCATCTACAAGCGCGGGGCGGGAATAGGGCCCGCGACGACCTTCCTCTACTCCGGCCCGGCCATCAACGTCATGGCGATAATCCTTACCGCGGCCGTCCTGGGGCCGACGCTGGGCATCGCCCGGGCGGTGGGCGCGGTCGTGTTCAGTGTGGTCATCGGCCTGGCCATGTCGGCCATCTTCCGGCGCTCGGAGGAAAAGCGCGCGGCGGAGGCCCTGGCGGCGCCCGACGATGCCCCGCACCGGCGCCGGCCCTGGCAGGACGGCCTCTACTTCCTCACGATGGTCGCGCTTCTGGTCTTCGTCAACTGGGGCGATACGGGCGGCGGGGGTCTGGGCCGCTGGCTCCACGAGCACCGCTTCTGGGTCGGCGGCGGATTCCTGTTGCTGCTGGTAGTAATTCTCTGGCGCTGGTTCCGCCGGGACGAGCTTAAGGAGTGGGGCGCGGAGACCTGGGGCTTCGCCAAGCAGATCCTCCCGCTGCTCTTCGCGGGCGTCCTGGTGGCCGGGTTCCTCCTGGGGCGGCCCGGACACGAGGGGCTCATCCCGTCGGGCTGGATCGAGGGCGCGGTGGGCGGCAACTCACTCCTGGCGAACTTCTTCGCCGCGCTCGCCGGCGCGTTCATGTACTTCGCCACGCTCACCGAGGTGCCCATCCTCCAGGGGCTCATCGGGGCGGGGATGGGCGGCGGCCCGGCCCTGGCCCTGCTTCTGGCCGGACCGGCCCTCTCCCTGCCCAACATGCTCGTCATCCGCTCCGTCCTGGGCACGAAAAAAACCGTGGTCTACGTCGGGCTGGTGGTGGTCCTGTCCACCCTGGCGGGCTGGCTCTTCGGCTTGGCCTACCCGAACCCGTAACTTTCCGCCGAAGGAGCGAAATGCCCTGGCTCACCGGCTATCCCCGCGAGAAGGTCGAGTGGTATCCCACCGTTGACGAGGACCTCTGCATATCGTGCGGGATGTGCATGAACTGCGGGAAGGGCGTTTTCGATTGGACCGGCGCGGGGGCGCGCGTGGCGCGGCCGTACAGTTGCGTCGTCGGCTGCAACACCTGTGGGAACCTCTGCCAGGGCGGCGCAATCACCTTCCCCGACCT
>MFAF01000046.1:11551-11868 GCA_001774505.1 Candidatus Coatesbacteria bacterium RBG_13_66_14 | reverse complement strand
TCGACATCTACCGGCGCGAGGGCCTCTGGGACAAGGTGAAGCGCGTCATGGAGGAGGAGGGCAAGCTGAAGCCGGTGGATTGATAGTCGGCTTTATTTAACCGTCGGGAGGTTTCATGCGTCAGTTGAGGATTTACGGCGCCGGCTGCCGCCGGTGCGGCGCGCTCTACCAGAACTGCCTCGAGGCGCTCGAGGCCGCCGGGGAGCAGGGCATCGTCCTCAAGGAGGAGGACCTGGCGAACATTTCCCAGGCCAAGGTGATGTTCACCCCGGCGCTGGAGATTGACGGGAAGCTGGTGAGCGAGGGGAAGGTGCTGA
>MFAF01000046.1:11273-11495 GCA_001774505.1 Candidatus Coatesbacteria bacterium RBG_13_66_14 | reverse complement strand
GGGGACGGAGCCCCGCCCCTACGTCTATCCGTCGCAAATTAACCCGTAGGGGCCGACCGACGGCGCGCCGTTTAGGTCGGCCCGCGGACGAACGCAGACGGTCGCACGTTCGATAGCGTCATTGGAGGCGCTACCCTATGCCTGCGGAACGCAAGCTGTCGTTTTTCGAGCGCTACCTGACCCTCTGGGTGCTGCTGTGCATCGGGGCGGGGATCGGGCTGG
>MFAF01000046.1:10517-11171 GCA_001774505.1 Candidatus Coatesbacteria bacterium RBG_13_66_14 | reverse complement strand
TGGTCAAGATAGACTTCGGCGAGGTGTTGCGGGCGGCGAAAACCCCCAAGCCGGTGGTCCTGACCCTGGTCGTCAACTGGGCCATCAAGCCCTTCACCATGTTCGCCATCGCCAGCCTCTTCCTGGGGGTCATCTTCCGCCCCTTCCTGCCCGGGACGGAGGTCCTGGCAACGGGGCAGGAGGTGGAGCTGTGGCGCAGCTACGTCTCCGGTGCCATCCTCCTGGGCATCGCCCCCTGCACGGCGATGGTGCTGATGTGGAGCTACCTGGCCCGCGGCAACGACGGGCTGACCCTGGTCATGGTGGCCATCAACTCCCTCACCATGCTCCTGCTCTACGCCCCGCTGGGCGGGTGGCTGTTGGGGGTCAACGCCATGCCCATCCCCTGGGAGACGATACTGCTCTCGGTGGGGGTGTACGTGGCCCTGCCGCTGGTGGCGGGGTACTTCACCCGGCGGCGGCTCATCGCGGCCAAGGGGAAGGCGTGGTTCGAGGAGAAGTTCCTGCACCGCCTGACGCCCGTATCCATCGCCGCGCTGCTGCTGACGCTCGTCCTGCTCTTTTCCTTCAAAGGCGAGGTTTTGCTCGACAACCCGCTCACCATCCTCTGGATAGCCGTCCCGCTCTTCCTGCAGACGATCCTGATCTTCGCCA
>MFAF01000046.1:10362-10461 GCA_001774505.1 Candidatus Coatesbacteria bacterium RBG_13_66_14 | reverse complement strand
CCCTCTCCCCAGAGGGGAGAGGGGACATCGCAGGAGGGGGCGGTGCGATAAAACGGCGGGGACTAAAGTCCCCGCCCTACATTTCCGGTTCGATTGGCA
>MFAF01000046.1:10253-10334 GCA_001774505.1 Candidatus Coatesbacteria bacterium RBG_13_66_14 | reverse complement strand
GGGCATCCGCGAATCGTACACGTAGGGGCTATGAGTCCACGGTCGCCCGCGGGCCGACCGGTCGGTCCGTCCTTATGTCAT
>MFAF01000046.1:8784-10205 GCA_001774505.1 Candidatus Coatesbacteria bacterium RBG_13_66_14 | reverse complement strand
GGGCCGGGGTGCCCGTCGGTGCCGGGATTTAAAATACACGGCGGCCCGCGAAGAACCCGTCCCGCGTGGTCGCCCGACGTCAGGGAGGGGCAAGGTGCCCCGTCGGTGGGGCGTTCGGCCCCCTCGGCCGGTGTTACCCCTTCGACCGGCCCCTCCCGTTTGTGCTAAGATACGGGGGATACGCTTACGCACCCACGGAGCGACGATGCCCGATAAGCCCATCCTCAAAAAGTGCGGCCAGTTCACCCGGGCCAACGAGGCCCGCGCGTCGGGGGTCTACCCCTACTTCCGCCCGCTCTCCTCCGTCGGCTCCGAGGTGATACTGAACGGCAAGAAGGTGCTGATGCTGGGCTCCAACTCCTACCTGGGGCTCAACCACCACCCGCGGGTGATCGAGGCGGCCAAGCGGGCCATGGACTCCTACGGCACCTCCTGCGCCGGCTCCCGCTTCCTAAACGGCACCCTGGACATCCACCTCGAGCTGGAGGAGGAGCTGGCCAAGCTGGTAAAAAAACCCAAGGCCCTCGTCTTTTCCACCGGCTTCCTGACCAACCTGGGCGTCATCTCCTCCATGGTCGGCCGCGGGGAGTTCATCGTCATAGACAGCCTGGACCACGCCTCCATCGTGGAGGGCTCCCGCCTGGCTTTCGGCAAGATACTCAAGTTCCGCCACATGGATATGAAGCACCTGGAGGAGCGGCTGTTCTGGATCCCGCCGGTGAAGGGCAAGATGGTGGTGGTGGACGGCATCTTCAGCATGGAGGGGCACATCGCCCCGCTGCCCCAGATCGTGGAGCTGGCGGAGAAGTACAACGCGGCGGTGATGGTTGACGAGGCCCACTCCATCGGCGTGATGGGCCCCCGCGGCGAGGGCTGCACCGTCCACTTCGGCCTCACCGACCGGGTGGACCTCATCATGGGCACCTTCTCCAAGACGCTGGGCTCCATCGGCGGGTTCGTGGCCGGGGAGGAGGAGGTGCTCGACTACATCCAGCACGTGAGCCGGGCGCTCATCTTCTCGGCGAGCATCCCGGCCTCGGCCGCGGCGGCGGCCCTCGAGGCGCTGCGCATCATGCTCGAAGAGCCCGACCTCGTGGACCGTCTCTGGCACAACACCCGGCGGATGAAGGGCGCCCTAGACGCCTTCGGCTTCGACACCTACGGCTCCGAGACCCCGATAATACCCGTGCTGGTCGGCGAGGACCTGACCGCCTTCAAGATGACCAAACTCCTCCAGGATGACGGCATCTTCGTCAACCCGGTGATCAGTCCGGCGGTGCCGCCGGGCGGCGCCCTGATTCGCATCAGCCTCACCGCGGCCCACTCCGACGAGCAGATAGACCGGGCCATCGCCGCCGTCGGCAAGGCGGGGAAGGCGCTGGGCATCATCTGACGGATGCGGTTCACCCGCGGGACGGTTT
>MFAF01000046.1:7404-8768 GCA_001774505.1 Candidatus Coatesbacteria bacterium RBG_13_66_14 | reverse complement strand
ACTGCTCAGGCCTCCGGATTCAACCCGTCCGCGGGGCGGTTTGGCGGGTGGGCTCCCGGTAATTGGTTCGCGGGGTCCGGCCCGACCGGGACTTTCACGGAAGCGACACGGGCGGACCCCGTCTCCGACAGGTCCGAGGAAGCAGTTAAACGCCGAACCGGAGCCGGTTCGGCAGGTTTTAACCGGCGGCGATGGGCAGGTTTCCCCGGAGGCAAGCGGCAGGTTTTCCCAACCGGGAGGCTGCCGCCCGACGCCGCGAACCGGACCGCCCCTACCCGGGTGGTGGATTCCCGGGATTTGTACTATAATCCGGTCAAGAATGCCGTTTCACGTGAAACTATATTTCCGACCGGATTTATGTAGATAGGCCCACAAACCCATGCCCGACAAGGAAAAAAAGCCCAAGAGGAAGCTGGTCGGCGGTCAGGCCGTCATGGGCGGCGTGATGATGCGCGGCCGCAAGAAATGCTTCATGGCCCTCAAGAGCCCTTACGACGGGCGCCTGGAGCTCACCGAGCTCCCCCTGCCCCACTTCTTCCGCTGGAAAATCTTCAAGTGGCCCCTCTTCCGCGGGACCTCCATGCTCCTGGACTCCGCCGTCCTGGGCACCAAGGCGCTCACCGCCTCGGCCGACTTCGCCGAGAAGGAGGAGCGGAAGAAGAAGGCCTCCGAGGAGGGGCGCTCGATCGAAGGCCTGGACGAGAAGCCGGGGCTCATCTCCGGCAAGCGCGCGGCGTTCCTGCTCCTGCCCAGCCTCCTGATCGGCGTGGCGCTCTTCATCCTCGGCCCCCTGTGGGCCGCCCGCGGCATCCTCGCCCTCTGGCCGGCCGTCGGGCCCGAGGGCGGCATCTGGTTCAACCTCATCGAGGGCGGCCTGCGCGTCATCGTCTTCCTGTTGTACCTGGTTCTGATCCGCGCCATGAAGGACGTCCGGGACCTCTTCCGCTACCACGGGGCCGAGCACAAGACCATCGCGGCCTTCGAGGCCGGCGAGGAGCTCACCCTGGATAATGTAAAAACCAAGAGCCGCCTGCACCCCCGCTGCGGCACCGGCTTCCTCGTCTTCATGCTCATCGCCCTGGTGCTGGTCCACTCCGCCGTCTTCGCCATCCCGGCGCTCCAGGGCATCTGGTTCATTTACGCGGCGCTCATCCGCATCGCCCTCATCCCCGTCGTGGCCGGTGTGGCCTACGAGTGGATCCGCCTGGCCGGCCGGCACCCCAATTCGAAAATCATGCGCCTCTTCGTCGCCCCGGGGCTGGCCACGCAGCTCTTGACCACCGTCGAGCCCGAGGAGCACCACCTGGAGTGCGCCATCGCCGCCTTCAAGGCGGTGGTGGAGTCCGAGGGCGCCTTCGAGGATC
>MFAF01000046.1:6823-7346 GCA_001774505.1 Candidatus Coatesbacteria bacterium RBG_13_66_14 | reverse complement strand
GGGACGGCGGCTGATAAGCCAACGGGCGGGTGTGGACACCCGCCCCTACGACAGCGCAGGTCGGGGTGGGGGCTGCCGCTATCCCCTCTCCCCTTTAGGGAGCGGCGTGTCGACGGGTTAGGGGGAGGGGCGGGCGGGGTACGGAGCCCCCGCCCCTACTACAGCGCAGGACGGGGTGGGGGTTGCCGCTATCCCCTCTCCCCTTTAGGGAGAGTGTTAGGGTGAGGGGTGAAGCGGGCGGGGACGGAGCCCCGCCCTACGTCATCGCAACCGGAGTGAGGGTCGAAGCGCCCCCCCTCTCCCCGTGGGAGGAGCGTTCGCTCACGGGGTTAGGGGTAAGGGCTTCCTTTGAAAAAAAACGAGCGACCGCAGAGGACTCGTCCTGCGGGCCGCCGCGGCGGGGTTAGGAAACCCCGCCCTACGTTTTGGTTTATGGCGGGGTTGAAAATAACGGGCGGGTGTGGACACCCGCCCCTACGTTTGCAAGTCGCGAATCCTGTTCGTAGGGGCGACCGTCCACGGT
>MFAF01000046.1:6571-6708 GCA_001774505.1 Candidatus Coatesbacteria bacterium RBG_13_66_14 | reverse complement strand
AAAAACGGGCCGACCTGAACGGCTCACCGTTGGTCGGCCCATACGCCATCGCATCCGAGGGTGAGGGCTGCCGCTACCCCCTCTCCCTTTTAGGGAGAGGGTTGGGGTGAGGGTCGAGGTCGGGAATATATATGCGG
>MFAF01000046.1:5393-6523 GCA_001774505.1 Candidatus Coatesbacteria bacterium RBG_13_66_14 | reverse complement strand
GTGAGGGGTAGAAGCGGCGGCCCGCAGAGGGGCCGCCCTACGTCATCGCAAGCTTATAACGGGCTGGTTTGGGGGGGAGGTTACGGTCATCCGCCTTCATACAACTCCCCGATCGCCCCGTCATCGGGTCTGTCAAGGGTCGTCTGGCGGCGGGCGGCGCGGCGTATTACAATGGCCCTCGTGGACGACCGACCGCTAAGTGAGCTGATGGAGGAGTATCTCGCGGAGCTCGAGGGCCTGCGGGATTTTTCCCCGCACACCCTGCGCGCGTACCGGGGTGAGCTGGAAGCTTTCATCGCTTACCTCTCCGCCTTCGGCGCGCCGGTGACATTGGGGCGGTTCGTGGCGCTGGAGCTGCGGATATACCTGACCCAGCGGCGGCAGGCGGGGGACTTAGACGCCACGCTGGCCCGACGGCGGTCGGCGCTGGGCTCCTTCGGGCGCTGGCTGGTCAAGCGGGGCTTTTTAGCCGGCAACCCGGCGAAGCTGCTTCCCCGGGGGAAGGGGCTGTTCCGGCCGCTGCCGGGGGTGCTGTCGGTGGAGGAGGCGGAGCGGCTGGTGGAGGCTCCGCGGCAGCCTCTGCCGTTGGAGGAGCGCGACCGGGCGCTCACCCTGATGCGCGAAAAGCTGGAGCTCTCCCCGGCGGTCCTGGCGAAGCTGAAGGCCGGCGAGGTGGACACGGGCTACGGGATTATCAACTCCAAGGCTTGCCGGGAGCTGCGCCTGCCGGAGTCCGTGCGCCTGGCTCTTGCCGGTTACGTTAAGCTCCGGGATACACTCGCGCCGAAGTCCGGCAGGTTTTTTCTCAACGGTCACGGCGGTCCGCTGCGTGCGCGGGACATCGGGGCGGCTCTCGTCGGTTACGAGAAGGGGCGCGCCATACGGGCGCGGGACGCGGCGCTGCTGGAACTGTTGTACGGCGCGGGGTTGCGCGTCTCCGAGGCGGCGGGCGTGAGGGCGGGGGACTTCGACCTCGGCCGGGGGCTGGTCACCGTCCTGGGTAAGGGGAAAAAGGAACGGATCGTCCCCTGCGGCGGGACGGCGGCGGCGGCGATCGCCGAGTACCTCGAGCTGCGGGAGTCGCTCGCCCCAAAGGTCGAGCAGCTTTTCCTGAACAGCAGAGGCGGGGC
>MFAF01000046.1:5278-5380 GCA_001774505.1 Candidatus Coatesbacteria bacterium RBG_13_66_14 | reverse complement strand
TGGAGCAGTGGCGGGATGTTTACGACCGGGCGCACCCGCGGGCGCGGTTGCAGCAGCGGTTGTTGTAGGCGCACGGCGGCGGGGTGCGATGACGTAGGGCGG
>MFAF01000046.1:4587-5230 GCA_001774505.1 Candidatus Coatesbacteria bacterium RBG_13_66_14 | reverse complement strand
CAACCCTCCCCCTTGGAGGGAGAGGGGGCCGCTGCACCCTTCACCGGCCCGTGCGCCGGCTACCAGAGCTCGCCCAGGAGGCGGAACCACACCCCGACGAAGCGCAGGGTGTCGAGGACGACGTGCATCTTGCTGGCGGAATTTTTCAAATAAACGGTGGGGATGGCCACGGGTGCGAGGCGGGCCCCGGCGCGGGCGGCGCGGACGAGCTGCTCGCTCTCGGCGGCGAAGCGGTCCGCCCTGGTCGCCGCCGCCTCCAGGACCCAGCGGCGTATGGCCCGCATCCCGCACTGTGAGTCTCGGATTCCCGCGCCGGCGAGGAAACGGACCAGGCCGGTGGTGACGCGGTTGGAGAAGACGCGCGCGGCGGGCATTCCACTCAAATCGCCCAGGCGGTCGCCGTAAACGAGGTCGGCACCGTCGAGCTTTTCTATAAATTGCGGGATCAGCCCCGGCGGGTGCTGGCCGTCGGCGTCCAGGGTGACCACGGCGCGAAAACCCTCGGCCAGGGCGTACTCGAATCCGCGGCGCAGGGCGTGCCCCTTGCCGCGGTTGGGCGGGGGGAGGTTCAGGACCAGGGCCCCGGCGTCGGCGGCCTCTTCTGCCGTGTCGTCGGTGGAGGCGTCGTCCACCACCAGGACGT
>MFAF01000046.1:4271-4367 GCA_001774505.1 Candidatus Coatesbacteria bacterium RBG_13_66_14 | reverse complement strand
GACCTGAAGGTCGGCCCCTACGGGGAATCGTCATCGTCTATAAATGTGGGGCGGGGATTTAGTCCCCGCCGTGTTTCGCCCCCCGGTTGCGATGAT
>MFAF01000046.1:74-4229 GCA_001774505.1 Candidatus Coatesbacteria bacterium RBG_13_66_14 | reverse complement strand
GAGATGTCCAGCGTCCCCGAGGCGAGGAACTGCTTGGCCTTGTACCAGGTGGTGTACATGCGGCGGCCGACGATGCCGTAGATTCTCGCGTTTTTGAAAATCACCCCGTCGTTTAAGTCCACACCAACGTCGGAGTCGAACAGGCCCAAGAGGGACACCCGTCCCCCGAAGGCCAGGGCCTTGAGCCCCTGGGCCAGGGCGGACGGCACGCCGGAGAGCTCGAGGAGCACCTCGACCCCCACGCCGTCGGTCAGCTCGCGGATTTTCGGAACCGGGTCCGTCTCTTTCACGTTGAATACGTGGTCGGCGCCGGCTTTTTTGGCCAGGTCGAGCCGGTAGGGCGACACGTCGGTGGCGAAGATTGTTGTCGCCCCGGAGGCGCGCGCCACTAAAACCGTCAAAACCCCCAGCGGCCCGCAGCCGGTCACCAGCACCGTTTTGCCCGCCACGTCCTCGGCCAGGACGGTGTCCAGGGCGTTGCCCAGCGGCTCCTGGGCGGCGGCCTGGTCCGCGGGGATGGCCCGGTCGTTCTGCCACACGACCGACTCGGGCACGGTGATGTACTCGGCGAAGCAGCCGTCGCGGTCCACCCCGAGGATTTTGAGGTTCAGGCAGATGTGCTGCTTGTCCGTCCTGCAGGCCCAGCAGTGGCCGCAGGGGATGTGGGTCTCGGCGGAGACGTAGTCGCCCACCCGGACGCCCGTGACCCGGGAGCCGATCTCGACCACCTCGCCGGCGAGCTCGTGCCCCAGGGTCTGGGGGAGGTTTTTGATGCGGCGGGCGGCCCACGCGTTCCACTGGTAGATGTGCTGGTCGGTGCCGCAGATGCTCGTCGCGGCGACCTTCACCAGGACCTCGTCCTCGGCGGGCGCCGGGACGTCCACCTCGACCAGTTCGGCGCCGGGACCCGGCTCGAGCTTGCGGACGGCCTTCATCGTCTCTGCCACTTCGGCTCCTTGTCTGGCGTTTTTTCTTTGGAACCGGAGAATTGTACCCGCGCGGCGGGGTTTTGGCAAGGGATTGTATGCCCGATAAATATATATACTATATGTGGTATAGTATAGGTATTTTAATTTTCATCGTTGCGGGGGCGTTTCGTGGGGCTGTCCATTCCGACGCGCCATTCTGAACCGGGCATGGAGTCTGGAATAGCGGGCATTGACAACGATTTGAATGAATACAACCGTCCGGGGAGGACCAGTATGACGCGATTTTCGAGAATTTTTTTGGTAAATGGTCACGATTGTGTTATACTATACGTGCCTTGCATGAAGTCGGCATTGTCCATAGAGTTACGCGCTCCTCCGATGACCGGCCCTGATTGGTAATCGGTCGCGGCTGGCCTTGCGGTGTGGGATTGCGTCGGATTTAATTGTTATATGTGCGGGACGGGGTTTTAGATTCGTTTGTCCGGGTTCGACCTTGACAGCGGGGATATTTCGGACTAGCTTACCTTTGTATCCCTTGTAAAAGGATCATCCGCTTTCACGCGTTAACCGAAGGAGTCGTCATGAGGAAGAGCCTGTTGCTGCTTGTCCTGCTGCCGGCGGCCGTCCTCGCGGCCGGTGCGGCGGCGGTGCAGGCGGAAAGTGCCCTCCCCCCGGAGGTCGGGGCCGGCACGCTTCCCCTGGGGTTGTCCCCCTCGGCCCACGGCGGCGGGGCGGGGTACTACTTCTGGGATTCCACCGAGACCGACACGTGGGCGCCCACCTACGGGTGGCGCAACCCGGTACACCACATGGGGTGGCGCGGCGACGACACCTACTGGACCACGTCGCTGCCCTTTGCCGTGACCTTCTGCGGCATCCGCTACAACGCGGGGAAGAACCTCTACGTCGGCTCCAACGGCATCGTCGGGTTCATGTCCTCGAAGATGGACGAGCCGATCAACCAGGACATCCCGATCTCGGCTTCGCCGAACGCCATCATGGCCGCGTTCTGGGACAACCTGGCCGGATACTCGAACGGCGACATCTCGCTGGACCTGGTCGGCACCGCGCCCAACCGCGCGTTCTTCATCACCTACTCGCCCTGGTACTACGACCTGGCCCCGGCGGACCCCATCGCGTTCCAGATCCTCATCCGCGAGACCGACGTGGCCGGGATCAACAACACCATCGAGTTCCGCTACAAGGACGTCATCGGTGACTCCTGGCGCGACGACGGCTTCTCCGCCACCGTGGGCCTGGAGAACAACTCCGGCGTCACCGCGGCCAGCTACTCCTACAACATGCCGGTCATCACCGGCCAGCTCGCCGTCCGCTTCGTGGACAGCCAGTTCGTGGACAACCAGCTCGGCGAATTCCACCTGATCGCCCCCTTGGACGGCTACGTCGCCATGGTCGGCGAGTGGGTGGATTTCCAATGGCAGGCTTCGGAATACACCGGCTCCGGCGTCGTCACCTATGAGCTGTACCTGGACGACAACCCGGACTTCAACCACCCCACCATCTTCGACATCGGGACCGACACCAGCTTCCGCTATGTCTTCGGCTCCGACGACACCGGCACGTATTGGTGGAAGGTCAAGGCCACCGAGTCCATCCTCCACCTGTACAAGTGGTCCGAGGAGACCCATAAGCTCATCATCAGCGACGACGCGGTCGCCGAGACCACCTGGGGCCAGATCAAGGCCACCTTCGAATAGTCCCGCCGGCACCGATTGCGGAGGGGCGGCCCTCGAAACCGCCCCTCCATATTTAAATTCCCTAGTTTGTTTTTCTTGACAAGGCCCAATTACGGTGTTAGATTGCCCTCCGCGTGGTTGACCTTTTTTCCGGGTTTGAATAAGGAGGAAAGATGCACAAGGTTCTGATATATATCCTCCTGGTGTCCGTTTCGGTCTTCGCGGCCGCGACGGTGAGCGTCCAAGAGGAATATCCTTCGACCTCTCCGGCGGCGACCCTCTGGTCCGGATACGAGCCGCCGATCTTCGGGGACGGCGCGGGGTACTACTTCTGGGACTCCCAGGAGACCAGCAGCTGGGCGCCAACGTACAACTGGCGCACGCCGCACAACCCCCAGGGCTGGCACGGGGATGACACCTACTGGACCCTGTCCACCCCCTTCGCCATCAGGTTCTGCGGTTCCAATCACGCCGCGGGGTCCAATTTCTACGTGGGCTCCAACGGCATCCTGGGCTTCATGTCGAGCGGCATGGACAACCCCATCAACCAGAACCTCCCCAGCACCTCGGCGCCCAACAACATCATGGCGGCGTTCTGGGACAACCTGTCCGGATACACCAACGGCGAGATCTACGTCGAGACGGCCGGCTCCGCCCCGACCCGCAAGTGGTGCATCACCTACTCGCCCTGGTACTACTACGAGGCCGCCGCGGACCCCATCGAGTTCCAGATCCTCATCCACGAGGCGCCCCTGACCACCGTGAACAACTCCGTCGAGTTCCGCTACAAGGACGTCATCGGCGACTCCTGGCGGGACAACGGCTTCTCCGCCACCGTGGGCCTGGAGAACTCGGGCGGCACCGACGCCGTGCAGTACTCCTACAACCAGGAGATAATCCCCAACCAGTTCTCCATCCTCTTCGTGGACAAGAACTGGGTGGACGACCAGCTCGGCGATTTCAACCTCCTCACACCCGAGGACGGGGCCGAGGTCTACACCGGTGAAACGATCAACTTCACCTGGGAGGAGGCGTCCTACGGCGGTCACGGCGACGTGACGTACACCCTCTTCATGGACGACAACCCGGAATTCAGCAGCCCCCTGGTCTTCGACCGCGGCGGGGTCACATGGTTCAATTACGTCTTCGGCGATGACGACACGGGGAACTACTGGTGGAAGGTGTACGCCGAGGAGGACGACATCGGCATCTCCAAGTGGTGCGAGGACGTCTTCGAATTCCTCGTCACCGGCGTCTCGGTAGATGAAACGACCTGGGGCCAGATCAAGGCCGAGTACTAGCCTCCCTCCGCGGGCGGTTCCGTCGAGAGGTTGAGCTAAAGGTGTCTTGCCTTCTAAGGCGGGGTTAAGAGCCCCGCCTTTTTTATGGTTACGGCCCTCGGAGCGGAATTTACACCCCGCCTTTTTTAATCGTTCTCCATCGCCGGGCGGGGTTCAAGGCCCTGCCTTATTCTCCCTCACCCCTCTGGGGGGAGGGTTGGGGAGAGGGGGGTAAAAAGCGGCGGGGAT
>MFAF01000045.1:4304-9041 GCA_001774505.1 Candidatus Coatesbacteria bacterium RBG_13_66_14 | reverse complement strand
CTGTCCGGCGGCATGCGGCGGCGGCTGGAGGTGGCCCGCGCACTGCTGCACCGGCCCCGGGTCCTCTTCCTGGACGAGCCCACCCTCGGCCTCGACGTGCAGAACCGGCGGAAAATCTGGGACTACCTCCTCGAGGGCGCCCGCGTGGACTCGACCACGGTTTTTCTGACCACCCACGACCTCCACGAGGCGGAGCGGTGCCATCGGGTGGGGATTATAGACCGGGGAAAGCTGGTCGCTTGCGGCACCCCCGCCGAGCTGAAATCCTCCCTCGGGGGGAGCGTTGTCCGTCTGGGCTGCGCGGACCCGGAGGGCGCGGCGCGGACCATCATGTCCACCACGGGGCTGGAGGCCAAGCTGGAGGACGGCTCAGTCGTCGTGGTTGTGGATTCGCCCGCCGAGTTCCTGCCGGAGGTCGTGCGGCTCTTCGGCGCCGCCGTCGAGAAAATTCAGGTCGAGGAGCCCACCCTGGAGGACGTATTCCTCGCCCTCACCGGCCACACCCTGCGCGACGACGAGGAGCGGGGTCAGGGCGCCTGGCGGACGGCCCACGCCGCCACGGCCAGGAGGGACGTCCGATGATTCAAGGGTTCGCCGTCAGCGCCATCTGGCTCCGGGAGTTCAAGCGGTACTTTCGCGACGTACCGCGGGTGGCCGCCTCCGTCGCCCGGCCCGTCGTCTGGCTCTTCATCCTGGGCATAGGCATCTCGCCGAATTTTTCCCAGGTGGCCGGCCTGAACTACATCGAGTACATCTTCCCCGGCATGGTGGTGATGACCATCCTCTTCACATCGACGATTTCCGCGATTTCAATCATCTGGGACCGCGACTTCGGCCTGTTGAAGGAGATGCTCTCCGCGCCCATCAGCCGCAGCTCCATCGTCGTCGGGAAGGTGCTCGGCGGCGCCACCATCTGTACCGCCCAGAGCTTCATCGCAATTCTGCTGGTCTTCCTGACCCACGTGCAGCTTCTGTGGTACAACATCGCCTGGATTCTTCTGGCGAGCTTCATCGTGGGGTTCATGCTCGCCGGCCTGGGCGTCATCATCGCCAGCCTGGTGAAGACCTACGAGGGCTTCAGCTCGGTGATGAATTTTCTGATCATGCCGATGTTCCTGGCCTCGGGAGCCGTGTTTCCCCTGGACAACCTCCCGCGCTGGGCTTACCTCGTCGCCCGGGCCAACCCCATCGCCTACGCCGTGGACCTCTTCCGCGGCCTGATGCTGCGGCACTATGAGTTCACCTTCCTCATCGATCTCACCGTGCTCCTGGGTTTGACCGTCATCATCACCGCCCTGGCGATTTGCCGCTTCCGACGCATGACCGCCCGGTGGTAGTATTACGGGTCCCGGTCGGCGTTGTTCCGACTCGATGGAACCTATCGCAGGAGGATATGATGAGAGACCTCCAGTTCACCTTCAACCGTCCGGAGACCAGCTCGCGCGGATTGCTGATTCTGCGCCTGTTCTTCGCCCCGCTCTACGTGGGAATCCCGCACGGTTTCGCCCTGATGTTCCGCGGCATCGCCACCGGCTTCGTCCTGTTCGTGGCCTGGTGGGCGGTGCTCTTCACGGGCTCCTGGCCGGAGGGGATGCACAGCTTCGTCTCGGGGACCTACCGCTGGGCTATGCGCGTCGCATCGTACATTTACTTCCTGACCGACGAGTATCCCCCGTTCACCGGGAAGGAATAGGGGAGCCGTCGGCCGACGGGTCATCTCCGGGGTGGGGCGAGTTGGGCCGCATCCCGCCCGAGCGGCGTATGCGCCGCGTCGCGGGAACGGGATGGGGGAACGAGCCTAAAAAGGTCGCCCCCGGGACGCCTTTTTCTTTCACCTGATGATGTGGCTCGATGGGCTAAAAAAAGGCGCCGCCGGGGCGCCTTTTCTCAATTTCAGTTGCGGAGTAATTTGAAGGCTTTATAAAAGATGCCTCCGTGACGCCTCTGTTAAAAGCCCTTAGTCCGACAGGTCCAGGGAGAGCGCCTTCATCCGCTTGCCGGGGACGAACTTTATCCTCTTGCGGGCGGGGACGATGACTTCCTGGTTGGTGCGCGGGTTGCGGGCGAGCTTCTGCTTGGCCTTGCGGACGCTGAACACGCCGAAGTCCCGGATCTCGATGCGCTCGCCCCGGGAGAGGGTCTGGCGCATCTCCTCAATGAGGGCGTCGAGAACCTGGGCCGCGACCTTCTGGGTCACGTTCAGCCTCTTGGCCACGGTAATGGCAATCTCGCGCTTTGTCATCCTGACCTCCCCTCCCCGCCGCAATACGTGGTTCGGTTGGTGTCACGCCACCGCACCGCCACGGCAAGGGAAGTGGGACTCCTATTTAAATGACAGGCTGCCTTTTAAGAATACCACCTAGTAATGTGATGGTCAAGAGGTTAGTCGGAAGTGTCCAGGCAGGTCAGCGCGCCGTCCCGTAACTCGTAACGGAGACCGCAGGCGGCGCAGGTTTCGGTGAGAATTTCCCCCGAACGGATCGGCAGCTCGAGCCTTGTACCGCAGGCGCAGACCCATCCGACGAGCCGCGCCGGCACCCCGGTGACCAGGCCGAAGTCCGGGACGTCCCTGGTGACCACGGCTCCGGCCCCGACCATCGAGTGCCCGCCCAGGGTGATGCCGCAGATGACGGTGGCGTTGGCCCCCACGGTGGAGCCCCGCCTGCAGAGGGTGGGGATCCAGTCCGCAGGGCCCTTGGGGAAGAGGGACCGGGGGGTGAGGTCGTTGGTGAATACGCAGCTCGGGCCGCAGAAAACGCCCTCCTCGAGGGTCACGCGGGTGTACACGCTGACGTTGTTCTGCAGCTTGCACACGTCGCCGATGACCACGTCGCCGCCGATGTAGCAGTTCTGACCGAGGACGCAGTTTTTCCCGATCCGCGCCCCGGAGGAGACGTGGCAGAAGTGCCAGATTTTGGTACCCGCGCCGATTTCGACGTCCGGGTCAACGATGCTGGTGGGGTGGACGTAGAAGTTATCCGTCACCGGCTCACCTCGTTTTCGATTGGGACGGTCATGGTTGTCGAGTGCCGATAAAGCTCACGGTCCGGCCGGCGTTCGCGCGGATCGGCGAACGGGCGCCGTCCATCACTCCACTTCGACGGGAACGCCGCCCCTGCTGGCGCTCTCGTCGGCGGCGGCGAGCACCCGGAGCACCGCCAGACCCTCGCGTCCATCCGACAACGGTTTCTCCTCCCCCCGGCAGCAGGCGGCGAAGTGGGCCAGTTCCCGGGCCAGCGGCTCACCGGGGGCCATCTCTAACCTCTCGGCAGGCCCCGTATGGTGGGCCGTCGAACCGTCCGGCGAGGGCTCCGCCCAATTAGGTAAAAATTCCAGCCGCCCCTCGGCGTCCTCCCACAGGAGCATCCCCCGGTCGCCCACCACCGTGAGCTCCCGCTTCTTCTGCGGGTCGAGCCAGCTCACGTGCGCCAGGGCCAGCCGCCCCGAGGGGAATTCCAGGCTCAACAGGGCATAGTCGCTTATCCCCGGACGGACGTCCGCCCGACCGGAGCAGGAAACACGGACGGGCCACTCCCCGAAAATTTCCGCGAGGTTGACGATGTCGTGGGGGGCGATGCTCCAGACGACGTTTTCGGTGGAGCGGACGCGGCCGAAGTTTGTGCGCCGCGCGTGCGCTGTGAGAACCTTCCCGATTTTCCCCTCGCGGACGGCCCGGCGGATCGCGTCCATGGCCGGATGGTAGCGCAAGACGTGGCCGACGAGAAGAACGACGCCCCTCTCCTCCGCCAGACGGACCAGCTCCCTTCCCTGGGCGACGTTCAGGGCCAGCGGTTTTTCAACGAATACGTTGAGGTTTTTTTGCAGGGCTTCGCGAGCGAGGGGGTGGTGCAGTTCCGCCGGGGCGGCTATGACGACGCCGTCGGGGCGCCCTTCCAGCAACTCGGAAAAGGAATCGGCGGGGACGGCCTGGGGGGCGAGCTCACGGATCCTGGCCCGGCCCTCCTCCGAGGGGTCGAAGGTTTTTTCCACCGAGCAGCCCTCGAGGGCGACCAGGTTTTTCAGGACGTCCCCCCCCCACCGGCCCACGCCGGCCATAACCAGCCGAACCTTCTCCACGGCGCCTCCTGTGTCGCCACATCGTACCAGAGCGCGCCGGCGTAGGCAAGCCGGAGTTTTACCGACCTTAGCCTTTTGTTTTTTTACGGTTTGTAAAAGTTACGAGGTTATGATATTATCTCTCCACGGGAAGGGTGGCCCGTGAGGGCGTTTTTTATATAACGGGAAGAAGTCCGGAATTTTCAAGGGGATAGCGTTCTTCTAGCCCCGTGGATGAGCCGCATGGACGCCTGTTTGTAAAACGAAATCCTATCCCGGACGAGGTGACCGCCGATTTGAATCCAGGGATTGACGTGATATACCGTATCGCCCGGTGGATGTCGTGTCTTGCAAGGTGGCCTTTGGGCCGCCTTGTTGTATTGGTGAAGTGGGACCTTACCGACTGAAAGGTGAGCCTATGGGTAAGTATATCGGTATCGGTCGCAAGGCCCGGCAGTGCTTCGGCTTCGACGATGTGGCGCTGGTCCCGGGGAGTTTGACCATCAACCCCGACGACGTGGACATCTCCTGGGAGGTCGCCGGGAAGAGCTTCGGAGTCCCCATCGTCGCCTCGGCCATGGACGGCGTGGTGGACGTGCGCTTCGCGGTGGAGTTCGGGCGGCTGGGCGGATTCGCCGTTCTCAACCTGGAGGGTGTCCAGACCCGCTTCGCGGACCCCGG
>MFAF01000045.1:1427-4267 GCA_001774505.1 Candidatus Coatesbacteria bacterium RBG_13_66_14 | reverse complement strand
GAGAGCACGCACCTGCTCCAGAAAATCTACGAGGCGCCCATCAAGAAGGACCTGGTAGGCCGTCGAGTGGAGGAGATCAAAGCCGGCGGAGCGCCCGCCGTGGTGAGCGCCATCCCGCAGCGCGCCGCCGAGTTCGGACCGCTTGCCGCCGAGGCCGGGTGCGACATCTTCGTCGTCCAGTCCACCGTGGCCACCGTCGAGCACGAGTCGAAGAGCTACAAGTCGTTGGATTTCGTAAAATTCAACTCGGAGATGCACAAACGGGGAATCCCCGTCATGGTCGGCAACACGACCACCTACGAGGTCACCTACGCGCTGATGAAGACCGGCGCGGACGGCATCTTCTGCGGCGTCGGGCCGGGGGCGGCCTGCACCACCCGCGGCGTCCTGGGCATCGGCGTGCCGCAGATAACCACCACCGTGGACTGCGCCTACGCCCGGGACCGCTTCTACAAGATGACCGGCCGCTACATTCCCGTCATCACCGACGGCGGGATGCGGGTCGGGGGGGACATCTGCAAGGCCTTCGCCGCCGGGGCCGACGCGGTGATGATCGGCTCGCCATTCGCCAAGGCCCACGAGGCCCCGGGGCGCGGCTACCACTGGGGCATGGCCACCCCCCACGCCAACCTCCCGCGCGGCACGCGGGTTCATGTGGGGCAGAACGCCTCCCTGGAGCGGATTCTCTTCGGTCCCGCCGAGCTGGACGACGGCAGCCAGAACCTGGTCGGGGCACTCAAAACCAGCATGGGCAACGTCGGGGCGCACAATATCAAGGAGATGCAGAACACGGAGATCATCATCGCCCCCGCGATTCAGACCGAGGGCAAGCTCCTGCAGAAGGCGCAGAAAATCGGCATGGCCAAGTAGGCCAGGTACTTTAAAAATCCCTGACGGGGGCGGTTCTCCGTGGGCCGCCCTCGGCGTCGCCCGAATGTCGGCTGCGAGGATGACTTAGGTATACGGATGGCCTATAGCGGGCCGTATAGTTGGATTATGCCATTTATTAAACTTGTTGTTCCGCTATTCGCGTTATTTGCTGTAAAGGGTGAAAAAGAATCAAATTCCGGTGGCCTTCGTCGGTCAGGTGGGAAAGGATGATGCACCCACCTCAACGACGGCATCCGTGGGGCTTATCCCAGTAAATTTACGATGGATGTGAACGAAGTCGGTCGTTTTTGGGATGAGAACGCGCCGGTATGGACGCGGCTGGCGCGGATGGGCTGCGACGTCTGCCGTGACCAGTTCAACACGCCGGGCTTCCTCGCCATGCTCCCCGACGTGGCGGGCCTTAGCGGCCTGGACCTGGGCTGCGGCGAGGGGGCCAACACGCGCCACCTGGCCCGGCGCGGGGCGCGGATGACCGCCCTGGACGTTTCTCCGACATTCGTGAGGCTGGCTGCGGACTTCGACGAGGGTGAGACTACGAGGATCGCCTACCTTGTTGCCGACGGCTGCCTTCTCCCCTTCGCGCCGAAATCCTTCGACTTCGTCACCGCCTTCATGAGCCTGATGGATATGCCGGGGCAGGAGCGGGCCTTTGCCGAGGCGCGGCGGGTGCTGAAGCCCGGCGGGTTCCTCCAGTTCTCCATCACCCACCCCTGCACCGACACGCCGTACCGCAAGTGGATCGAGGACGGGGACGGCCGCCACATCGCGCTTTCCGTCGCCGATTATTTCCGTGAAAATTTCGGCGAAATCTGCGAGTGGATGTTCTGCCACGCGCCGGCGGAGCTCCGGGAGACGCTGCCCAAATTCAGGATTCCCGACTTCCACCGGACCTTGAGTTTCTACCTCAACGCCCTCGCGGACACCGGTTTCGTCCTGGAGCGGGTCTGCGAGCCGACGGCCCCCGACGAGGCGGTGGAGAGGTTTCCTCTCCTGGCGGATTCGCGCATAATACCGATGTTTCTCATAATCCGGGCCCGCCTGTCTCGGTAAACGAGTGAGGTTGTCTTGAAGATACTCCTGGCCGCCAGTGAGGTCGTCCCCTACGCCAAGACGGGCGGCCTGGCCGACGTGGCCGGCGCCCTGCCCCGGGAGTTCGTAAAATTGGGGCACGACGCGCGCCTTGTCATGCCGCGCTACGCCAAAGTCGCCCAGAACCTTGAAACCGTAAAGACCGGCCTGGGTGTGGAACTGGCCGGGGAGCGCGTGGCCTTCGATTTATTGCGCGACAGGAGCCAGGGCTACGAGGCCTGGTTCGTGGACTGCCCGCGATACTTTGATCGTCCGGGCCTCTACGGCGAGGATGGGGCGGACTATCCCGACAACGCAGCCCGCTTCGCCTTCTTCGCTAAGGCCCTCCTCGCAGCGGCCGAGGCGGTCGGCTTCATCCCCGACGTGATCCACTGCCACGACTGGCAGACCGCGCTCGTACCATTGCTCTTGAAGAAGGGCGGATATTCCTTCTCTTCCGGCACCCTCTTCACCATCCACAACCTGGCCTACATGGGCAACTTCCCCCCCGGCGAGGCGCTGCCCCTGATCGGTCTGGGCGACGGGGTGTTCGCCGCCGAGGGGGGTCTCGAATACTACGGCAAGGTCAACTACCTCAAGGCCGGCCTGGTTTTCGCGGAAATTTTAAGCACGGTGAGCGAGACCTACGCCCGCGAAATCCAGACGCCGGAGTTCGGCTACGGGCTTGAGGGGGTTCTGCGGTCCCGCTCCGCCGACCTCTTCGGAGTCCTGAACGGGATAGACTACGAAATCTGGAATCCCGCCGTGGACGCTGACCTCGCCGTTAACTACTCGGCCGAGGATCCCGGCGGCAAGGCGATGTGTAAAATCGACCTCCAGCGGGAGTACGGCCTGCCCGGGCGGGCGGACGTCCCGCTCTT
>MFAF01000045.1:0-1329 GCA_001774505.1 Candidatus Coatesbacteria bacterium RBG_13_66_14 | reverse complement strand
GGACCGGCGAGCCGCAGTACCACGCGCTTTTCGGCGACCTGGCCGCGCGGTATCCGGAAAAATGCGGCGTGCGGCTGGCCTACGACGCCGCCCTGGCCCAGCGTATCTACGCCGGTGCCGACCTCTTCCTCATGCCGAGCCGCTACGAGCCCTGCGGACTGGGCCAGCTCATCGCCCTGGCATACGGGACGGTGCCGCTGGTGCGGGCCACGGGGGGGCTGGCCGACACCATCCGGGAGGGGGAGAACGGGTTCGTTTTCACGGACTACGTTCCGTCGGCCCTCCTCGATTCGATAAAGCGCGCCCTGGCCGCATTTGCCGATGGGGACACCTGGGCCGGCCTGGTCAGGCGGGCCTTCGCCTCCCGGTACCCCTGGTCCCGTTCGGCGGAGAGGTATATCGAGCTCTTCGGGAAAACCCTGACGAAGAGGCTCCGGGGCTAGTCCCCTGCTGGACTTGACTCCGGTGTTGTGTTACTATGCGCGCGGCGGCGTGAACGTCGCCCGCTTCGACCCGGGTGGTCGGGATGAGCCGGGCCGCCGAGATACACGACGCCATTGTAGGGTTGATCCAGCCGCTGCTGGTCCTCGAGGGGCTCTTTCTGGTCGAGTGCACGGTCGCGCTCAGCCGCGGCTCCCTGAAGCTGGACATGGCGGTGGACCGCGACGGGGGGTCGGCGGACGGTGTGCACGGCCTTAACGTGGGCGAATATGCCCGTCTGACGCGCTACCTCTCGACCGTGCTCGAGGCCGAGATGCCCGAGCTGGGCGAGTTTCAGTTGACCGTGGGCTCCCCCGGCATCGTACGACGGCTCCAGAGCGAGCTGGAACTGGCCTGGGGCGTCGGGAAAGAGGTCGAGGTGCGCTTCCGGCGAGGTGGGGAAAAGCTCGTCGGGCACCTGAGCGCCTACGACCCCGGAAGCGTCACTCTGGAGATTCCGGGAGGAGACTCCCGGCGTATAGAACGGGAAGATATAGCCTCTTTACGTCTGCACTTCGCCTTCCCCGAGCCATCGGGGAGGCGAACCAAAAGACGGTAAGCCCCTTCGAGAAGGAAGACAGGGAGGCGAACCGAGCGAACCGAGCTGCGCCTCCGGCGAATTGGGTAATTCCGTCGGTAAATCGAGCGGAGCGAGCTATACCACTGGTAAAACCCTTTGCCTAAACAGATGGACTACGACTTCATCCAAGCCCTGGAAGCCATCGCCCGGAACAAGGGCATCGAGCAGGACATCCTCTACGAGGCCCTGGAGGCCGGGCTCATGGCCGCCGGTCGGCGCCGGTTCGGCGAACACGCCATCATCTCGTCCCAGGTGGACCTTGACGAGGG
>MFAF01000044.1:5504-7063 GCA_001774505.1 Candidatus Coatesbacteria bacterium RBG_13_66_14 | reverse complement strand
CCGCGCCGGTTGGGATTCGCCGACTTGCAGGGATTGGGCCGCCTGCGAGGACATCTCCGCCGCGCCGGACTCGGCCAGCTCCGCCGCCGCCTTACCCACCTCCTCCGCCGCCCGGCCCAGGTCCTTGTCCACGGCCGCCAGCTCGGAGAGCGCCTCCCGGACCGCCTCGGCTTCCTTGGAGAGCGACTCGATTTCACCGGCCTGGTTCGAGGCGTCCGTCGGATTCGGGTCGCCGAGGAGATCCCCCGACCGCTCGGAAACTTCTGCCGCCCGCTCGACCAGCTCCGCCAGCCGCTGCTCCGCCTCGGCCCGCTTCAGGAGCTCCAGCATCCGGTCCAGGCTCCGCTCGAACTCCTGCCGCGTCTGGTTGAACTGGGCCGCCAGCCGCTCGATCTCGGCCCGGTCCAGGTTCTCCACCGCCCGCCGCAGCGCGTCGAGCTGCTCCTTCATCCGCTCGTCCAGGACCTTTTCCAACAAGCCCTGCACCTCGGAGAGTTTGGCGAAGCTCTCGGGGGTGATGAGGTTCTCCTCGTAGAGGGCGTCCAGTGTGTCCTCGAGCCGGCGGACGACCTCCTCGGCGCGGGCCACCGCCTGCGCCTGCTCGTCCATCAGCCGGCGGAGCTGCCTCTCCTCCTCGGGACCCACCCTCTCCTCGCCGCGGTGCTCGCGGGCCAGGTCCTCCATCCGCTGGGCCAACAGCTCCTCCCGCTCCCCCAGCTCGTCGAGGGAGTCCATCGGTCCGGTGAAGCTCTCCCCCTCCACTATCTCCTCGATGCCGGGGTAGCGGACCACGAAGCCGGCCGACGGGACGGTCTTCGGGCCGGCGAAGGCGTCGTTGTCGGTTACCTCCAGGCGGCACAGGAGCTCCTCGCCGGGGAGGAGGTCCACCCCGGTCAGCTCCCAGCGGTAATTCACACCAGCCGCGAGGCCTAGGCTCCGGGCGATGACCAGGCGCTCCGGCTCGCCGACTCCACCCCCCTCGTCCCTCCGGGCGTAGACCAGCGCGAGGGTGGAGATTCCGTAGTCGTCGGCCACCCGCGCCGAGAGGGGGACGGTCATGGTGATGTCCAGGTCCACGGCGCCGACGGGCTCATCGAGGACCACCGAGGGCGGCTCGTCGGGGAAGGCCACCAGGCGGTAGCGCGGCGTGGCGGACTCGAGGCCGTTCGCCGCGGTGAGGCGGAGGTTCCAGCCCTCGCTCCGGCGGAGGACATAGGAGGTCGTCAGGCGGGAACCGACGGTCAGCGTGATCGGCTCCACCGGGACGGCCGGCGACTCCTCGAACTCGAGCCCGGCGGCGGAGAGCTCCGGCGTCGCCAGCGCCTCGAGCCCGATGCGGCTGCCGGCGGGGGCGATGACGTTACCCTCGCCGGGGGGCAGCTCGCGGGGAGACAGGCCGGTGTAGGCGGGAGGCGTGATGGAGAGGCGCAGGTCGCTCAACCGGGGGGAGGGCAGGAGGGTGAGGGCGTATCTCACGCCGGAGCCGTCGGCGTGGAATACCTGATACTCGAGGGGTTCTTCCAGCGGCTGCAGCGCGGCGGCGAGGACGAGCGGGTCGC
>MFAF01000044.1:1898-5490 GCA_001774505.1 Candidatus Coatesbacteria bacterium RBG_13_66_14 | reverse complement strand
GCGGTCTCCCGCCAGGGCCCGCCGTTCAGGGGGCGGTGCCGGAGGACCGGCTCCCGGGGGGGGTGATCGAAGACGGCGACGATGGTTATGAAAGATCCGGGCGCGGCCTCGAGGTTGCCCGGCTCGACCTCGATGAGCCGGGGAATGGGCGGTTCGATGTCCCCGCCCAGCATCCCCCGCCAGCCCAGATCGTAGCTCCCCGGACCGATGAGTATCCCGAGGCCGAAGACCAGCAGCGCCCCCACAGCCCCGGCCAGCGGGCGCTTGAGCTCACCCCGCCAGACATCACCCAGGTCGGGATTCGACGAGCAAAGGAGCCTCTCGGCGCGCCGCACCTGGAGCCGGGCGAAGGGATTCGGCGAATCCAGGAGCTCGGCGGCCGAGGAGAGCTCATCGCCCAGGAATCGGTCGGAACCTTCGAGGGTGCGCGCGGCCAGTGGTAGGTCGTTAACAATACGCGGCGCGAGGAGGGGTCGGTGGTATAGAAAAAGGGCCGCGACCAGCCAGCCCAGCCAGCCAAGGAACCAGGGCAACCCGGCGGCGACGGCGAAAAGGACCAGGGGCAGCGGCGCCCCCAGGGCGACCAGAAAGAGGAGCGCCCGACGCGTCCACCGCACCGCCACCAACCGGTGGCGGATTTTCGCCAGAACTTGTCCGAACTCCCGCATGACGCTATCCTGTACGCCCGCCGGCGGCGGAGGTTCCGGTGTCAGGGGGCGAAGCCATCGGGAATGTCCACCCCTCGGGCGCCTGAGTTCGCCGCCAGTGCTTCCTTAAGCCTCCGGCAACTGGGACACCGCCCGCACATCCGGCCGCGGGCGTCGGGGGGACGGTAGCAGGAGTAGATGCGGTCCAGGGGAAGACCGAGGTCCAGCAGGCGGGCGACGATGTCCGCCTTCGACCGCTGCACGGTGGGCGACACGGCCTGCACGCGGCCCGCGGTGGCGAGGAAGAGGAAGCGGTCGGCGGCGGCGAGGAAGGATGGGCTGTTGTCGGGGAAGTCCACCGCCTCGTCGGCGTTCAACCCCATCGCGACCGTGGCGATTCCCAGGGATTCGGCCACGGCGGCCCCCAGGCTGAAGAGCACGGCGTTGCGCGCCGGAACCCACAGCCGCTCGACGCCCGCGTCGTCCTCGAGTTCGCCGGCGATCAGGGCGCCCACTCGGGGCAGGCCGCGGTAAATATCGGTCGTCGCCGTGTGCAGATGGACGCCCAGTCCCCCCGCCTGCGACTCCGCCGCTACGCGCTCGCCCCCGGCGGCGCGCTGGCCGTAATCCACCCACAGCGCCGCGCCCAACAGGCCGCCGGCCCAGAGCTCGGCCGCCGCGCCGTAAGAATCCAACCCCCCCGAGAGGAGGACGAGGGACTTCCCGCTCATTCCGGCTCACCATCCCGCCACGCGGCCGAGGATCCTTCTGACTCCCACACGCGGACCTCGCGCACCCGGACCGGCGGATCGGCGTCCCGGAGCCTAGACTCCATTTCCCCCGCCAGATACCGCGCCAGATTCTCGCTGGTCGGGTTGAGCCGATCGAAAGGCTCCAGCTCGTTCAACAGCCGATGGTCGAGCCGGTCGCAGATTTCCCCCAGGTGGTCCCGGAGCACCCTGAAATCGAGGGCGAGCCCCCGGGCGTCGAGCTCGCGTGCGGAAACGGTCACCTCGACCCGCCAGTTGTGGCCGTGAAGGCGCTCGCAGGGACCGCCGTAATCCCGCAGCGCGTGGGCCGAGGAGAAGCTTCCCGTGACGGTCAAGAGGTACATGGGTTGCCCTTCTCTACGAGGACCGAAGAGGCCCCGGCATCCAGGGCGGCGCGTACGCAGGCCAGGGCCGACGCCGGGTCCGGGGCGGCCCGGAGTTCCACGGACACGCCGTCGGGCCAGGCCGGGGCGTAGGGCCCGCGGTAAAGGTGGGCCGCGTCCGGGGAGAGGGTGAAAAACGGCGGCGGCGGAGGCGCCGGAAGGCCGAGCACCGCCCGGTCCAGCATCCCGAAGAATTCCTCGAGGGCGGGATCCGCCCCGGCGCGGACGACGAGGGTCAGCCCCAGCTTCTCGGCAAAATCTTGTGCCGCCCGGACCAGCTTCCTCGCCAGGCGCCCGAGGAGCTTTGCCGACTCCGGGTTCCCGGAGGGCCAGCCGCCCGTCAGCTCGTAGACGGCCGTGTCCAGGCCGAAGAGCTCCAGTTCCGCCACGCCCGCCGCCGCGATCACCCAGTCGAGCCCCAGGCCGTCCACCAGCCCCCCGAGCACCCCTGACGAGCGGCGCTTGGCCACCGATCGCAGGAAATCGGCCTTCACGCGGGCCGCTTCCAGGGCGTGAGCGATGACCTCGATTCCCGGCCCCTCCGCCTTGCCCGCTCCGGAGGTGGAGAGGCGCCGCAGGTTGACCGCCACCCGGCTCGCCACGGGGCCGTGGAGCACTTCCCCCGTCCCGGCCCTCGGCCCGCGGGGACGGGTGAAACGCAGGCACGCCCGCCCGGAGGCCTCCATCAGCTTCGCGACGAAGCTTTCGTCCGTGGTAACCGCGCCCGAAGGGATATCTGCGGCCGAAGGCAAATCCCCCACCTCGACCGCCAGCTCGACCCGCCGGGCGATGCGGTCCACCAGCCCGGCGACGGTCAGGGAGTATGTGGCGAGGTCGGGCGAGGGATCCAACCCGGCGCCGAGACCGATGACCAGGCGCTCCGTGGAGGTCGGCCAGAAGCGCAGGCCCAGCATGGCGGCGACATCGAGGTCCACCATCCCGAACCGAGCGCACGGCTCGCCGTCGCGAGCTATGCCTCCGGCAAAACCGGCGCCCAGCCGCGCCAGAAGGAGGTCGAACCGCGGGAGCTCCATCCGGGAAAAATAGGGCGCCAGGCGGTCCGGCAGGCTCATCAGCTCCAGCCACCTCTCCGAGGTGTAGTTCCCCAGACCGATTTCCGGGCCCACCTCCGGGCTCCACCCGGCCGTGAGGAAGCGGTTGACCATTTGGGGGGAGCGAATCTGCAGGCTGCCGTGGTAGTGGTCGTAGCGGACCGACTTGGGGTACACGTTGGAGACGGCGTACTGCCCGACGATGTAGCCGCCGGAGGTCTCGACGGCCACCCGTGGCACCCGGTCCTCTACGCGTCCCTGGACGAGCGCGCTCCGGACGAGCTGGGCCGGAACCGCCACGGGGTCAATGTCCGCGTAGGAGCCGACCCCCAGCTCGATGAGCTTCAGGGCGTGGAGGGAGAGGATGACGGGAAGCGGAACGGGAATGATTTTAGCCTCCCGGAGCATCTTCTCGACCTCCAGGACGAGCTGCTCGGCGATGGGCGGGTCGAGCCCGGAGTTGATGACGACCGCCGAGACGCGTCCATGGCGCGACCAGGGGAAGAGCTCCCCGGAGAGGTCCCGCACCAGGATGGACCCCTCGTTGGTCTCCAACAGGTCGAGCTGGTGCGTCGCCAGGCGATGGTCGAAGACCTGGGCCTCCTCCAGCCGCCGCTGGCTGCGGTAGAGGACGTAGGCCTTCGCCATGTCCACGTGGCCCGTGCGCAGGAGGATTTTCACCACGGCGTCCTCGAGCTGCTCCTCGGTGGGGACGCCGGTGGTGGTCCTGCGCCGCAGGT
>MFAF01000044.1:160-1852 GCA_001774505.1 Candidatus Coatesbacteria bacterium RBG_13_66_14 | reverse complement strand
AAAAGGGCGGCCCGCGGACCGCCCTCGAATCAACCGCTCAGGCTACCGGGTCCCGAGCCGTCCGGACCGGAAGTGCCGGCGCTCGTGCTCGATGCCGAGAATCCCGAAAAGGCCGTCCATCGCAGTTTCCTTGTCTTTCTTGGGGGGGAGCCCCGGGATCCGACGGTCGGTGGGGAGGTTCCCTTACCCACCGGTCAACGCAGTATAGACGGTCGAGCCCAAACATTCATCTCGACAACATCTCAATTAGCCCCCGGTGAGGAAGAGCCATACGAGCCCCGCCGCCCGGGCGTCGTCGGCGGCCCGGTGCGCCCGCGGCAAGGGAATGCCGAACTGCCGACAGGCTATCTCCAGCGACGCCCGGCCGTAGGAGAGCCTGGCCCGCGCCAACGGCAGGGGGTCCAGCCAGGCGGCCAGCGGCGGGACCGCCCTCCCCGCCCGGGCCATCTCGACCTGCAGGAAACCGAAATCGAAGGGCGCGTTGTAGGCCAGCAGCGGAAATCCGGCCATCCGCCCGGCGACGACGGGGGCGAGCTCGGCGAAGGTCGGGGCCCCGGCCGCGTCGCGGTCGCTTATCCCATGAATCGCCGTCGCCTCCGGCGGGATGTTGCACTCCGGGTTGACCAGACTGCTCCAGGCGTCCGTCTCGACGCCGGACTCGAAGCGCACCAGGGCGATTTCCACAACCCGGTGCGATCCCGCATCGAGCCCCGTGGTCTCCACGTCCAGGGCGATGAAGCTGTCTATCTTTTCTTGCATGTAAGAGTTATGCGTTGCGCGGCATCCGCGAGTTGATTATAATACTCGATGTGATCTTCTGGGGGAACCGATGCGCATCTTCCGGTTCATCGTGCTCGTGGGGCTCCTGGCGCTGGCGTGCGACCTGGGCGTCGGCGGGGACGGCGAGCTCGCCGGCTGGGATTGGGCGCTGGCAATCGCCCGCGACGCCGTGGACCTGGCCTACGGCGAGCACTGGTACGTGCGGAGCTTCGGCGCCGAGTACCTCGACATAACCGGCGAATTGTACGGGGAGATGTCCTTCCCCGAGTGGGACGTCTACTACTCCGACGGGTCGGAGACCTACCTGTGGGTGCTCATCCACGCGGACGGCCGGTACAGCATCTTCGAGCTCGAGGGCTCCGAATACGGGAATCAACCCCTCAACTCCACCTACGACTCCGACGCCGTCGCCTTTTGGTTGCGGACCGCCTCCCGCGTTTACCGGGAGCTCACCGGCCTGGCGGACGACGTCTGCTACGGGCTCTACTGCTCCAGCCTCTTATACGGCGATTACGTGTCGGTAGACCTCCTCGACGTAGAGCTTGAATGGCTGGGCTCGGTGGACCTCCTGCCCCAGACCGGCGAGATAGTGAGCGTATCCTTTTGACCCCTCTCGTTAAAAAGCTGATGATCCCCCTGGGCGTGTGCGCCCTGTTCCTGGGCTGCGACACGATCCTCGACGTCACGCCGACCGAGGGCGGCGACCTGGACTGGGCGCGCGCCATCGCCGACGGCGTCGTCGCGGACTTCTACGACGAGAGCTTCGTCATGTACCGCGTCGAGGCCACCTTTCTGGACATCCAGGGCTTCCTCTACGGCGGCGTCCAGCACCCCTACTGGTGCTTCACCTACCTCAACCCCGACGTCCGGGTCCGGATCATCGTCCACCCCGACGGCAGCACCACGGTGACG
>MFAF01000044.1:0-125 GCA_001774505.1 Candidatus Coatesbacteria bacterium RBG_13_66_14 | reverse complement strand
CGCCTACGCCTCCGCCGACGTCCGGGACTGGCTCGCCCTGGCGCGGTACTGCTACCGCTACATCACCGGGCGCGAGGACGACGTCTGCTACGAGTTATCCGCCTCCTGCTACGAGTCCCGATCCT
>MFAF01000043.1:13187-18327 GCA_001774505.1 Candidatus Coatesbacteria bacterium RBG_13_66_14 | reverse complement strand
AGGCGAAAACGGCGGGGACTGAAGTCCCCGCCCTACATTTTCACCGTCGAGGTGAGGGGCGCCTTTTTAGAAAAACACCTTGACCGAAATTTCACCCCGGTGGACCGTCTCCCGCCCCGGCTCGGCCTCCCCGGTGTACGAAAACGTGACCGTCGCGTAATGCTCGATGTTTATCCGCAACGAGACCTGCCAGTAGTGGTCGGTGCCGGGCCGCCGGTAGACCAGCGACTCGGTGGTGGGCGGGCCGGTCAATTCGTTCGACCGCCAGCGGTACGACAGGCTCAAGTCCCCCACGCCACCGATGCGCAGCTCCAGCGCCGGGGTGAGCTCCCAGCTCGCCAGCTCCGATACCCCTGCGTAGGCGGTCTGCACACTAACCTCGCGGGCCGCGCGAATCCTCGGCCGCCACGGCCCCAGGATGAACCGCGGCTCCAGCCACGCCCGCCACCTGTCCACGTCCCGGTCCGCGTCCCCCGCCCCGAAGTAGGACAGCGAACCCCGCCGCCATTCCCACCCGAGGCTCCCACCGCCCCAGAACCGCAGCCAGTCCAGCGGGTTCACCTGCCCAGTAAGGTCCAGGTCCCGGGAGCCGTAGCGCTCGTCGCGGGGGATGATGCGCCGGTCGCGCCCCTCGCGCCAGGAGTAAGTCGCCTTCAGCCGTCCCAGCGCCGCGGTGGGGAAAAGGGTCAGCCCCGCCCGGGTGGACACCGAGCCGTTGAGCGTCCCGGTCCCCAGAAGGTCGGAAAAGAGTGCCCGGTCAAGGGTGCTCCCGCCCTCCCCCTCGTCGGCGGCCCGCGCCTCGAGCTCCAGCTCGAAGAGCCTGGCCCAGTCGTCATCTATTATCCGCCAGGGGGCCAGGCCCACGGAGACGCCTCCCGAGACGCTGATCGCCCGCACCGGCTCCCCGGCCGGCAGCAGCTCGCGGTCGTAGTACGCCTCGGGGTCGCCGGGGTCGAAGATGTAGATCCAGCCGTCGGGGTCGTCGGGGTCCGGCTCGCGGCGGTAGCTGCCCTCGCCGTCGGCGGCGTAGACGAACTGCTCGACGAGGGGGTAGCTCCAGCGGCGGGCCAGCTCGTAGGAGGCGTCCACGGTGAGCGCCCCGGACCAGGGCACCAGACCGGCCTCCAGGCGACCGGAGTCGCTCGATCCGGGATTCAGCTCGCCCTCGCGGTTGTCGAAGGCGTCCTCGTGGCTGTAGGAGAGCGACAGCCTCCAATCGCGCTCCCGCCAGGCGATTTTAGCGATGTGGTCCAGCCAGCCGGCCAGCTCGGGCCGCCCCTCCTCCAGGGCTCCCAGCTCGCGGCCCCAGCCCAGGTCGTAGTCCAGCGTGAGGGCGGGCGCGGGGTAGAGGGTGAAACCGCCGCCCAGCTCCCGCCGGGCGTAATCCGGCGAGCCGGTGCGGTCCTCGGTGTAAACCGACGCGCGGGGACGGATCCAGCCGAAATCGGGGGACAGCCGCCCGTCGTGGACGTCTGCTCCCACCGCCATCTCGGTGGGGGCCGAATCCCCCGGCTCGAGGATATCCGGCGGCTCCACCGACGCCCGCCCCTCCTGGTGGCGGTAGGCGTAGACGAGCCCCACGGGATCGGGCCAGTCCAAGCCGGTCTCCACCTCCCACAACCGGCGCCACCACCCCCGCGGCGGGGCCAGTCCGGGCTGGGCTGTATCGCGCCGCTCCGGCTCGCCGGTGAGCCACAGCCCCGACCCGCCCACCGACAGCTTCGGCCCCCAGCCGAAACCGTAGGCGACCTCCCCCGACACCCCCTCGCGCAGGTATCTCCCCTCGGGGTCATAGCCCCAGCGCCGGTGCAGCTCGGGGTCGTCCTCGGCCGCGGTTAGCGCCCGGAAGCCGGGCTCGCGGCGCTCCCCCCCCAGGTTCAACGTCAGTGCGTCGGAACCCAGGGGCAGCCGCCATTCGAGCTCAGAGTGCCCCGCAAGGGCCGCGTTGTCCTCGTCGTCCCTCTCGGAGAACAGGTTCCGGTCGTAGTCCGAGAGGGCCAACTCCCCGGTCAGGCGGAAATCCTCCCACCGCACGATGTCCCCGCCGAGGACCGCCAGCCGGTGGCGGGTCGGGGCGGGGATGGTCCAGATCCGGCGCCGGTACGCCCCCCCCGGCGAGGGCTGGAAGGAGTACTGGCCGGTTCGGGGGTCGTAAACCAGGTCGTAGTCGCCCTCCCCGTCGCCCACGTATTCGAAGGCGTCGGGGCCGGAGAGGGGGCGGCTCACCGGCCGGTCCCCCGCCCGGGAGAGCATGTCGCGGTCGGCGTCGGTCAGGCCCCACAGGTCGGCCGCGGGATCGTCGCCCTCGTGGTAATAGGCCAGGAACCCGTCGCCGGGGCCGATCCCCAGGCGGAGCCGTCCGCCGTAGAAGTCGCGCCGGTAGCCGAGGGAGGAGTAGCTGAAACGGACCAGGACCTCGTCGGAGGCGTGGAGGGCCAGGGCGGGGTTGAAGGTCACAGTGCCCAGGGAGTAGTCCACGGTGTAGTCCGCGCCCAGCCCGCGCGAAAGGCGCACCCCGTTGAGGTACACCTCCTCACTCCCGGCGAGGAGCACCAGGTTCGTCTCACCCGACTCGCCCCGGAGCTGGTAGGGACCGCTCACGCCGGGGGTGGGGCGGAAGCGGTTGGCGGCGGCCTGACCCTTGGCCCGGCTCACCGCCCCCCAGAGGCCCCATCCGGCGTAGTCCAGGCTGAGCTGGGCGCCCTCGAGACGGCGCTCGCCGGGGCCGTAACGTTCCGCCCTCGGTCCACCACCGCTCCGCACATAGTAGTCGCCCAGGTCCAGGCGTACGTTCTCGGTCCAGGCCGAGAGCCGTACCACGTCCAGCTCCTCCAGCTCGGCGCTGGTCCCCTCCACGCTCACCGGGAGGTCGGCGTCGGAGAGGACGCCCTCGATGTAGAGCCCGGAGGCAAGCTCCCCGGAGAGGGCAACGTCGAGGGACTGGACCACGCCCAGCCCCTGGCCGCTGGTGAGCCGGAGACCGACCCCCTTGGAGCCGGAGATTTTCACTTTGTCGCCGGCGCCCACGTAGTCGGCCGGGCGCTCGAAGAGGTTCCGCGGCTCGGTGGACACCGGGACCTCGCCGAGGGGCAGGTAGCGGTAAGCGACGGTGATGACGGTCCCGGCCCGCGGCGGGCCGGCGAGGATCACCAGGACCCCCGCGGTGCAGTCCAGCCGGTAGTCGGCGAGGGGCTCGAGCGGCGCTCCGTCGCGCAGCACCATCTCGCTGCCGGCCAGTATCAGCCGGTGGGGGAGCCGAAACTCCGCGGACGTTCCATCGGCGGTGAGGCCGACCTCCACCCGGGGGAGGGCCTCGTAGCTCTCGGCCAGCTCCGACGCTCCCGCGGGGAGGGTGATGAAAAGAAGCGGGATGAGGAAAAGACGCCGTCCTGGGAAGGCCAAAACGGCGCGTGGGGAGGGGGTTCCTTGCGGGAAAAGGCGGACGGCCGCACCTCCGTGGACCCGATGCTCGGAGCGGAACAGATTGCTCCGTCAATCGAGCGTCTCCACGCGCTCCACGACACGCACGAGGGGGGCCTTGGAGTTCCGGGCGATGCGGATCGCCGGAAAGAAGGAGAGGACTAAAAACACGGCCCCGCCCGCAACGCCGAGGGCGGTCTGCCCGGCGGTCCCCTGGCCGACGAAAAGCGCCGTGAGGATGTAACCGGCGACGAAGGCGAGGACGGGGAAGAGGAACACCAGGGCGGAGAGGCCTACCATCCTCTTAGGCTCTATCTCGATTCGGACGCAGTCCCCCTCGTCCACGCCGACGGGGTCGCCGGCGACGAGCGTGTTGGGCCGGTCGCCGGCGAGGCCCGCGCAGATTTTGCACTCGCCGCAGTCCGCCCCGGGGACGACCTCCACCTCGACCCGGCCCCCGTCGAGACGCCTCGTAACGCGACCGGTCTCGATCATGACTCATCCCGCATTTCGGATGATTCACCCGATTTCCACGGCTGAAGGAAGGCCAGAGGTTGTGACAGAGACATAGCTCGATTCGCTGGCCGTAAGGGCGGGATTTAAGTCCCGCGCCCGCGGACGACCGCCGAGGACTCGTTACAGGCCGCCCCTACACGGTTAAGCCCCTTGTCTGGACTCAAGAGACGGGAAATCGGGCGGGCCGGTTCCCCCGCCGCGTCAGAAGCGCGCCTCGACCCGCAGCCAGCCGGTTATCTCCCGGCTCTCGTCCACATCGCCTCCGGTGACGTCGTAGAGCGCCACCGCCCACTGCCGGTACAGCCCGCCCAGGGTGAACTCGAGCTCGACCGGCCCCGATTCCACTCTCCAGATGACCCTGGGGGTGGCGAAGATGGAAACGTCGAAGGTGTCGTCGCCCGAGGTCGAGGAGATGTCCTGCCCCGAGGTGGAGGGCTCGGTGTAGCCGCCGCCCAGCGCGAGCCGCAGGTTGTCCGTGATCCGGAAATCGCCCTCGGCGTAAACCTCGTAGGCCAGGGTCGAGGAGATGAGCTCCCCGGTGCTGTAGGCGTCCAGGACGTCCATGCCGTCTATGTCGTTGGATTTCCAGTAATCCACCAGACCGGCCAGGTAGGCCTCGAACCATCCGGCGCGGAAGACGAGCTCCGGGTAGAGGAAGAGGTGGCTCCCGCCGGTCAGGTTGAACTCGGTAGCCCCCGGATCCTCGTCGGCGTAAGAGGCGTAGGCCAGGGTGAGATGATACCCGAGCTGCTCCCCGGTCCCCCCGTCCAGGGTCATCCCCAGCGCCAGGGTCTGGAGGGGATCGTGGCGGGTCACCGGGTCGTAGTCGAGCTGCAGCTCGCGGATGTTCCAGGTGCCGGGCCTGTAATTCGCGCGCACGCCGGGGGCCCGGGAGGCGTACTGGGCGAAGAAGAGGTTGCGCACGTCGTAGGGCTTGGAGTCGGCCGTCACATGGAGCGCCACGTCCACCGCCTCGTCGGTGTAGCCCACGGTCAGGGCGAAGAGGGAGTCGTCGGAGAGCTCGTCCGTGCGCCCCACACCGGCGCAGAAGCGGTAGTAGAGTCCGCCGAAGTCGCGACCCAGGCTCAACCCCAGCGGCCGGGCGCCGTAGATGCGCGGCTCGGGGTATAGCCCGCCGAGCTCGGCGTTGTACCGGCCCCCGTCGCCGAGGGCGATGTACAGGGCCCCGGCCCGCAGCTCGCCG
>MFAF01000043.1:12972-13171 GCA_001774505.1 Candidatus Coatesbacteria bacterium RBG_13_66_14 | reverse complement strand
CCCCGGCGGTCACCTCGTAGAACCCCAGCTCGACTTTGGGATCGGCGACGTCGTCCAGGTCCAAGGCTATGACGGCCCGCAAGTCGCCCGCATCCTCCCAAACCAGGGAGGGCCGGAGGTGCAGGTCGCCGAAGAAGAGGCCGTCGCCGTCGCCCGCGTAGTCGGCGTAATCCAACTGGCCCCGGGTGAAGTCGGAGCC
>MFAF01000043.1:5237-12822 GCA_001774505.1 Candidatus Coatesbacteria bacterium RBG_13_66_14 | reverse complement strand
AGGAGCTCCATTCCGGCGCGCAGCTCGTCGGGGTAGGTGGCGCCGAAGACCGCGCCCACCGTCCCCGGATAGGCCGCGCTCCAGCGGGCTATCAAACCGGCGACGCCGCGCCAGACCGGCTCGCCGGTTTTCAGCTCCAGGTCCTGCAGATCGCGCGCCCCGGGGTTGCTGGTGCGCGCGAGGAGGTAAACCCCCCGCCCCCCGGCGGCCGCTTCCTTTAAAAACGGTTCCACGGCGTCGGATCCCAGGTAGGGGTTGACGGTCAGCGCGTCCACGGGCCAGGGGGCCTCCGGGCCGAGGAAGGCGCCGGCGTAGGCCCGGGCGGTGGAGCCGATGTCGCCGCGCTTGGCGTCTCCGATGACCAGGAGCCCCAGCCTGCGGGCGTGGTGAATCACGTCCACCAGGGCGGCCAGGGCGGCGGGACCGGCCTCCTCGAAGAAGGCGAGCTGCGGCTTGACCGCCGCGGCGTGGGGCGCGACCGCCTCGATTATCCCGCGGCAGAAGAGGCGGTAGGCCTCGGCTTTGGCAATCGAGGGAGCGTCCCCCGTCCGCTCCTCCACGGAACGGCGGAGCTCCTCGGGGAGATTGTCGTAGCGGGGGTCGAGCCCCACACAGACGCGGCTCCCCTTCTCCCCGACGGCCTGCAGCAGCCGGTCGCGGTAGGTCGGAGTCATATTATCTCCGTGGCGCCTGTCAAAGGGATGGCGGTTTTACTTCGACGGTTTTATGCCGTTCCGGCCTGAATCCTCGAACCGAGCGAAGCCGTAGGGGCGGGGCTCTGTCCCCGCCCGCGGGCGACCGCAGAGGGTCGCCCCTACGCCCCCTGGGAATCGATTGACCGACCGGCTCCGGCGCTAGGGGACCACGCCCAGAAGGCGGTCCAGGTTGTAGCAGGCCAGGGCGTAATCCGCCCGGGCATCGGCCAGGGCTGTCTCGGCGGCGGAAAGGTTGGCCTCGGCCTCGAGGGCGGCCAGCACCGTGCCGGAGCCCAGATCGAGCTTGCGCTGGGCCAGCCCCAGGTCGCTCGACGCCCGCTCGTAGCTCGTCCCCGCAACCCCGACCCTCTCACGGCCGGCCTCTATCTCCAACAGGGCCAGCCGGAGCTGCAGCTCCAACTGCCGTTCCGCGTCACGCCGCGTCAGGCGCGCCCGGAGGTCGCCCAGCCTCGCCGTGGCCCGCCGGGCCTCGGTGGCGAAGTTGTCGAAGGGCGTCCAGGTCAGGTACGCCCCCAGGGAGTAATTGTAGCTCTCGTCGAAGGGGTCCTCGGGGAGCGGCGTGTCCTCGGACCAGGAATAGGCGCCCCGGAGAGCGAGTTGGGGCCAGTAGTTGGACGACGCGGTTTCGGCGCGGACAGCGGCCTCGGCCGCGCCCTCCTCGGCCATACGCAGGTCGGGCGAGCCGGTTCGGGCAAGTTCCAGCGCCTCCTCGAGGCTCCCCGCGCGGGGCGAAACCTCCAGGGTGTCGGCTATCTCGATTTCCGCGGAAACCTCCAGGCCGCAGATGAAGGCCAGGTTGGCGGCGGCCACGCGGGCGGCGTTGCGGGCCTCGATGACCCGCAGGGCGGCGGCGTCGGCGGCGGCCCGGGCCTTCAGCGCGTCGGCGTCGGAGATGGATCCCACCTCGGCCAGGGCCCGCGAGAAGCGGAGCTGTTCCTCGGCCGAATCCAGCGAACGCTCGGCGGAGGCCAGCAGCGCCTCGGCCCGGTAGAGATTCACGTAGGCACTGCGGGCGTCGTAGGCCACCTGGGCCCCGACGGCGTCCATGTTGGCGGCGGCCGCGGCCCGGGCGTGTTCGGCGGCGGCGATCCCGCCGTAATCCTCGCCCCCCCGGAAGAGGTAGAGGGTGGCATTGGCGCCCAGGCTCAAGCGGTTGTCCACCGATTCGGGAACCTGGAGCTCGTAGTCCAGCCCCAGGTCCTCGTCGGAGAAATACATGGTGCTAGGCCCGGTCCAGTTCCGCGAATAGCCTCCGGTGAGGCCGAGGAGCGGCATGTAGGTCCCCCAGGCGGCGAGGGTCGCCGCCTCGGCCGCCTCGTAGGAGGATTCGGCCTCGGACACCCGCCTATCGGCGGCCAGCGCCAGCTCCACCGCCTCGTCCGCGCCCAGGGGTGTCGCCCCGAGGACCGCCGGGACGGCCGACAGGAGCAGCAGAAGGGTTATCGTCGAAAACCGAAAAGCCATGCCTGTTCCCCGAGGAGACAAGGGGTTTAACCGAGCGTAGCGAGCTATGCCTCTGGAAAACCCCTTGTTAAAGGACCGTCCACCCGCGCGGCTATTGTACCAAAGACGGACGCCCGCCGGCGGCGTTCAGGCGTAGGAGTGCAGGCCGGCGATGAAAAGGTTGCTCACGAGGTTGAACACCGCCGCCAGGAAGGGGACCAGCGCCAGCCACGCCATGGGCCTGCCCTTCCAGCCCTTCACCAGCCGACCGTGGAGGAACAGGACCAGGATGAGCCAGACGACGAGGGCCAGCGTCTCCTTGGGATCCCAGCTCCACCAGGCGCCCCAGGCTTCCTCGGCCCAGATCATCCCCGCCACCAGCCCCCCCGCGGTGTAGAAGGGGAAGGCGGCCAGGAGGCTGCGGTACGTCCGCTCCTCGAGGACGCCGAGGGGGGGCAGGCGTCCCGGCAGCTCGGGGTTGGCGGCGCACGACTTGAAGAGGTACAGAACGGCGAAGAGGAAGCCCATCCCCAGGAACCCCTCACCCACGGCCGTCAGCCCGACGTGGATGGTCATCCAGACGGACTTCAGCGCCGGCATGAGCTGCTGCACTATCCGCCGGTCGGCGATGACGGTTAGCGCCAGCAGGCCGAAGATCAGGGCCATGACCCCCAGGCCGGTGTAGTGGGCGTCGCGCCGGAGGGCGTAAAAGAGAAACGCCCCGACCAGGCACCAGGACAGAAGGACCAGGAACTCGAACATGCCCGAGGTGGGGGAGTGCCCGGCGATGAACCAGCGCAGGACCAGATAGGCGGTGTGAGCCACGAACCCCAGCCCCGCCGCGCCGATCCCCAGCCAGGCGATGCGCGGCCTCTTGAAGGCCAGGGCCAGGACAAACAGCACCGCGGCGAAGGCGTAGGCGTAATGCGCCCAGTCGTAGAGCGGCAGCCGGTGGAAGGTGGCGTAGATGGCGCGGTAATCCCCGTCGGGGTAACCGCCGCGCCAGGCGTTGGCCTGCTCCAGCCGGGCCACATAGGCGTCCAGGGCCTCCCGGGTCAGCCCGGGGTCCCCGGTCCGCGCCGCCGCGCCGATCTCCCGCGCCAGGCCGTAGAGGGCTGCCTGATCTTCCAGGTTCGCCTGGACCGTGTCCACCGCCCGCTCGAGCTCCAGGTCCCCCGAAGAGACGGCCTCCCCGAGGGAGGACCGGGAGGCATCCATGAGCGCCGCGTCGGCGCCGCTTTCCAGGTTGAACCAGACGTAGTCGTGGGCCGAAATCGGGGCGAGCCAGTAGAGCTGGATCAGGGTCGCCGATTCGGCCAGCCCGCCTATCCGCCGGCGCAGGTCGCGGACGTAACGGCGCAGGGCGTCATCCTCGGAGGTCGCGGCGAGCCCCCCGAGCGCGTCGAGAACCCCCTGGGCCTCCACCGGGCCGACGAAGCCCCCGAAGCCGGAGAGGCCGAGCCCTTCGACCGGCTTCACGGTTCCCCCGTCGAGCTCGGGGAGTGACGGGAGGTGAAACACCGGCTCGGAATCGGCGCCGCCGGTCAGGAACCAGAGGGTCAGACGCACCGCGTCGAGCTCCGCCGCCGGGTGGTCCGGGGCGTATCCCTCGAAGAGCAGCCCCTGGATGTACCCGGCGAAGGAGAGGAAGACCTCCTCGTTGCCGGTGGCCTTGAGGCCCAATTCCTCGAGCTCCGGGGGCAGGGAGACATCGAGCCAGAGACGGGGGCTGTCGGCGCCGGGGTCGCGGTCCGGCAGGCGGGGCGTGTCGCCGGTCGGCATGGCGGAAGCGACCGTCACCAGGAGGATGATGGGGAGCAGCCGCCTCACAACGGACCACCCCCCTCCGGGTTGAGCAGCCGGCGCAGCTCGCTTTCGGGCAGGCGGCGGCTCTTGAGCGCCAGAGTCCTGTCCTCCACGCGCAGCCAGAGGCGCCGCCAGGGCAGGGCGAACACCAGGCAGCCGCCCAGAACGACGAGGATCGCGGCCGTCCAGAAGAGGAAGAGCCCCGGGTCGCGCTTGACCTCCAGACCGGTTATCGGCTCCGCGTCCGCATTCAGGTAGCCGACGGCGAGCCCGGCCCCCAGGTCCAGGATGTTCCCCCCGTCGGCGGTCACGGGCGCGGGGAGGATCAGCTCCCCCTCCGGGACGGTCAGTCTCAGGCCGTGGGGCGGGGCCACCTCGAGGAGGGCGGGGTTCCCGTCGGGCAGGCTGAACCAGGCCCCCTCCAGGCCCTCGGACGGCTCCCCGGGGAAGAGCCGGTAGGAATGAACGCCATCGGGCAGCATGGGCTCACCCTGGTGGCTCCAGCGGACGCTGCCCAGCTCGACACGCACCTCGGCGGCGGCCAGCTTCGGGTCGAGGTATTCGGGGTGCAGCCGGTAAACCAGCGCGCCCTCCGCCACCGGCTCGTCCCCGAGGTAGACGTCCAGCAGCACCGCCGGGTTCGGCTCGGGGTTGGTGTCCGAGTACGCCCCCGTCTCCGGCTCGAGGAGATGGTTCGGGTAATAGCCGCGCACCGCCACGGACCAGGGCGTGCCGGGGCAGGGGTAAGGCCCGGCGGAGAGGTCCAGCGTGACGAAGCCGGTCCCTGGAACGGTTTCCTCCCCCTCCAGGGACGTCAGGCGGAGCTCCAGCGATTCGACGATGAGGGGCTCGGTCCCGTAGGCCGCCCTGTCTTTGGCGTAGGACGCGATGTCCCCGCGGCCGCCGATGAGAAGGAGCGCCGGTTCCAGCTCGTCCACGAAGCTCTGGTAGAAGGTCACGTCTGCCCTGGTGTAAGGCTCGTTGACCTCGATGCGGGGAGCCTCCGGTCCTCCCGGGCCGTCCACCGAAAGCTCGGTGTAATAGGTGAGTACCCGGGAGGAGTTGGGATCCACCACGGTGTCGAAGCCGGTGGCGGTGACCGCGAGCTCCGCCGCGAGCGGCTCGCCGAAGCGCGGAGGGAGGAGCTGGGTCTGGTCCTCGAAGAGCACCAGGTAGGCGCTCTGGCCCGCGACGAGCTTCACCAAACCGGCCACCAGGAAGAGGACGAGCCCGAGGTGCAGCACCGGAGAGGCCCACCAGGCCCACCGCCCCTGGTCGGCGTAGAGCCCCGCGTCGTCTAAGGTTTTTACCCGCCAGCCGGCGCGCTTCAGGCGCCCGCCGATACCCAGGAGGAACTGCTTCGGTTCACCGGGGAGGTTCAGCGTCCGCTGGACGGTGAATCCACGGCCGTCCTCCTCCCGGCGCCCGCCGAGGGCGCGAAAACGGTTGACCGCGCAGACGGCGAGGGCGAGAGCCGTCCAGGCTTCCAGGGCGATGAAGTAGAAGGTGTGGAAGATGTCGTCGGCGCCCAGGGCGAAGATGAAGCCGGCGCCGCCCTCGCCGTAGAGGGTCGCGTAGGCCCAGGGCGGGCCGTTCTGGAGGATGAAGACGCCCGCAAGGCTGACGACGGCCAGCGCCGCGACCAGCCAAAAGAAAACGCGCACCGACCCCAGGAAATTCCAGACCCAACGGCCGATGGCGCGCAGGCTCGTGCGGGATTGATCGCTCATGCCATCCCTGGCGGAGACAGAGGGAGACAAGGGGTTTCGCCAGAGGCGTAGCTCGCTAAAGCTCGGTTTACCAAAGGCATAGCTCGGTTCGCCGGGGGCGTAGCTCGCTAAAGCTCGGTTCGCTCGGTCAAACCCCTGTCAAGCCCCACGCCTCCCTTCGGCGGTGGTCCCCCTCCCCGAAAAACTATACCACCTCTAGGAGGCCAGGGGCAAGCTACCACGCGAGCGTCAATCCCAGCCCCAGCGCCGGCGGGTCCCGCGGGGCGCCGGCGTAGATGAAGAGCGGCTGGTCCAGAAGGTTCGTCCCGAAGAGGGTCAGGCGGGCCACGTCGCTCACGCTGAAGACAACCTCCAGGCCGAGGTCCACCGCCCCGGGGAGTTCCCCGCCGAGCCCGTCCCGGCGCCGGCTCGTGTACCCGAGGAGGATCGCGCCCGTCAGCCAGTCCAGCGGGACGAGCTCCAGCCCGAGATCCAGGCTGTGCAGGGCGAAGTGGGGCGGCGGCACGGCGTCCGACGGCCCCCAGGGCGGCGTGGCGTCGGCCAGCTCGTAATTCACGCGCAGCCGGCCCCGGCAGAAATCGGCGGGAAGCCGATAGTCGCAGTAAGCATCGAAGACGAACAGCTCCCGCTCCGGCCCGTTGGCGAAGGCGATGCCTCCCTCCGGGTCGAGGGCGTACTCGGGGGGGGCGATGACCCGGCGGTATCCGCCCCGCACGCCGGCCGCCGAGGATTCCGACAGGTGCAGGGAATACTCGAGGTAGTAATCCTCGGTGACGCGTGTTTCCATCGGCCCCGGCCGGTTCAGCCCCTCGACGCGCAGCCACTCCCGGTCGGGCTCGGGGGTTTCGGCCCTCCTCCGTCCGACCAGGCTGACGAGGGAGAGGGGACCGAAGAGGAGACGCACCGCTCCGCCGTACTCCAGGATCGGCTCCCCGACGAAGGTCATCCCCACCCCGGTGGAGACGAAGAGAACCCTGTCAGAGGTGAAGGTGTTGGAGACGTAGAGGCTCGCGCCTTGCCGCGAGACGGCGGCGTCGGAGTAGCGGTAGGCGAGATCGGCGGCGAGGAAATCGCTGGAACCGATGAAAAGCCTGGCGCCCAGGGCGGCATGCGCGTCCAGGACGCCGAACCACTCCGGGCCGCGCTGCTCGAGGGAGCCCACACCAGCATCGGCGAAGGTGGTGACCTCGTCCTCGGGACGCCAGACGCCGAGGAGGGACGTCGTCCAGGCGTTCTGCTCCTGGTAGCCTTCCCCGAGGTCGTAGCCCCAGCGGTCGTAATCCGATCGGAGGATCAGCCGGTGGCCTCGGGGATCCAGCCAACCGGCGGAAAGACGTCCTTCTATCGCCTCCCTCATCCCCGAGAGGCGGTCCCGGACGTCATAGCTCCCGGCGAGGGAGTAGGCGAAATGCCCCAGCTCCAGGGCGTGGAGGACGCCCGCCCGGCCGTTGACGTTGGAGTCCAGGGAGCCGTCGAATCGGAAGAACTGGGTGCGCGGCTCGGGGTGGAGCGCCTCCCCGACGGGATCGGCCTCGAGGGCGCCGGGGCTGTCCGTGAACCGCTCCCCGGCGACGAGCACCCGCCTCGCCAGGGCCTCGGCGCGGGGGTCGGGGGAACCGTGCTCCCCGAGAAGCGCCTCGGTCTCCGCCAGGGCCGCCTCCTCGGAACGGGTGAGGGTGACGGCGGGAAGCGTCAGGAGGAGGGGGAGGAACGCGATAAGGGAGCGGATCACCGCAGCCGTGCGAGGCGGGTTTCAGCTTCCTGGCGGTAGCTCTGGGGGAAGTCGCCGCGGATTAAAAGCACGTACTGCCGCCGGGCGGCGACCGGCTGGTGCCGGCGCTCGTATATCTGCCCCCGGCGGAGCAGGGCGCGCGCGGCGTAGGAGGGGTA
>MFAF01000043.1:0-5222 GCA_001774505.1 Candidatus Coatesbacteria bacterium RBG_13_66_14 | reverse complement strand
CCGGTCCCGGTATCCGTCGGCCGAATCGAGGGCCAGGAGCCGGTCCAGGATGTCGCGGGCCGAGGAGAGGAAGCGGATCTCCTTGTAGCACGAGGCCAGCTCGTAGAGGGCCGGGACGTAGCTCAAGCTCCCGGGGTAGCCGTTGACGACGCTCGAGTAGTGGAGGATGGCGCGTTCGTAGTCGCCGAGCTCCCGGGCGATCTGGGCGACCTCGAAGTGGAGCCCGGCGCGGACCGGGTCGGAGGTGCCGGCGGACAGCGCCTCGAGCAGGAGGGCGAGCGCCTCGTCCAGTTCGCCGGTCTTGCGGTAGCACCGGGCCAGCTCCCGCGTGGCCTCGGCCGCCTCGGGGGATTCGCCGTAATCCGCGAGGATGCGGCCGTAGAGACCGATGGCGCCATCGAGATCACCCAAATCCCGGTGGTTGCGGGCCAGCATCAGCGTGAGCTCCGGGGCCAGGTAGCTCCGGGGCCGGTGGGCCAGGTAGGCCTCCGTCGCCGCCGCCACGTCGGGATACCTTCCCCTCCGCCAGGCGGCGAGCTCCACGCCGTAGGCCGCGTCGTCCACCACCTCGGTTATCCGGCTCTCCGCCGTGAGGTTGGAATAGAGGATGTAGGCCCGGTCGTATTCCCCCAGACCGTAGCGGCAGTCGGCGATGCGCAGGCGGGCGTAGTCGTAATAGCCCGAGTCGGGGTAGGCCGCCAGGAGGCGGTCGAACTCGGGGAGCGCCTCGGCGTAGCGCCCGGTCTCGAAGTGGGCCTGTGCCACGAGGTACAGGGCGTCATCGGCCAGCTCGTCGGCGGGGTAGAGCCGGGCGAGCTGGGCGTAGTCCCGCTGTCCCCGTTCGTGTTGACCCGACCTGACGTAAGCCTGCGCCCGCCCGTACAGGGCCAGCGGGGCGAGGTCGCTCGAGGGGAAGCGCCCAAGGAACTCGTCGAACCGCTCGATGGTCCGGGTGTCGCCACCCGAGCGGAAATCCATCCGGGCCAGCTCCAATAGGGCGTCGTCGGCCAGACCGCCGTCACCGGCGGCGACGGTCTCCAGGAAAAGGGCGGCCTCCGAGGCGCGCCCCTGACGCAGCACCGCCATCCCGTGCCAGTACGCGGACAGGCCGGCGAGCTCCGTCCCGTCCAGGTCGGCGAAGCACCCCTCGGCGGCGGCGTAGTCCCGCTGGCGGTAGAGGCAAAGGCCGGCCTTGAACCGGGCGGTGTCGGCCCCCTCCCCGCCGTTCCCGGCGATGCGGGCGAAGGCGTCGGCCCCCACCGCGTAATCCCCCCCGGCGTAAGCGGCCTCGGCCAGGAGCCACCCGGCCGCCTCACCCCAACGGGGGTCGTCCGTGAGACCGGCGGCCGCGGCCTCCGCGGCGGCGTACTCGCCGGCCTCGTACGAGGCGTAACCCATATAGAAGCGGGCGACGGCATCCCTCTCGGGCTCGAACTCCTTCCAGCCCAGGGCGTCGCGGAGGTTGTCCGCGGCCTCGGCGTACTCGCCCAGGGCGCATAGGACCAGCCCGCGCTCGTAGAGGACCTCCGCCTCCAGGCCGTGGGGCGAATCGGCGAGGGACCGGTTGAAAGCCGCCGCCGCCCCGGTATAGTCCCCGAGGGCGATGAGGGTGCGGCCCCGCCAGTAACTCATCTGCCCGCGCCAGGTGGGCTCGTCGCAGAGCTCGCCGGCCCGGCCCAGGCTCACCTCGGCCCCGGCCGTATCCTCCAGTTGGAGCTGGGTCTGGGCCAGCGCCAGGTAGAGCCTCCAGGTCGGCTCGTACTCGCGTTCGATTTCCCGGTAGGCCCGGAGCGCCGCCGGATAGTCCCCCAGGGCGTAGAGGCTGTCACCCAGGTAGTAGAGGGAAAGCCGGCGCGTATTCGCGTCGGTGGTGACGCGCGCGGCGCCGCGGAAGCTCGCCGCGGCCCGCGCGTGGCGGCCCGTGGCGCGGTAGCCCTGACCCACCGAAAAGAGCGACTGCTCCAGGCGGCGGTCGGTGGGATCGTTGAGGATGAGAAGCTCGAGGTGGTGCGTGGCCAGCTCGGGGGAGCCCTCGGCCAGTTCCGCCGAACCGAGGAGGAAGAGCGCCTCGGAGTCGGCGCCCAGCAGCGCCTCGGGCGTGGCCAGCAGCTCGGTTACACCGAAGAGCCCCCGGCCGTAGAACTCCTCCGTTTCAACGCGGGCGGACGCCGGCACCGTGAAAACGGTGCACAAAAACAACACCCATCCGGCTGTCGCGGATAGCTTCATTTTGAACACTTCGGAGGGGTTCGCATCAGCCCCATACTTGCACATAGTATAACACGTTCGGGGTCAGAAGTCCGACGGGAGCCAAGTCGCGCAATTTTAACCAGATGCGGCCGGAATAATTCCGCCCTTGCCCCGCCGCGGCCTTCGTGGTAGGATTACGCGGTTTTGCGCCAAACACCGACCGGGTGTTTTTCAGGGAACGGGAAACAGACCGACGACCGGTCACGAGGTGAACATGTCCACTATCGTAGTCGTGGGCGCGCAGTGGGGCGACGAGGGCAAGGGAAAAGTGGTGGATTGCCTGTCGGCCCGGGCCGACATGGTGGTCCGCTTCAACGGCGGGGCCAACGCCGGCCACACCATCGTCGTCGCCCGGGAGGAGTACGTGCTGCACCTCGTCCCCTCGGGGGCGGTGCGGGAGGGGGCGGCCTGCGTCATCGGCAACGGCTGCGTGGTGGACGCCGGGCTGCTCCTGGACGAGTACGACGACCTCCGGCGGCGGGGGATAGACCTCGCCGACCGGCTCTTCGTGTCCGGCTTCGCCCATCTGGTGCTGCCCCACCACAAGGCGGCCGACGGCGCCCTCGAGGACTCGTCGTCCTCACCCATCGGCACCACCCGCCGCGGCATCGGCCCCGCCTACTGCGACAAGTACGCCCGCTACGGCGTCCGCGTCGAGGACCTCCTGGACGCTAAGGACCTGCGGGCCAAGCTCGAGGCCGCCTACGCCTACCGCGCCCGCTGGACCGGCGCAGGCGTTTACCCGCCGATGGAAGAGGTCTACGGACAACTGACCGAAGCGGGGAAGCGCCTGGCCCCCTTCATCGTGGACACTTCGCTTTTAATCAACGGCTACATCGCCGAGGGGAAGAACGTCCTCTTCGAGGGCGCCCAGGGGAGCCTCCTGGACGTGGACTTCGGCACCTATCCTTTCGTCACCAGCTCCAACCCGGTGGCCCCCTTCGCCGCCATCGGCTCCGGCGTGGGCCTGGACCAGTTGGATTACGCCCTGGGCGTGGTCAAGGCCTACCTCACCCGGGTGGGCGAGGGCCCCTTCCCCACCGAACTCTCCAATTCCACCGGCGAGTACCTGCGCGAGCGGGGCTACGAGTACGGCCGCTCCACGGGACGCCCCCGGCGCTGCGGCTGGCTGGACCTCGTCCCCCTGCGCCTGGCCGCCCGGGTCAACGGCCTCCACGGCGCCGTGGTCTCCAAGCTCGACGTACTGGACGAGCTCGCCGAGATCCCGGTCTGCACGGCGTACCGGCTCCGGGAGAAAATTTTCAATGAGATGCCGCTCCCCGTGTCGCTCCTGGCCGAGGCGGAGCCGATTTACGAAACCCTCCCCGGCTGGAAGACCGACACCTCGGGCATCACCTCCTGGGACGACCTGCCGAAAAAGGCCCAGGCGTACCTGCGCTTCATCGAGGAGGGCTGCGGTGTGCCCGTGGCGGGGATAAGCGTGGGCCAGCGCCGCGACCAGATCATCTGGCTCGAGGAGGTTTTCTAGCACACGACCCGGCCCCTGCTTCTTTGCGCGAAAAAAGGCGGTGCAGTGGAGCGCCGCTTTTTTACGCCTTGCCGGGCAGGTATAAATGTTGTATATTACAATGTGATGGAGGAGGTCGGCCGATGCGTAAATTGACTGCCCTGGTGGTGTGTTTCGCCGCGGCGGCCCTCGCCGGCGCCTGGCGGATCGAGACGGTGGACGAGGTTGACACGGATTCCACCTCGATAGCAATCGATTCGAGTGACTGCCCCCACATCGCCTATCAGGGGGACATGGTTCTCAGATACGCAAGTTTGGACAATGAACAATGGCATGATGAACTTGTGGATGATGAATATGGAGTAACCGGTATTGATCCTTCTCTCGTATTCAATTCACTCGACAGACCATGCATATCGTATACATTTTGGTATGCCGAGTGTGGTGCTAAGTACGCTGAATGGAACGGTGAACAGTGGATTTTGCGCGGATTGCTCAGTGATTGTTGGGGAAATCCATACACATCTCTCGCTTTAGACGTCCTCGACCGGCCTCATGTTGCAGCCGGCATGGATTATTTCCTGTGCTACATTTACTGGGATGGAGCCCATTGGCAGTATGAGTGGGACTACGATATCGAGAGCGGTAACGTCTCCCTGATCTTGGATTCCTCCGACCACCCCCACATCACGTACTACTGGTCGGAACCATATAACGAATGTTTGAAATACAGGTACTGGAACGGCTCGAACTGGCAGGTGTTTACTCTGGACGGAGGCGGTAGATTTAACTCCCTCGCCCTGGATTCAGCGGGCAGAATGCACGTCGCCTACTACAACAACAATGCGAATTTGTGCTACATCTACGATATCGACAATAAAGAGACAGTGGATTATATCGGGGATGTGGGACGTGAGGCAGACTTGGCGCTGGATTCACAGGACAGGCCCCACATAAGTTACTTCGACGCCGACAATGACACTATTAAATACGCTCATTGGGACGGCTCGCAGTGGCTCGTCGAGACTGTCGCCCCGACAGATGGAAATTGGTACGGATTTGCATCCATCGCAGTGGATTCGAATGATTTACCACACATCAGTTACATGGGTTTAAGCGATTATCTCATGTACGCCCGTTGGGACCCCAACGGCTTCCACCTCCTGGAACCGGAGAAGGGTGAAGTAATTACTACTTTGACGCCGCTCCTGAATTGGGAGGACTCGCCCGTACCCGGTCACGAGTCCTACATCCTCTGGTGGGGGACCGATCCGGACTTCGAGACCTATAACGAAGTCACAGGTATAGACGACTCCGAATATCAGATAACCGATGGAATCGATGATGGGGACCGCATATATTGGCGTGTAAAATCGGTGGCCGAGGGTGAAGAGTACTGGTCCGTGGACATGGACTGGTACTTCGACGTGGACCTGGGCGGCGGGGTGGACATCGTTGACTTCGGCGCGGGCGCGACCGACGAGGGCATTTTAATCAACTGGCG
>MFAF01000042.1:12860-12955 GCA_001774505.1 Candidatus Coatesbacteria bacterium RBG_13_66_14 | reverse complement strand
GCCCCTACATCATCACAAACATGAGGGGCAAATCAAGGCGGCCCGCGACCCCCCTCTCCCTCCGGGAGAGGGGATGGGGGTGAGGGCCACCATAT
>MFAF01000042.1:11130-12841 GCA_001774505.1 Candidatus Coatesbacteria bacterium RBG_13_66_14 | reverse complement strand
AGGGCGGCCCCTACGTCATCGCAACCCTCCAGGCATGGGCCCGGGTGGGGGCTGCCTTATTCCCCCTCGCCCCTCTGGGGAGAGGGTGGGGGTGAGGGGTAAATAAACGGGCGGACCTGAAGGTCCGCCCCTACGAGTACCTACCAACGCCGCACCCTGGAACGCTTATTGCTTTTACCCTCCCCGGACCGTCTTTTTTTCGCAAGAAAAACCGGAGGAAAATGGAGAGGCATCTGGACCCCAACGCCCTGGAAGTCGTTCATTCCGCGCAGGATATAGCGAAAACCCTCGGCTTCGATTACATCGGCACCGAGCACCTCCTGGCGGGCGTGTCGCGCCAAATCGGCACGGACGCCGCCGCGGCCCTCGCCAAGCGCGGCGCCACCTTCGACGCCGTCACCGACGAGCTCAAGCGGCTGTTGACCAAGCCGGCGCGAACCGCCCAGCTCTCCTTCACCCCCCGGGCCGAGGCCGCAATCAACCGGGCGGCGCAATCCGTGGCCGAAACTCAAGGGAAAAAGGCCGGGCCGGCGCACATCCTGGCCGCGATTCTGGCGGACTCCAACTCGGGCGCCAGCCGCGTCCTGGCCGCCCTTCACGTCCCCACAGATGTAATTCTGACCGAGCTGGGCGCGCCCGCGGGCGAGGACGCCGACTCCGCCCTTGCCACCTTCGGCCGGGACCTGACCGACTTGGCCCGCCGGGGCAAGCTCGACCCCGTCATTGGCCGCGACGAGGAGATAGACCGCGTCATCCAGGTCCTCTCCCGCCGGACGAAGAACAACCCCGCCCTCATCGGCGAGCCGGGCGTGGGCAAGACCGCCATCGTCGAGGGGCTGGCCCAGGCCATCGTGGAGCGCCGGGTGCCGGAATCGCTGCTGGACAAGAAGGTCATCCTGTTGGACCTGGCGTCGGTGGTGGCCGGTTCGAAGTACCGCGGCGAGTTCGAGGAGCGGCTGAAGAAGCTGTTGAAAGAGGTCGAGGGCGGAAATTACATCCTGTTTCTGGACGAGTTGCACGTGATAGTGGGGGCCGGCGCCGCCGAGGGCGCCATTGACGCCGCCAACATCCTCAAGCCCGCCCTGGCCCGCGGCGAGCTCCAGGCCATAGGGGCCACCACCCTCGCCGAGTACCGCAGGCACATCGAGAAGGACGCCGCCCTGGAGCGCCGCTTCCAGCCGGTGCTCGTCGAGGAGCCCACGGTGGAGGAGACCGTGGCCATCCTCGAGGGCCTGCGCCCCAAGTACGAACAGCACCACCAGGTGAAGATTTCGGGCGAGGCGGTGGAGGCCGCGGCGCGACTCTCGGCCCGCTTCGTCAGCGGCCGCTTCCTCCCCGACAAGGCGGTGGACTGCCTGGACGAGGCGGCGGCCAGGGTCCACCTGGACAACCTGGTGATCCCGCCGGACTTGGCCCGCCTGCGCGCCGAAGTAGAACGGCACGAGGCCGACGAGCGCGGGCGCTCCGCCGAGCAGGACTACGAGGCCGCGGCCCAGGCCCACGCCAAGGTTCTCGAGCTCCGCGACCGCCTGCGCCTCGCCGAGGAGGGATGGACCGCCAAAAAGGCCGAGGCGGTGAGCCGCTCCCTGGTGACGCCCGAGGACGTGGCCCGCGTGGTCAGCCGCTGGACCGGCATCCCCGTCACCCAGCTCTCCGCCGACGAGCGGGAGCGCCTGCGGCACATGGAGGAGCACCTGCACCGGCGGGTCAT
>MFAF01000042.1:10780-11105 GCA_001774505.1 Candidatus Coatesbacteria bacterium RBG_13_66_14 | reverse complement strand
GTGTCCCGGATCGTCCGGCAGCACCGCGCCGGCCTCTCCGACCCCGACCGGCCCCAGGGCTCCTTCCTCTTCCTCGGCCCCACCGGCATCGGCAAGACCGAGCTGGCCAAGGCCCTGGCCGAGTTCCTCTACGGCGACGAGGCCGCCGTCACCCGCATTGACATGAGCGAGTACATGGAGAAATTCTCCGTGACCCGGCTCATCGGGGCGCCCCCGGGCTACGTGGGCTACGAGGAGGGGGGCCAGCTCACCGAGGCGGTGCGCCGCAAGCCTTACTCCGTGATCCTGTTGGACGAGATCGAGAAGGCGCACCCGGACGTCTTCA
>MFAF01000042.1:8727-10741 GCA_001774505.1 Candidatus Coatesbacteria bacterium RBG_13_66_14 | reverse complement strand
ACTCCCACGGGCGCACCGTGGACTTCAAGAACTCGCTGGTTATAATGACCTCCAACATCGGAGCCCGGCGCATCCTCGAGCTCGCGGAGCGCATCGGCACGGACGGCGAGGAGAAGGTTTACGAGGAAATGCGGCGGGCGTGCCTGGACGAGCTTCACGTCCACTTCCGCCCGGAATTTTTAAACCGCGTGGACGAAATCATCGTCTTCCACCCCCTCTCCCGGGCCGACCTCCTGCGGATCGTGGGGCTTGTATTGGACGAAGTGCGGGGCCTGCTGAAGGAGCAGGGCATCGGCTTCGAGATAGACGCCGCGGCCGAGGAGCTCCTGGCGCGGCAGGGGTACGACCCCCGTTACGGCGCCCGGCCGCTGCGGCGCACCGTCAACCGCCTGCTGACCAACGAGCTGGCCGGGATGATTCTGGACGGCCGCTACTCCTCCGGCGACACGGTGAAGGTGGGCGCCGAGGGGGGCGATCTGGTCTTCTCCTGACGTCTCGCCCGTCGCCTGAAAACCCCGGGGTCTGGAAAGGACGCCGGGAATGCGTTATACTAACGCAAGCGATTCGCCGGGGCATTACTCGTTTCGCCGGGAGTGTCGCTTCGTTTCCGGGCGGGGGTGGATTTGCGCCGGGCTCTACCAATAGTCTTGTTCGCCGCTATCTGCGCCGCCCTCGCCGACACCGAGATCCGGGTGGCCCAGGTGGCCGACGAGGAGGTCATCTCCATCACCGGCCCGGCGGCGGAGTCGGAATCGCGCCTGCCCAACCGCATCAACGCCAAGATCCACGACCTGTCGAGCCGGCTCCGGTACGTCTATCAGGAATACCTGGACGCCGGCGACCGGGTCGAGGGTAGCCTCGTCCTCCGCTTCACCATCCAGGAGGACGGGTACGTCTGCGACGTGGGGGTGGTGGAGGAGAGCCTGCACAATCCGGACCTGGTGGACTCGCTGGTGGACAAGGTCTCCCACTGGTTCTTCGTCCCCAACCGCGACGAGAAGCACCCCGGCCGGGTGACCTGCGTGTACCCCTTCGTGTTCACCAACAGCGTACGGTACTCGCCCCTGGAGGTCAGGCCGCTCCGCGACGGCGCGGAGCTGCACCCGCGCCGGCGCCCGTACTGGATAGACAAGGAGATAAACCCCCAGCTCGGGGAACTCGAAGACATCTACGACGTTTATCTTCTGGGCAACCCGAAACTTACGGGGACGATAACCTTCGAGTTCGTCATCGGCGGCGCCGGCACCGTGGACCGGGTGGATGTCCTGGAGAACACCACCGGCGCGGTGAGCCTGGCCGGCGACGTGTCGAAGAAAATCTCCGGCTGGGAGTTCAGCTCCCTGGAAGACACGAACTCGGGCCACGACGTGGTCGTCACCTACCCGATCTATTTCGGTTCCGGCCGCGCCGAGGATTAGCGTTTCTCTTTTACGGAGGTGACCGCAAGATGGGTCGTTTGGTATCACTGCTTCTCGCACTCCTGGTCGTCATCCCGGCCGCCGCCGTGAGCGACTTTCAGGTGATCCAGGAGGGGGTCGAGCTGATTCAGGTGGAAGGACCGGCCGCCGGCTCGTCCCAGCGGCATCCCCAGATGATCTCCGAGCAGCTCTTCAAACGGCAGTCGGCCGTCGTGGCCGTTTACAACGAGTTCTACTTCGAGGATTCCAGCATCGTCGGCGACATGCGGGTGATGTTCACCCTGGAGGCCGACGGCACCATCTCCGGCTGCATCCCCGTCCAGAACACCACCGGCAGCCCCGAGCTGGCCCAGGCCATCTGCGACCTCGTCCTCACCTGGACGCTGCCGTCGGTGCCCGAGGCCGAGTACCAAAACTGGGTTACCGTTACCGTGCCCTACAAGTTCATGCAACCCCGGCAGCCCGTCGTGATAGAGCTGCCCGTGACGCCGGAGGGTTCGGAGGAGACCCCGCCCGAAGGCGGGGGGGATTAGCGACTGTCCTGCGCCGGTCAATCGGGCGGGGTACTCAGGCCCCCGACCGGGCGTCCAACCGCG
>MFAF01000042.1:3373-8651 GCA_001774505.1 Candidatus Coatesbacteria bacterium RBG_13_66_14 | reverse complement strand
AAAACGGGCCGACCTAAAGGTCGGCCCCTACGTCATCGCAATTTTCGGGGCGAAGGCTGCCTTGTAAAAAACCGCCGGTGTGTACCGCCACCTATTCCTTCAGCCGCCGGCCGGCCCGGCCGTCCCCCAGCGACGCCAGGAACAGGCCGTACTCGAAGCGGAACCGCTCGGCCAGATAGCCGTCCTCGCCCAGCACCCGCTCCAGGGTGCGCAGGAACTCCACGGTCAGCCGGCTCACCCGCCAGCGGGTGAAGAAGTGGCGGTCGGCCGACGTGCTCCGCTCCAGCGTCTCCTCGAAGGCCGTCAGGACCCGCGCCGGGTCCACCGTTATCACCTGCTCGCCGGTCGGCCAGCCCAGGAGTTGGTCCAGCTTCTCGCTCCGGAAAATCTCCTCGAAGATGAGGCTGGCGGCGTCCGACCCCGTGTGGCCCCCGCGGGCAAACTCGGCGCATGCCCTCTCCACCAGGCGCATGAAGCTCCCGCCGTGGAGCAGCCGGTCGTTGCCCCAGCGCAGGACCTCGTACAGAAAGCCCTGGCGGAACTCCTCGAGGTAGCGCTCTACGAGTGTGCGCTCCTCCTTTTTCGGCGAATCTCCCGGCGGCTCTTTATCCGGCATGGCGTTTTTTAACCGCCCCCCGGGGCGGATAGCGGTTTCTCGCGCGGCGTCGAGGGCTTTTTTTTACGTCAGGCGCAGGAGCTCGGCCACGGAGATGTCGCCGGAGAGGGCCAGCTCGAGCCCGATCTCGCGGGCGCTCCGGAGCCCCGCCCGGCGGGCCGCCCGGCTGAGCTCCTCGATGGAGAGGTCCCCGGCCAAAAGCTGCCGTATCTGGGCGTTGGGCGTCAGGTGCTCGTAGATGAGGACCGTTCCCGAGGAGCCGGCGTGGTGGCACTCCTCGCAACCCGGCGCCTCGTAGAACGTGAAGGGCCGAGTGGCGGCTATGTGCAGGCTGTCGAGGACCGCCTTCGTGGCCTTGTAGGGGCGCTTGCAGCGGGGGCAGAGGCGGCGGAGCTCCCGCTGGCTCGTGACCAGCACCAGGGAGCTGGCGAGGAGGAACGGCTCCTTGCCGACCTCCTTGAGGGCCAGCATCGCGGACAGGATGCCCGAGCTCGCCAGGCGGAGGATGACCAGGATGCGGGCGTAGCTGGCGCCGATGAGGGTGTTGGCCACCTCGGCGGAGGAGAGCTCGTCCACGAAGAGCACGTCGGGGTCCTGCTCCAGGACCGCTTCCACGGCGTCGGCGTAGGTGAGGCCGTCCTCGGGGCGGGGGCGCAGGGTGTCCACCTCCTCCAGGCTGAAGGTGGTGTGCTCCTCCACGGTCAGGATCGCCCGGCTCCTCGAGTCCATCTCGGCCAAGAGGGCGTAGGCCAGGTCCTTTTTGCGCGAGAAGGGCGGACCGGAGAGGACGATCAATCCGTGGCGGGCCTCGGCGGACTCCCGCAGGAGGGCGGCCAGCCTCTCGGGCACCGCCAGCTCCTCGAAGGTGGGCACCCCGGAGCGGTTGGTGTCCAGGCGCAGCACGGCGCGCTCGCCCCGGGCCGTGGGGGTGAAGATGGCCGAGACCGACACGTTGTTGCCGCCCAGGTTCAGGCGGAAGTGGCCCTTCTGCTGCTGGGTGCGCTCCGAGGTGGGAAGCCCCGCCAGGACCTTGAGCTGGTTGAGGAGGGTCCGGCTGTTCGCGGCCAGTTGGAAGGGGGCGGGCTCCAGGATCCCGGCGCGCCGGAGGCGGACGTAGAGACTGCCGTCCGCATCCTGGAGGTGGACGTACTCGCCCCCCGCTTCCAGGGCCGCCCCGACCAGCCGCGCCGCCGGGCTGTCGGCGCCCGGCGTGTAACCGCGGAACACCGGCTCGACGGCCGCCCGACCCGGGGGCGGCGGGGGGAGGTCGGGCGCGGGACGTTCCGGGACGGCGTCGGTGTAAACCGCGTCCAGGGCGTCGGCCAGCTCCATCTCCAGCATCAGGTACGGGACGACCTCCTTGCCCGTCACGAAGGCGAGCTCGTCGAGGACGGGGACGTTCTGGGGCTCGGCGGTGCCGATGGCCAGGCGGCGCCGGTCCTCTTTCAACGGCACGACGCCGTACTTCTTCGCCTCGCGGACCGGCAGGAGCCCCGCCAGCTCCGGGGTGAACCGGAAATCGTCGGGAACGGGCTCCACCCCGGCCTGTTCCGCCAGAAGGCGCTTGAGCTGCTGCCCGCTGACGACGCCGTCGTTGACGGCCAGGGTGCCCAGGAGCCCGCCCACGGACCGCTGCCGCTCCAGGAGGCGCTGGACCTGCTCCTGGGTGGCGAAGCCCCGCTCCACCATCAGCTCTCCGAGGCGCTTCTTGGGCACCGACCCTCCTTACGATACCTGGTAATAGTCTACCAGAAGTGACACCGCAGCGCAAAATGTAGGGCGGCCCCTCCGCGGGCCGCCGCTCCCGGCGCAATGTAGGGCGGACTATCTGCAAACCTCCGCGGCCTTTGACCATCCCGTGGCCGCCGGGGTATAATCGGCTCTCGGGACCGTGCGTCTCCCGTATTTAACGTCCCCGTGGAGGGTCGGCTTGAGCATCCGCGGCCGAAGGCATGACTGCGCCCGAAGGCATATCCCCCTGGGTCCGCTTTCGCTCGTCGTCCTCGCGCTCGTCATCGGCGCCTGCCAGCCCGAGACCGGCGACATACCCGACCGCGCCCGGGAGCACTTCGAGCGGGCGAACGCGGCCTACGAGGCGAAGGACTACGCCGGCGCCATCCAGGGGTTCCAGGCCGTCGTGGACGTTTACTCCTACACGCGGCTCTACCCCATCGCCCTCTACCGTCTGGCCTACTCGAAGCTGCGGGTCGGGCGCTACGCCGAGGCCGAGGCCGATTTCAGCGACTTCCTGAAGGAGTTCCCCAACCACGAGCTGACCGAGGACGCCCAGGTACTCTACGCCCGGGCGTTGAGCGAGCAGGGGGGGTACTTCGAGGCGGCTTACGTCCTGGCCAAGATCGCCGCCGATCCCGACAACCGGCTGGCGGAAACCGCCCTCGAGGGCTTCACCCAGCACTACGAGGTGCTGGACCGGGAGCACCAGCGGCGGCTCCTCGAGGAATTCTCCGACACCTACCTCGGAGCGTACCTCCTCTACAAGCTGGGCACGGAGGCCTACGGGCGGGGCGACATGGAGACGGCCGCCCTCTACCTGCGCCGGCTCACCGAGCATCCCCTGCCCACCGAGTTCCGCGACAAGGCCCCCGCGCTCCTGGAGGAGATAACCGCGGGCATGGCCCTCAAACCCAAGGTCATCGGCTGCCTGGTGCCGCTCACGGGGGACATGGCCCCCTACGGGCGCGAGGTGCGCTACGCCGTCGAGGTGGCGGCCGCGGAGTACAACGCCTCCCACAGCCGCAAGCTCGAGGTGGTTGTCGCCGACTCGACCGACACCGACGAGGGGGCCGTCCGGGGCCTGCGGAGCCTGGCCGAGGAATCCCAGGCCATCGCGGTCATCGGGCCGCTCTCCTCCACCGCCTTCCGCGCCTGCATCCCCTGGGCCGACGAGTACCGGATGCCCCTGGTCACCCCGGCGGCCACGGAGAAAGGCCTCGCCGCTCTCTCGCCCTTCGCCTTCCGCAACGCGCTCACCTACGAGGCCCAGTGCGAGACCCTGGCCAAGTTCTGCTCCGAGCGCCTCCACCTCGACCGCTTCGGCATCCTTTACGAGGAGACGGCCTACGGCGAGGGGATGCGTGAAGCGTTCAAGCGCATCGCGCCGGGATTCGGCATCTCCGTGGTGACCGAGCAGGGCTACCCCCTGGAGGACAGCTCTTACACCGACGAGTGTCAGGTGTTTCGCAAGCTCGGACTGGACGGCATATTCATCCCGGGGCACCAGCCGACCCTCACCGAGTTGGCGGCGCAGCTCGTGTACTACGGCATCGTGGCCGAGCTGGTGGGGGGGAACGGCTGGAACGCCGAGTCGGTGACGCGGATGGGCCTGCGGTACGTGGAGGGGGCCATCTTCTGCGACGCCATCTTCTCCCGGAGCCGGCGGCCAGAGGTCCAGTCATTCATCGTCAGCTACCGCGCACGCGCGGGGGACGATCCCTCATACCTCGCCGCCCACGCCTACGACACCTTCGGCATCATCGCCGCGACCCTGGACTCCGGGGCCGTCTCGCGGGCGGAGCTGGCCGAGAAGCTCCTCGAGGTCCATGACTACCCCGGCATAGTCGGCAAGACCAGCTTCGACGACGACGGCGAGGCCCACAAGCCGCTGACCATGCTGACCATCCAGGAAAACGAGATAGTGGAGTTCGGGATCGGCCTGGGGGACTACTAGGCGAAGGAGACAAGGCTTCGCCAGAGGCGTAGCTCGCTTTGCTTCGCATAGCTCGGTTCGCCAGAGGCGTAGCTCGGTTCGCTCGGTTAAACACCTTGCCCTGCGGCGGTGCGCCGGTGAGAAAAGCCCGCGGCAGCGCGGGCATTAATATACGGACAAGGGGCGGAACAAGGAGTTTCGCCGGGGGCGTAGCTCGCTTCGCTCGGTTTCCCGGGGGCGTAGGGGCGGGGCTTAAGTCCCGCGCCCACGGGCGACCGCAGAGGGCTCGTCTTACGGGCCGCCCCTACACGTTTGAACTCCTTGTTCCATCACTTGCCAAGGGGGGGCGTGAGGAACGGCGGTCGAGGAGCATGGCCCGACACCCTCGGGCGCGTCCTGGCCGCCTTCGGGCTTTTGGCGGGGATGGCCGGCATCTTTTTCCTGTCGGAACAGAGCGAGCCGCCCGAACCGCCCATCTCCTTCCCCGGCCTGGACAAGCTGGAGCACGCCCTGGCCTTCGGCATCCTGGGCGCCCTGGCCTACCTGGCGCTGGGCGTGCGTCACCGGGAAGGGAAGCCGGACCTTCGGCCGATGCTGGCGGCCGTCGTCATCGTGACGCTCTACGCCGTCAGCGATGAGCTGCACCAGGCCCGGGTGCCGGGGCGGGACCCGTCATTCTACGACGGCCTCGCCGATATGGGCGGGGCCGTGCTGGCGGTGACGCTGGTCTGGAAGCTCTTCAGGCGGGCGCTGCGCCGACGCGGCGGAATCGAAAAGCCCGACCGCCCCCCGGAATCCAACACGGCCTAGAGCCTGAAGTAGGGCGGCAGGTCCCCCTCCTCGCGCTCCTTCAGCTCCCGCCGGGCCCGCTCCACCTCCTCCCCCTCCACCTCACCGCCCGCGGGCGGTTTTTTTTCTTCCCGCTCCAGGGCGTCCAGGAGCGCGTAACGCTCCTCCCTCCGCCGGCGGCGATCCGACCTCTGCCGCCGGACGAC
>MFAF01000042.1:3094-3236 GCA_001774505.1 Candidatus Coatesbacteria bacterium RBG_13_66_14 | reverse complement strand
GCCACAACGTCCCGGTCAGGTTCGAGGCGAAAATCGCCGTCACCAGCCCCAGGGCGAAGGTGCCGGGCCGCGGCTCGTCCCAGCTTAACCGGAGGAAGAGCCCGCCGAGGCCGGCGAAAAAGAGCGGGGCCAGGGCGTAACC
>MFAF01000042.1:0-2766 GCA_001774505.1 Candidatus Coatesbacteria bacterium RBG_13_66_14 | reverse complement strand
ATAGCTCAAAGCCGTCCATAATCCACAGACGCCGTGTTGCCCCTCGACCACCCCCTGGTCGGGGAAACGTCACTCCACCGTGACGCTCTTGGCCAGGTTGCGGGGCCGGTCCACGTCGCAGCCGCGCAACACCGCCACGTGGTAGGCCAGGAGCTGCAGCGGCACCACGGTCAGAAGCGGCGAGAGCTCGTCTATCACCGGCGGGATGAAAATCACGTGGTCGGCCGTCCGGCCTACCTCGGTGTCCCCCTCGGTGGCCAGGACGATTATCCTGCCGCCCCGGGCCCGGACCTCGGCCACGTTGGACATCGTCTTGGCGTATGTGGGCCCCGCGTTGCAGATGGCCACCACCGGCGTGTCGGACTCGATGAGGGCGATGGGGCCGTGCTTGAGCTCCCCGGCGGGGTAACCCGTGGCGTGGATGTAGGAGATTTCCTTGAGCTTGAGCGCCCCCTCGAGGGCGGTGGGGTAATTGTACCCACGACCGATGAAGAAAAAGTCCTTGGCGTCGGCGAACTCGGCGGCCAGCCTCCGCAGGGCGTCGTTCTGCTCCAGGATCCGCTCCATCTTCGCCGGTATCTGCTCCAGCTCGCGCAGGACCTTGCGCACGGCGTCGTCGTCAATGGCGTACTTCAGCCGGCCCCAGTGCATGGCCAAGAGGACCAGGGCGATGAGCTGGGCTGTAAAGGCCTTGGTCGAAGCGACCCCGATCTCCGGCCCCGCCATGAGGTGCAGCACGCCGTCCGACTCGCGGTCTATGGTGGACCCCTCGACGTTCACCAGGGAGATGACCTTGATGAACTTGCTCTTGGCCTCGCGGATGCCGGCCAGGGTGTCCGCCGTCTCCCCGGACTGGCTTATGGCCATGACGATGGTGTCGCCGCCCAGGACCGGGTTGCGGTAGCGGAACTCGCTCGACACGTCCACCTCGACGTGGAGCCGGACGTAGTGCTCCAGGAGGTACTTGCCCACCAGCCCGGCGTGCCAGCTCGTGCCCGCGGCCTGGATGACCACCCGGCTGACCGAGTTCAGCTCCTGGGGGGTGAGGCCGAGGTTGGCGAAGGCGATGTCCCGGTGGTTGGCGACCCGGCTTACGAAGATGTCGCCCAAAAGGCGCGGCTGCTCGAAAATCTCTTTGAGCATGTAGTGGGCGTAGTCGCCCTTGTCCAGGTCCTGGTCGTCGAGCTTGATCTCGCGGACCGCCAGCTCGACCGGCTGCGCCTCGCGGTCTATCACCGTCACCCGGTCCCGGGTCAGCTCCACCACCTGGCCGTCCTCCACGAAGACCACCCGCCGGGTGAAGCGCAACAGGGCGTTGGTGTCCGAGGCGAGGAAGTTCTCGCCCTCGCCGAGCCCGATGACCAGGGGCGGCCCCTGGCGGACGGCGTAGACGGTGTCGGGGAAGTGCTCGCTGACGACGGCCAGGGCGAAGTATCCGTCCAGCCGGCTGTAGGTTGCCAGGAGCGCGCGCTGGGGCGGGAGCCCGTCGGAGAGGTAGTCGGCCAGAAGGTGGGCCACCACCTCGGAGTCGGTCTCGCTCTTGAAGACGTGGCCCGCCCTCTCGAGCTCCTCCCGGAGCTGGAGGTAGTTCTCGATGACGCCGTTGTGGACGATGGCCAGGCGGTCGTCGCCGTCGGTGTGGGGGTGGGCGTTCCGATCCGAGGGCTCGCCGTGGGTGGCCCAACGGGTGTGCCCGATCCCGATGGTCCCGCCCAGGGGCTGGGAGGCTAAAAGGTCGGCGAGCTGGCGCAGCTTGCCCTCCTTCTTGCGCACCCCGAGCTCACCGTGGTGGATGGTCGCGATCCCGGCCGAATCGTAGCCGCGGTACTCCAGCTTCTCCAGCCCGACCAACAGGACGGACTGGGCGACCTTATTCCCCACATACCCGACGATACCGCACATGAAAACCTCCGGCGACGTTCAGCGATTATACCAGGCTCCGGGGTCGGGCCGCCAGCGCAGATCGGACAAGAGGAACAACGCGAGATCCTTGACGTCGGGCTCGCCGAAACCGGCCAGGGCCGCTATAAATTCGTTCCCGGCTCCGACGGTGTCACCCTGGTCCAGAAGGGCCAGCGCCAGGTTGTAGCGGGCGCTGGGCATCCAGGGGTTCAGCTCCGCGGCCCGACGGAACTCCTCCGCCGCGGCGCCGGGGTTTCTCTCCATCAGCCACCGGCCCAGGGCGAGGTGGGCGTGGGGCGAGACCCCGGCGCACACCGAGGCCCGTTCCCCGGCGACCTCCCACAGCGGGCCGCCCCCCAGGGTTTCGAAGCGGGCCAGAAGGTAGCGGGCGGCCGCCTCGTCGGCGTAAACCCCGCCGGGCTCGACCGCCTCGAGGTACGGCGTGGGCTGGGCCGAGGTCGTCGCCACGATGGGGGGGAAGAGGTAACCGTAGCCCCACCGGGCCGCGGGGAACCGGTTCGGGCTCTCGGGAGGGTCGGCGAAGAACGCCTCGGCCCCGTCGGAGATCCGCCGTCGGACCAGCGCCTGAACCCGGGGGGAGGTCATCATCCCGGCTTCGTCCGCCGCGACGATGTCCGGCCGCCCGTCGCGGGCGTAGTGGAGGTAGAGGAGGGGGAAGCTCAAGTCCCCGGTGAAGAGGACCGCGACGTCCGGCGGCGAGCAGCGCAGGAGGTTCGCCCCGTGGGGCCGCACGGCCAGGTCCTCCGGCGCCGAGGCGTCGAGAATCGCTATAAAGGCCAGGACGGCCGCCGCGGCCGAACCCGCGACCCGGACGGCGTTGAGCAGCCCCGCCCTCCCCTCCTC
>MFAF01000041.1 GCA_001774505.1 Candidatus Coatesbacteria bacterium RBG_13_66_14 | reverse complement strand
GTCCGTCCAGGTATACGCACCCTCTACGAGGGTATCGTCAACATCCTCGGAGAATGTGTCGGTGTTGTACAGGCCGCCGATGTACGGGCCCACGGTGAGCCCGGGGGACAGGTCCAGGTCGAGGCTGACGCCGAAGCCCCATGCGGCGCCCTGGTCGGGCTCCCAGAGCAGGGTTTCGGGGTCGTAGGGGTTGTAGAACGGAAAGAGGAGCCGCGGGCCGACGGTGAAGCCGATGCCCGCGGCGGCCGCCTGGGATGTTAAAAAAACGACGGTGAAGAGAATCGCCGTTACGCGCAGGGGGCACCTCTTCAGAACGAGAAGCCCAGGTTCACCCCGGCGCCGAGCGCCGACGCGGTGTCGGCCAAAACCTCGGAGTCCACCCCCACGCCGGTCAGGCGGTACTCGCAGGACACGCCCACGCTGAAGTAGTCGGCCATGTAGAGGTCGAGGCCCAGCCCGGCCTCCGCCCCCCAGCCACCCCCCGAGGAGTCCGTCGTCCCCACGCCCTTCTCGGTGACGGTGAGGTCGGTGGAGAGGTAGCCGCCGGCGACGCGGACCCAGGGGCGGTAGCTGCCCTTTGTGACGAAATCGTAGCGCGCCCCCAGCCCGAAGAAAAATTCGGTCCAGTCGTAGGCGTAGTCGTGGTCGTAGTCCGAGTAGGGGTCGTCCAGGGAGATGTCGTCGGTGAAGAAGGTGCCGCAGACGCAGGGCCCCAGGGCGAAGCCGCCGCCCAGGTGCAGATTGAGCATGAAGCCGAAGCCGTACCGCACGCCGGTCTCGACGGCCTGGTCCCAGAAGGAATCGAAGGAGTAGGGCGCCTCCAGGGCGAAGAGACCCCTCGCGGAGAGGGTCACGCCCACCTCCAGCGCCCCGGCGGCCAGCGCCGCAAGGAGAAGAACGACAGCGATCCGCCTCACTTGGGCCTCCTCAGTAAAATGGAACGAAAAGAATACCACAACCGCCTCCCCGTTGTCCCCCCCCGCCCTTTTTTGGGGGGAGCATTCGTTCACGGGCAGGGGTGAGGGGTATAGCGGCCCCCTCTCCCTTTTAGGGAGAGGCTCGCCTACGGATCGGGATGAGGGGTGTTGCTAATCCCCTCCCCCCTTTGGGGGAGGGCTAGGGAGGGGGGTGTAGCGGTCTCCCTCTCCCCGTGGGAGCGGCGCGCCACGGGGATGGGGGTGAGGGCCACCATATATCCCCTCGCCCCTCTGGGGAGAGGGTTAGGGTGAGGGGTGAAAAAAGGGCGACCGTGGACGGTCGCCCCTACGGCGTATCATACCGCGGTAAACCCGTAACGTGGGGCTACTGTTCCTCGATGTACCCGATTCTCTCGGGTCGGCCGCTGTCGCCGTGGAGGAGGTAGCTCTTCTCGCAGCAGTGGCTCGCCCGGGTGGGCCGGGCGCCGGGGTCGAAGTCCAGCTCCGCCAGCATCTGGTGCCGGCAGTAGGGGCAGACCCAGGCGGCGAAGCGCCCGAGCGCCGTGGCCCGGACAATCTCCCCGTCCTTCATCCGCACCTCGACGTGGTAGTAGGCTTCCATTTCCACCCTCCCGCGAAACCCCTTCGCTCATAAAATAGCGAAAAAAATCCCCCCGCGCAAGGGGGCAAGCTGACCTCGATTCCCGTAATGTAGGGCGGGGACTTTAGTCCCCGCCGTCATTTCGTCAGGTAATTGTATGGATATTCGTCCCAACGCGCACATATCCGCAATCTGACCGGATTGGCCAGAATATAGTCCGCAACGCGGGACAATCCTTCTTCCTGTCTGACTCCGTGGTCGTAAAAGCTGGTCTGCCATAACGGTCGGGAAATACCGTTTCGATCTGCAATCGTATTAATGTGCCTTTTCCAGGTAGCTACTAGGGTCGGCAGGTTAAATTCCCCGGGCGCGAGCAGAAGATGAACGTGGTCGGGTAATATGGAGGCTGCAATTAGGTTACACCTTTTTGCCAGCCACCCTTCAAGTGTTTTAAAAACCTCATCGGTGAAGCTTGAGGAAACAAAGATACGTTTGCGTTTTTTTTAGTACAAATTGTGATTGAGAATGCCTGAGCCGGATTAGAGTAGTTTTCCAGCGGTAGGCGGGGGTGTATGCGACGAGGGTAGTTTGGATGTTTTTTCATACCGCAATTATGATGCAATAGGAACGATGAGGCAAGCAAAGCGGCGGGGACTAAAGTCCCCGCCCTACATCATCCGCAACAAGCGCAACGGCGCTTTACTGGTTGTCGATTTGCGCCCTCTGGAGCTTGCCGGAAAACTCCACGTACACGCTCTTCCACTCGGTGTAGAAATCCAGCACCGTCCAGGACGCCTCGCGGTGGCCGTTGCCGGTGCCCTTCACCCCGCCGAAGGGGAGGTGCACCTCGGCGCCGATGGTCGGCCCGTTGATGTAGGTGATGCCCGCCTCGATGTCCTGAATCGCCTTGAAGGCCAGGTTCACGTTCTCGGTGTAGATGGAGCTGGAGAGGCCGAAGGCGGTGTCGTTCTGGACGCGAATCGCTTCCTCGAAGCTCCCGACCTTTATCACGGAAAGGACCGGGCCGAAGATTTCCTCCTGCTCCAGGCGCATCCCCGGCTTGACCCCGGTGAAAATCGTCGGCTCGATGAAGAATCCCTTGTCGTAAGCGCCGCCGGTGAGCCGCTTGCCGCCCAGGACGAGCTCGGCCTTGTCCTCTTTTTGCCCGACCTCGATGTAGTACAGGTCGGTCTTGAGCTGGTCCTCGGACACGGCGGGGCCCATGTCCACGCTCTCGTCGAGGCCGTTGCCGACCTTGAGCTTCTTGGCCCGCGCGACGAGCTTCTCCACGAACCCGTCGTGGATTTTTTCGTGGAGAATCAGGCGGCTGGTGGCGGTGCAGCGCTGGCCGGTGGTGCCGAAGGCGCCCCACAGGACGCCGTCCAGCGCCAGGGGGAGGTTGGCGTCGTCCATGACGATCTGGGCGTTCTTGCCGCCCAGCTCGGCGGAGAAGGGCTTTCCCAGCGCCCCGCACTGTCCGGCCAGCATGTTGCCGATTTCCACCGAGCCGGTGAAGGAGACGCGGTTGACGTCGGGGTGCTCGATTATGGCCTTGCCCACGGAAGAGCCGCCACCGGTGACCATGTTCACCACGCCGGGGGGGAAGCCGGCCTCCTCGAAAACCTCCATGAAGTTGGCGACGCTGGCCGGGGTCAAGGTCGCGGGCTTGATGACGCAGGTGTTGCCGCAGATGAGCGCGGGGAACATCTTCCACGAGGGGATGGCGATGGGAAAGTTCCAGGGCGTGATCATGCCGCAGACGCCCACGGGCCGGCGGATGGCCATGCCGAACTTGTTGCGCATCTCGACGGGGGTGTGGCGTCCGAAGAGGCGGCGGCCCTCCCCCGCGGCGTACATCCCGCAGTCTATGGCCTCCTGGGTGTCGCCCCGGGTCTCGGCGATGACCTTGCCCATCTCCCGGGTCATCATTTGTGAAATTTCCTCCTTGCGCGCTTTTAGGATTTCCGCGGCCTTCATGATCAAAAGGCCGCGCTCGGGGGCGGGAACCAGGCGCCAGCCCTCGAAGGCCTCCCTGGCCGCGGCCACGGCGGCGTCCACGTCCCGCCCGTCGGAGGAGGGCTGGGTGGAGACCAGGTCTTCGGTATCGGCGGGGTTGCGGTTCTCGTAGCGCTCGCCTCCGGCGGCCTCGACCCACGCGCCGCCGATGTAGTTCTTGAAGTGTTTCGGCTCGGGCATGGCTCCTCGCTTTGGGCTGAAAGGGGATGGAAATCGCTTCGGGGTGATGATAGCAACCGGTCCGCGGGGCGGTCAACGGCCGGGACCGACGGAAAAGGGGCCGGACGACCGACCCCTTTTCACTGTTGTAGGGAGCGGGACTAGAAGCTGGCCTTGATCTCGCCCCAGGTGGTGTTCTGGATGTCGAGGTACTCGCCCTCGTCCACGGCGGTCCAGTTGGAGAGGTCGTCGAATTCGTCCTCTGTGACTGTCTCCGTCTCCTCGGCGACGCCCAGCAGGACCTCGAAGTAGTCGCCACCGCCGATGTCGTTGTACGAGGCGTAGAAGTTGAGATCAACGCTGGTGCTGCCGGAGCAGTCAACGGGCGGGCTTATCAGATGGGTGTCTTGGGGATACCACCAGTCGGAGTCGGCATCGGCGCAGTAGCCGCTGCCGCCCGCGTAGTTGGTGCGGTAGCACGAGTCGTTTCTCGCCCAGCCGTAGGTCTGGTAGTTGACAACGGTCCAGTCGCCGGGGGGGAAGGAGGACTCGAACTGCTCGGTGAGGAGATCGGCGCGCGAGTCGTCGGAGATGACGACCTGGTCCACCTCGGCCCACCAGTCCCAACCAGCGTCGTTGTAGTGGAAGTCCACGGCGAGGAAGCCGCCGGCGCCGTCGGAGAGGTCGAGGTTGACCGCCTCACCCGGGCCGGAGGGGCTGTGGTCCACGTTCCAGTAGAGTATCTGGCTCCAGTCGTAGGACTCGCCGTCCCAGTAGTACAAGCTGGCGTCGTTCAGGCGCACGCCTTCGAATACGCCGGTCGCGTCGGATTCCCAGTAGAAGACGATGTAGACGTCATCCCCACATATGCTTATATATAATGTAATGATTCAATGTATTTATTGAATGAAAAAAGGCAGGAAATAAACCTGCCTTTTTTCTGGCAAAGGATGGTCAATTGGAGATTGATACATCCTGCTCGGTGGATGTTCCGTACGGATAGGTGAAAAAAGTGTTGCCTTTGTACCTGTACCCCCCTATTTCTTTCGAAGCAGTAACCCACCCATCTTTTCCGCTGGCTGCGCTGACGTATTCGACCGCATAGTAACCGTTTTCATCTGTATATACCTCTGCGGAAAAAGGTATCCCACAATCTTTTGCGTAATGCCACCAACCGTCGTCGTAGTAGTAGATGATGACTTTCGCGTCTTCTACCGGATCACCTGTTTGGGCAAGAGTTACATGCCCATATACTATCCGGTCATTCAGCAGAGGGTCATCATCTGTTGATAAGGTGTCGCTACAAGATGAAGCGAATAGTACGATAGTTGTTACGAGCATGAGCTTCAGAAAGGTTTTCATTTCTTCTCCTTTTGTGTTGGGGTTAAGTACCACTACAACCATTATAGCTTAACTTGCGGTTTATTTCAAAAAATGTACAGTATCAGCTAATTATAATGGATTCAATATGTTATAACAGTTGGAACCTTCCATTCCTTGGAGCCGCTTTAATCTCTCGTATCTTTCCTTTGACTCGGTTATAAACCGAATGGCCGACTGGGCGCCCGTTCTCTTTTCGTCCAGACCGCGTTAAAAAAGGCTCCCTGCCGGGGGAACTCCCCACGGTCAGGGCGCAACCATCCCGGTTTAGGGACCGCCGTGAAAAAAAGGCCCCCATCGGGGGCCCCTTTTCTACCGGGAACGTCGGCTAAAGAGTGACCTCCCAACGCCACACGTTGCACCCCGGTAGCTCCTCCCCACGCCAGACGAAGCCTTCCTCGGGCCTGTCCGCGGGCAGCTGAGGGGCGACCTTTTCCAACGTCACTATACGGTCGGCCCCGAAGTCGGCCTCGGTCTGGAGTAGGCGATTGTAGAAGATGCGCACGGTGGCGCCCCAATCGCCCTTCGCGGGGAAGAGGGAAACCAGGAAATGGCACCGGTCGTCGAGCACGTAGCTCCCGTCGAGGGGGACGGTCTCGACCCGGCCGTCGGTGAAGGCGACCTGGCAGGTGATGAATCCGTCCGCGGGAACCACGCCCTTGACCAGCCAGACATTGATGCCGTCATCCGCCTGAATGGCGGTGTCGTTTTCCTCGCTGGAGACTATGGAGACATGCTGCTGCGCCGCGGCCTGGGTCTGCTGCTGACCGAAGTGCAGGACCCCGGCGGTGAGCACCAGGACGGCGAAAGCGGCCAGGATGATGAGGTTCTTGGGCTTCAAGAT
>MFAF01000040.1:3518-8440 GCA_001774505.1 Candidatus Coatesbacteria bacterium RBG_13_66_14 | reverse complement strand
ACATCCTGGAGCTGCGGGGCGACCGCACGGCCCAGTGGGAGATCCGGCGCTTCGCCGTCGAGGTTTACAAGATTCTGGTCGGGCACGCGCCGAGTGTTTTCAGCGACTTCCGCCTGTCCGCCGACGGCGCCTGCCTGGAGAAAATTGACCCGGGGGAATGCCGGTGACGCTCCCCAACGAGGTCGAGGTCCTGGTCGTTGGGGCCGGTCCGGCGGGGAGCCATCTGGCCCGGCGGCTGGCCGGCGCCGGCCGCGACGTGCTTTTAGTGGAAAAACGCCCCGAAATAGGAAACCCCGTGCGCTGCGCCGAGGCGGTGGAGGCGGAGCCGCTGCGAGGGACCTTGGGCGACCTCGAGCCGGGCTGGGTCTCCCAGGAGATTTACGGCGGCCGGGGCGTGGGTCCCGACGGCGGCGAGGTCCGCTACGAGGGTGAAGACGTGGTCGGGTACGTGCTCAACCGGCGGCTCTTCGACCGGGGGTTGGCCCGGTTGGCGGCGGAGGCCGGCGCCCGGGTCTCGGTCCGGACCCAGGCGACGGCGGTCCGGCGCGAGGGCGGCTCGTGGGCGGTCACCCTCCACGGGGACGGCGGGCCGAGGGAGGTCCGATGCCGCGCGTTGGCGGCCGCCGACGGCGTCGAGGGTCTGGTCTCCCGCTGGGCGGGGGCGGGCGGACCCTGGCCGCTCACCGAGCTGCACAGTTGCGCCCAGGCCCGGGTGGTCGGCCTCGAGACGGAGCCGAGGCCCCTGGTGGAGTTCCATCTCGGCGAGGCCGTCGCGCCGGGGGGGTACGCCTGGTGCTTCCCCCTGGGCGGCGGTCGGGCCAACGTCGGGGTCGCAGTTGACCCGTCGCGCGGGGGCTTCGAGGGCGCGAGACTTTACCTGGAGCGGTTCCTCGCCCGGAATATGCCGGGGGCCGGGGTCGTGGAACTTTCAGCCGGATGCATCCCCGCGCCGTCGAAGCCGAAAAGGCTCGTCGCCGACGGCTTTCTGGCCGTGGGGGACGCGGCGGGCCACACCGAGCCGCTCTCCGGGGGCGGCATCGCCAACGCCATCCAGGGGGCCGAGCTGGCGGCCGAGGTCCTGTCCGCCTCCCTGACCACGGGCGACCTCTCGGCCGGGAGGCTGGAGGCGTACGCCCGGCGCTGGGCGGCCACCGTGGGCCGCAGCCTGCGGCGCTACGCCAGGCTCCGCCGGCTGTACCTCCGGCTGGGGGACCGGGATTTCAACGAACTGTTGCGCATCATGAACGAAGAGCTGGAGCGGTGGCGCGAGGGGAAGCGGACCTCGATGGTCGCCCTGCTCACGAGGATCGTGACCCGTTCGCCCCGGCTTCTGGCCAAGCTGCGCTTTCTCCTCTGAATTAACGGGTGACCGGGTTTACAAGCGAAGGCATTGTCTGTAAAATAAACGGCCGGCTACGGTCGCCGACGACGCCGGGTTCCGAGGTGGCGATGTTCCGCCGGATAACGCTTCTTTTCATACTGCCTTGCACCGTCGCGGCGGGCGAGCAATTCACCCTCGCCCCCGGCGACCGGTTCGAGGTGTCCGTGTACGGCGAGGTGGCCTCGGAGCTCAACCCGACGCCGCCCTTCTCGCGCGTCTACCAGGTGGACCCCGACGGCAACATCCAGGTCCACTTCCTCGGCAGCATCTGTGTCGAGGGGAAGAGCCTGGACGAGGTCCGGCAGCTCTTCAACGACCTCCTCTCCTCCTATCTGGTCACCCCCGACGTGATCGTGAATCTCAGGTTCCTCGTGCCGCGGTATGTCTACGTGCTGGGCTACGTCGTCGGGCAGGGCAGGCTCCCCGTCGGCATCCGGGATACGGTGCTCGACTGCATCGCCCGCAGCGGCGGAGAGCTCTACGACGCGCGGCTCGACGCCGTCAAGGTCATCCGCGGCGGGCTCTCGAACCCCGAAATCATCAACGTGGACCTCTACGCCGTCATCCACGAGGGCGATTTCAGCCAGAACATCACCGTCCAGACGGGGGACATCATCTACGTGCCGAAGACCGCCCTGTACGAGTGGAACGAGATACTCTCGCGCATCTTCCCGTCGCTGTCGCTGGTCGAGCGGGGCCTTGAGGTGATGATAGACTACGAGACCGTCTACGAATGACGGGGCGGTCGGCGGTTCGGGAGCCTGATATGCAGGACCGGGTCTACATAGGTAGACAAAGGGTTTTGCCAAGGGCATAGCTCGCTTCGCTCGGTTCGCCAGGGGCGTAGCTCGGTTTGCTTCGCATAGCTCGGTTCGCCAGAGGCACAGCTAGGTTCATCGGGGACGTAGCTCGGTTCGCTCGGTTAAACCCCTAGACGGAGTGAAAAGATCCATGGGGGAAGAGCCCAGAAGCGACAATTTTCTCATCCGTTTCCTGGCCCTTCTGTGGGCGGGGAAGTGGATCATCGTTTTCTGCGGCCTCTTAACCGGGCTCTTAACGCTGGTCATCTGCTTCCTCCTCACGCCCATCTACTCCTCGGAGATGACCATCCTCCTCCCCGAGAAGACGCAGACGATGACCTCGCTCCTTTCCGCCTTCGGCGGGATGAGCATCGGCGGACTGGTGCCGACGACCGTGGACCTCGAGGCCGAGCTGATGGCCTCGCGGTCGGTCCTGGAGGAGGTGGTCGTCGAGTACGGCCTGTTGCCCGATTACTCCGAGGTTCCCTTCAACGACGACAAGACCCCCTGCCTCTCCGATTTCAAGGCCAACGAGACGGCCGGCGGCAACGACTACACCTTCGAGTTCACCTCCGATGGGGGTGATTACATCGTCTACACCGACAAGGGCCGTTACATCGGTTCCGGCGAAAATTTCGGCCGCTTCGAGGCGGAGGGCCTCAGTTTCGTCATGGCCTGCCACTCCCCCGAGGCGGGCGAGACGTTCACCGTGGCGATCAACACGCCGGAGGAGGCCGCCGCCCTGCTCAAGGACATGATAGACGTCACGCCCTCCACCGGCGACACCATCATCGTCACCGCCGAGAGCTACACGCCGGTGATGGCGCAGAACATCATCACCGCCATCGTCAACAAGTACATCGAGCGCACCGAGACCTACTACTCGGGCACCTCGGGCCAGCTCCGCTCCTTCCTGGAAAACCAGGTGAACGAGGTGCGGGCCAAGCTCGAGAGCGACGCCCGCGACCTGGCCGCCTACAGCGTGGAGCAGATGGTCTACGCGCCCGACGTCGAGGTGACCACCATCATCGGGCAGATAGCGGCCCTCGAGCAGCAGCGCCTCCTGGTTAAGGTCCAGCGCCAGGTGGTCGAGAGACTGCTCGAGAACGCGCAGACTTCGGGCGCCACCATCTCGGCGGAATCCGCGGCCGCGGCGGCCCTCGGCGTCCCCGGAACCACGGCGACCTACGACGTCGCCACCTCCCAGCTCGAGACCCAGGTGGACAATCTGCGGTTACGCATGGCCGAGCTTCTGAGCTACTACACCGAGGAGCACCCCCTGGTCAAGGAGGTCAAGGAGTCCCTGAGAGCCGCGGAGGAGGGGCTGCGGGACAAGAGGCTGCGCAACATGAACAAACAGCTCGACGAGCTGCGCACCACGGAGCTGTCCCTCCAGCGGGAGATTGACGACATCAAGGATTTCCTGCGCGACCAGCCCCCGAAGTTCGTCGAGTACACCCAGCTCAAGCTGGAAATCGCTGGGTACGGCGAGCTTTACAAGTACCTCGTGGCCCAGTTCGAGCAGGCCCGCCTCGAGGAGCAGCGCACCCTGGCCAACCGCGACGTCCCGCGCATCGTCTCCGCGGCGAGCTACGACTCTAGGCCTTCGCGGCCGCGGAAGGTCATCTACACGCTCGTCGGCGGCTTCCTCGGCGGCTTGATCGGCGTCGGGATCGTCCTGGGCCGCCACTACCTGCGGCGCACCGCGTTCATGGACCGCCTGAAGGCGGAGGCGGCCGAACGGGCGCCCCGGCGCAGGAAGAGGGGACGCCGGGGTCGCGGTGAGGATGAATAGCGCGCAATGGTCGCCCGCGGGGCGGCCGTTTTTAACCCCCGCCCCGCTTCCCGGTGACCTCCGAGCCCTTCCACTACGACTGGGGACGCCGATGGACAAAGCGGAAGAGGACCTGACCCGGGCACAGCTCTGGGCGCTCGAGCTTTACCAGAGGCAACTGTTGCACACGACCCGGCGCCTCGGGGAGCTGCCGGAGGAGGAGTCGTCGCTCCAGAGGCGGCTCGAGGAGTCGGAGAAGGGCCTGGGCGCCCTCGAGACGGAGCTCAAGACGAAACAGTTGGAGCAGAAGCGCCTGGAGATGGAGGCGGACGGCGTCAAGGAGAGACGGACGCGCCATCAGCAGCAGCTCCTCACGGCGAAGGACAACCGGGAGTACAAAACCCTCCTGGAGGAGATAGAGCAGGAGGCGGGACGTCAGGGAGCGGTGGAGGACCGCATCCTGGAGCTGATGGAGGACATCGAGGAGCTGCTCCCCCGGGTGCGGGAGGCCCGCGCCGGGAGGGAGCGGACGGTGTCCGAGACGCAGAGCGCCCTGGCTGCCCTCGCCGCCGAGGGGGAGAATCTCAAGGCACACCGGGCCGAGCTCGAGAAGGATAGGACGGCCCTGGTCGAGCGCCTGAACACCGTCGGCCGGCGCATCTTCGACAAGCTCTCCGCCCAGCCGCACATCTGCGCCCTGGTGGACGGCGCCATCTGCGCCTCCTGCCGCATGGAGGTGCCGACCCAGACGCAGAGCGAGATACGCGGCGGCAGCTTGAAGAACTGCGAATCCTGCTCCGCCGTCCTTTTCACCGAGGAGCAGGCCTCTTTGGCCCGGACCTTGGCCCGCAACCTCGGGTTTACGCCCGATGACGGACGAGGATAAGCCGACGTGGAACCGGTGATCGTCGTTCACGGGGGTGCCTGGAACATCCCCCCGGACCAGTGGCCGGCCCACCGCGAGGGC
>MFAF01000040.1:2059-3478 GCA_001774505.1 Candidatus Coatesbacteria bacterium RBG_13_66_14 | reverse complement strand
GCGGCGCCCGCGCCCTGGACGCAGCCGTGGCGGCGGTGTGCGTCCTGGAGGACGACCCGACCTTCGACGCCGGGGTGGGGTCGGTCCTGGGACGGGACGGTTACCCCGAGCTGGATTCGGGAATCATGGACGGGTCAACCCTCCGCTTCGGCGGGGTGGTGGGCGTCCGCCGGTTCGCCAACCCCATCCGCATCGCCAGGGCCGTGCTGGAGAACGGGAAGCACTGCCTTCTGGCCGGCGAGGGGGCCGAGCTCTTCGCCCGGGAGCTGGGCTTCCCGGAATGCGAGCCCGAGGCGCTCATCCTCGACCGGGAACGGATCAACTGGAACCGGTACCGCTCCGAGGGGTTCGACCTCGCCGAGAAGTTCGAGAAACCGAAGGACACGGCGGGGGCCGTCGTCCTGGACTCGAAGGGCGACCTGGCGGTGGGCAACTCTACGGGCGGCGTCTCCTTCAAGCACCCGGGGAGGGTCGGCGATTCGGCCCTGCCCGGCTGCGGCCTGTACGCCGACAACCGTTACGGCGCCTGCTGCTGCACCGGTTGGGGGGAGCAGATCATGCGCCTGGTCCTGGCCAAGGGGGCGGTGGACGACCTCGGCCGGGGTCTGGCGCCCGAGGAGGCCGCCCGTTCCGCCCTGGACAGGCTGAGCCGATTCGAGCAGGGGCGCGGCGGCCTGGTCCTCCTCACACCGGAAGGCGGGACCGCGACCCTCTTCAACACACCCCGCATGGCCTGGGCCTCTATCGGACCCCGGGGCGAGCGGGCGGCGGAATAGCCGTGACGACCGACGCGGTATCGAGGCAGGGCGCGCGCGGCGTCGAACGGCTGCTCCCGTGGCTCGCGGCGTCGGTCGCCCTGGTGCTCTACCTCTTCACCCTGGCCCCCGGCCCGGTCGCCGGCGACGCCGGAGAGCTGCAGTCCGCCGTGGCGAGCCTCGGCGTGGCCCACCCCACCGGCTACCCCCTGTACCTCCAGACGGGCCTCCTCTTCCTCGCCCTGGGCGGTGCGTGGGGGCTCAACCTTTTTTCGGCCGTGGCCATGGCGCTGGCCGCGGGGCTGGCGGTGCGCCTGGGCCTCCGCCTGACCGGGTCCGCGGTCGCCGCGGCCTTCGTCGGCGTGCTCGTGATTTTCGGCCAGCAGACCTGGTTCGAGGCGCTCTCCACCGAAGTGTACGCCCTCTCCCTCGCCCTCCAGCTCCTTTGTGTGAACCTGGCTCTGGAGCTGCGCGGGGAGGTGAACGGGGGCTCCAAGCCCGACTCACGCTTCTTCCCCCTCCTGGCGCTGGCCTACGGGCTGTCGCTGGCCCACCACCTGTCGGCCCTGTTCATCCTGCCCGCCCTGTTGGTCCTCGTGCCGTGGCGGGACCTGGAGCCCCGGTCGGGGGCCCTGGCGGCCGCCGCCTTCCTCCTTGGGCTGTC
>MFAF01000040.1:376-1948 GCA_001774505.1 Candidatus Coatesbacteria bacterium RBG_13_66_14 | reverse complement strand
GGCCCTCTTCGGCGGCACGGCGACCGGCTACCTGGCGCGCCTCGGCCGCCTGGCCCTGCGGTTGGTCATGGAGCGCGGCTGGCTGATCCTGGTCCCCATCCTCCTCGGGCTGGTTTTCTCCTTTGTGGAGCGCCCGCGCTGGGCCGCGGCCCTGGCCGCCTGGGTCGCGGCAGGCCTCTTTCTCACCGCGGGGTACGCCAAGCCGGACGTGGACGCCTACCTCCTGGGACCCGCGGCGGCCCTGGCCCTTCTGGCCGGGCTCGGCCTCGCCCGGGCCCAGCGGCGGTTCAAGGACCGCTGGCCGGGCCGGGCCGTCCCGTTCCTGCCCGTCGCCGTGGCCGGGGTCCTCTTCGTCTACCACGCGGGGGGCTCGCGCGTGGAGGACCGGCTGGCGGAGCGGTTCGCCGCCGACTTTCTCCGCGCCGCCCCCCCCGATTCCCAACTCCTGGCCCGCACCGACGACCTCTTCGGCGCCCTGGCCCTCCACGTAACGGCCGACAAGCGCCCCGACGTGGAGCCGCTCTTCCGCTTCCTCCGCCGGACGCGGACGGAGTACGGCGACGCGTTTCTCCTCCCCGCGCTCCGGGCGCACCGGCCGGTCGTCGGCCTCGTGCCCGAAGGGCTGCCGGACAGGGGGCTCGAGCCGACCGGCCTGGGATACCGCTACCCCTCCGTCGTCGAGGGCGCGTCGGTGAGCGTCCTGGAGTATCTGGAGCGGCGTCCGGGGATTTACCCCGAGGTGGCCTCGCGGAACCTGGCCCTCCAGTATCCGCTCTCCCGGCTGTCCCACGCGTTGCGCGCCGGTTTCCCGGGATGCGCCGCGGGTCAGTTGGCCCTCGCCGACCTCATCGCCGGAAAGAGCTGGCAGCCGCGGGCCAGGCTGGCCGAGACCCTCGACGCGCTGGGGCTGGGCCGACTGGCCCTCGGCCACTACGAGGCGGCGGTCTACCTCGCCCCCGACGACGCGGCGCTCCTGGCCAACGCCGGCGCCCTGGCGGCGGAGCTGGGCGACGAGGAGCGGGCCGTGGACTTCCTGAAGCGGGCGCGGGAGCTCTCCGGCCCTTCGTCCCTCGCGGCCGGGGAGAACCTGGCCCTGTACTACGAATCGAAGGGGTACACGAGCGAGGCGGAGCGGGCCTGGCGGTGGCTCGTGGAGCGGATGCCCGACGAGGCCACGGTCCACTCCAACCTGGCCGCGAACCTCGTGCGCCAGGGACGGCCGGACGAGGCGGAGACCGCCTACCGCCGGTCCCTGGAGCTCGACCCCGCCTGCCTCGAGGCGCTGACCGGCCTGGCCTCAATACTTATGGCCGAAGGTCGGCTCGACGAGGCCGAGGAGTTGCTGGTCCGGGCGCGGAACACCGCCCCGGGCTCGGCGGTGGTCAGCTATGACCTGGGGCTCCTCCACCGGGCGAGGGGCGAGCTGGACCTGGCGGCGGCACGTTTCGCCGACGCGTTCCGCGCCGACCCATCCATGACGGGGGCGTTCTTGAACCAGGCCGTCTGCACCCACGAGGCCGGCCGCTACGACGAGGCCGAGGAACTGTACCGCCGCTGTCTGGCCCTGGCGCC
>MFAF01000040.1:0-337 GCA_001774505.1 Candidatus Coatesbacteria bacterium RBG_13_66_14 | reverse complement strand
CGAGCTCTCGCCGGTGGGGGCGGCGGACGCGGCGATCCTGTACCGGGAGTTCCTCCGCCTGGCCGGACCGGGGACCCCCGGCGACCGGAAGGCCTTCGCCGAGGCGCGTTTGGAGCGTTTTAATGAGACTTTGCATCATTAAGAAAAGTTCTTGACATTCACCAGACGGGGTGCTAGATTCGGCTAGTGTTTCCTGTCGGCTCCTCCGATAGGGCTAACGATTTTGCGAACCAACAACATCCGGAGGAAATGTATGAAGAAGCTCGTGCTGTTGCTGCTTGTTGCCGTTGCGGCCTTCGCCGCCAACAGCGTAATGACCACCGGCATCTCCCTCAAC
>MFAF01000039.1:4903-12462 GCA_001774505.1 Candidatus Coatesbacteria bacterium RBG_13_66_14 | reverse complement strand
CGGGGAGAGCTTCGTGGCCGTGGCCAACCTCTACGGGAACTACGAGCTGGTGAAGATCGAGCCCGGTCCCACGCCCACGGTCACCCAGCTCACCCACAACGAGGCGCGGGACGTCTCGCCCTCGGTGACTCCCGACGGGCGGTACGTTGTCTACGCTTCCGATCCCGGCGGCGACCTGGAGTTGTTCAAGCTCGACTTGGAGGATCTGGACGCCGAGCCGGAGCGCCTGACCCACTCCAGGTCCAACGACACCGACCCGGCGGTTCGGCCCGACGGGCGCTTCGTGGCCTTCGTAAGCGATCAGCAAGGCGCCTACGACCTCTACGCCGTAGACCTGACCGGCGTAGAGCCGCTGCGGCGCCTGACCGACGAGGACGGCGACGTGTCCAAACCCAGCTTCTCGGCCGACGGTGAGTACGTCATATACGAGTTGATGATCCACGGGAATCCCGAGATAGCCTACTGCAACTTCGACTCCCCCACCGAGCACGGCACGATCATCGAGAGCGACGAGTGGAACGAGTATTCGCCCTGCTTCTCCCCCGATGGGGAGTACATCTGCATCGTGAGCGACCGGGAGGGAACCAGCGACCTGTGCATCTTCACCTTCGGGGGGGACTTCGTCCGCCGGGTGACGAGCACACGGGAGTTCGACACCGACGTGTCCTGGACACGATGACTCAGCTATGCTAGACTCGCCGCGTTTGAGCCGAGCTATAGAGGTCGTCGAGAGCGTGGCGCCCGTCCCCTCGTCGGGGATGCTTGCCGAATATCTGGAGCTTCTAGTCCGGTGGAATCGCCGGACCAATCTGGTTTCCCGCGCCAGCGATCCCACGGACCTCCTCGCCGACGCCCTGGTTGACGCCGCCGCGCTGACCCGGGTCCTTGAGACCGGCGACGGAACCGAGCGAAGCGAGCTACGCCCCCGGCGAACGGTGGCCGACGTCGGAGCCGGAGCCGGGCTTGTCTCTTTCGCCCTGTCCCTCCTGGCTCCCGGTCTTGACCTGGTGCTGGTCGAGTCCAACACGCGCAAGGCCGGCTTCCTGCGACGGGTGGCGGCGCTCGGTGCCGATCGGGTGACCGGCGGTTTCGAGGTGGTCAACGCCCGCCTGGAGGAGCTCGAGGAAGGTCCGCGTAGACATCGTCTCTGGCGGGCCGCCTTTACCCGGGCCGTTTGGCCACCCGAAGAGGGGTGGAGGAGGACGGCTCCCCATCTGACTGCGGGGGGCCTCTACATCGCCCTCGCCGGGCCGGACGCGACCGCACCCCGGGGGTGGAGCCGGGCGGTTTACGCCGATCTCTTCCCCGACGCCGAGGGCTACGGATCGCGCAGGCTGATGTGGCGGAGTAAATGAGCCGACGGATAGCCATCGCCAACCAAAAGGGCGGAGTGGGCAAGACCACCACCGCCATCAACCTCGGGGCATCCCTGGCTGCCGCGGGCCGGCGCGTGCTCATCGTGGACACCGACCCCCAGGGGAACGCCGCCTCCGGGCTGGGCATCTTCGAGAGGGATTCCAAGCCCACCGTTCTCGACGCCCTTCTGAACCGGGCCGACCTGGAAGAGACGATCCGGCCCACCGACTCCGAGTGCCTTTTCATCTCCCCCAGCGTCCCCGAGATGATCGGCCTCGAGCGCGACCTTTTGAACGCGAAGGACGCGCCCTACCGGCTCTCCAAGGCGGTGAACCGGCTCAGCGATTTCGACTTCGTCCTCTTCGACTGCCCCCCGTCGCTGGGCATACTGACCCTCAACGCCCTGTTGGCGGCGCAGAGCATCCTGATACCGGTCCAGGCCGAGTACTACGCCCTGGAGGGCCTGACCCAGCTCCTGCGGGCGGTGGAGTACGTTCAGAAACGCCTCGGTCACCCCCTGGAGATCGAGGGCTTTCTGCTGACGATGGGCGATTCGCGGACACGCCTGGCCGCCGACGTGGAGGCCGAGGTCCGCAGACACTTCAAGGACAAGGTTTACCGGACCGTCATTCCGCGTAACGTGCGGCTTTCCGAGGCGCCCAGCCGCGGGATGCCGGTCATCGAGTACGCCCTGGCGAGCAAGGGGGCCCAGAGCTACATCGCCCTGGCCCGGGAGCTGATGCTACAACCCGCGGGGGTGAGATGAGCCCCCGGGACCCCAAGCGCGGGCTGGCCCGCGGGCTGGACGATCTCCTGGGCGACCTGGCCGATATGACCCCGGTTGGGCGAGCCGTGCCGGCCGAGGGGGAGGTGGAGCTCGATCGGATCGAGCCGAACCCCCTCCAGCCGCGCCGGCTCTTCCCGCCCGAGAGCCTGGAGGGGTTGGCCGCCTCGATCAGGGCCCAGGGCCTTCTCCAGCCGGTTCTGGTCAGACCCAAAGCCGGGGAGGAGGGCCGCTACCAGGTCATCGCCGGCGAGAGGCGCCTGCGGGCCGCAAAAATGGCCGGGCTCGAGCGGGTCCCGGTCATCGTCCGCGCCGTGGACGACCGGAGCGCGCTCACACTGACCCTCCTGGAAAATCTCCAGCGGGAGGACCTGCGGCCCATCGAGCTGGCCCAGGGGTTGAAGGAGCTGGTCGAGCGGTTCGGCCTCACCCAGGCCGAGCTGGCGCGGGGGCTCGGCGTTTCCCGGGAGCAAGTCTCCAACACCCTGAGACTCTTGAAGCTGCCGGAGAAGGTTCGGGAACTCCTGGACGCGGGGCGCATCACCCCCGGCCACGGGAGGCTCCTGGCCTCCCTGGACACCCCCGAGGCGGCGCAGGCCTTGGGCGAGCTGGTCGTGGAGAAGGACCTGACCGTCCGCGAGCTGGAGATGCTCATCGCCGATAAGGCGGTGGTCGAAGCTCCGGTAGAAGCCCGAGACATGTCCCGGACGACCGCGGGACCCCGGCGTGAGGAGAGGAAAGACCCCGATCTCCTCCTCTTCGAGGAGGAGCTCCAGCGCCGGATAGGCACGCAGGTGAAGATCCGCCACCTCAAGTCGGGGCGCGGACGGATAGTCATCGAGTACTACTCCCCCGACGAACTGGCGGGGATCATCGAGAAGCTGACCGGCCGGTCCCCCGGACAAGGGGTTTCGCCAGAGGCGTAGCTCGGTTTGCTTCGCATAGCTCGCTTCGCTCGGTTCGCCCGGTTTGCCAGAGACATAGGTCGGTTCGCTCTGTTAAACCCCTTGCCACAGGCGACCGGCTCCGTGAACAAACGCACATCCCGGGCGCGGACGCGCGCGTAGACCGCATTGGTAAAGAAACAGCCAGAGTGGGAAGTCCACATCGTCCCCCGTTCGACGGGGAGGCACCGGATATTCCTCCTGACCGACCTCAAGAGGAAGGTCCTCCTCGTCGGCGCCGGTCTCGTTTCCCTCATAGCCTTCGCCGCCATCGTCATCACCGTTCTACTGTCCTTCGGGATCACCCTGGGGATGGACCAGTTCAACTTCGTCGAGCTCAAACGCCTGCGGGTGGAGAACGAGGATCTCCGGAGCGAGCTGGCGCTGGTCGAGGACCTCGAGCGCGAGGTGACCCTGGGCGAGGAGATAGTCAGCCGCCTGCGCGGGATGCTGGGGATTGACCTCGCCGAGGAGCGGCGCGCGGAGGCCGAGAGGATACTCACCGCGGCGGTGCCCTTCGTGCCCGGCGAGGAACCGGAGGCGCTGGAGCTGACCGGCGAGGGGGCGACTTACGCCCCGACAGGCCCGGCGGTCGGGAGGACCAGCGAGCTGGCGGCCTACGTGGCCAGGGCGGCGGTCCAGGGATTGTCCACCCCCCGGGGCTGGCCGCTCCGGGGATGGATCACGCGGGGGTTCGTCCCTTCCGGGGACTCGAAGCACGCCGGAATAGACATCGCCTGCGACGAGGGGAGATCCGTCTCCGCCACGGCGGCCGGTGTGGTCGTTTTCGCCGGTGAGGACAGGCATTACGGGCTGAAGATCGTCATCAGCCACGACTCCGGGTACACCACCACTTACGGCCACAACTCAAAGCTCCTGGTCAAGGTCGGAGACGCGGTGGCGAGGGGACAGCACATCGCGCTCTCCGGCAACACCGGCGCCAGCACGAGCCCCCATCTGCACTACGAGGTACGGCGGGACGACATCCCCATAGACCCGACACCGTTTTTAGAGGAATAGTCTTTTCAGCAAGTTACGGAAGCCATCCCAGTAAAGCGAGGCCTGATGACCAAAGAAGAGAAAAAGTACGACCGCGGCTCCTCCGGCGTGCACTCCATCGTCGGCGAGGGCACCATCTTCGAGGGCAACATCTCCGTCCAGGGCAGCCTCCGCATTGACGGCATCTTCAAGGGCACCATCAAGTGCGACGCCTTCTACGTGGGCCGCTCCGCCGAGGTCACGGCCGAGGTCGAGGCCAACCGCAGCGTCGTCGGCGGGAAGATCCACGGCAACCTCGTCTCGCCCATGTCCGCCGAGATCGAGGAGACCGCGGAGATAATCGGTGACGTGCGCACCGAGTCGCTGACCATCGCGGAGAAGGCGGTCGTCCACGGTTTCATAGACATGGGCAAGTCCGAGGGGTATAAGAACCGCCTCGCGTCTCTGGGCAACCTGGCGAAACCCGGGGGCGGCGGCGGCGAGAAGGGAAAGGTCGAACCCAGACCGGAGACCCGGCCCGAGTCGAACTTCCCGCACCGTCCCCCCGAGGCGAAGAAGTAGCGCGGATCCAATTAAACCGAAGAACCGGCAGGGCGGCGGCGTTCGCCTTCCGGCGGTGCGGGATGCGAAGGATACTCACCGGCATACTCTTCCTGGCTCTGCTGTCGCCCGCGGCGGCGGCAAGGAGAACGGGCCTCGAGGTGAAGGGCGGCGTCCTCCTCAACGTCGCCCAGGTCTTCAGCGGTTATCTAAACATCGGCCCCCGCGTGGACGTCGGATACTACGACCACTGGTTCTACGTCGGCGGACGCGCCTCGTACCTCTACTCCGACATCCACGACGGCTGGAACCTCCGCGCCGGCGTTTTTTCGGGATGGCGCTCCAACTTCACCCTGCACGAGCTTTACGTCACCGCCCTCGTAGGCGCCGAATATAACCAGGCCCCCTGGGACGCCCTGCCGTCCGGGGAGGGCCTCGGACCCTCCGGCGTATTCTCCATCACCCTCGAGCCGGGGCTGACCGCCCGCGTCACCGACTGGCTCTCGATCCACGTCGAGGTTCCCATCGCCTTCCCCCTGGGCCACAAAGAGCTGGATCCCGACATCAAGGGCTTCCTCTACGTGAACGTCTACTGGTATTAAAACCGCGTCCGCGGCATTGATTCGCGGATTGCGATGATGTAGGGGCGGACCTTTAGGTCCGCCCGCTTTTTAAAGGAAGTCCTCACCCCGACCCCCCCCCTAAATATAGGTCGGGGATTTCAGTCCCCGCCGCCTCTTACCCGAATCCTCCTCCACCCATACACGGATGGTCACGCCGTGGGCGGTGTATCGAACGGCAGGGGTTGGGCGGGATGACCGGCGGGGCCCGGCTTTCCCCGCAGTAGATGGAAATTCCTCGGCTCGCCGAAGCGCACCCCGAGGCGGCGCTCGATCCACTCCAGCGCGCGCTGACCCGGTGTGTCGGTATGGGGACCGAACGGCGCATTTTTCTGCGCGGCGGCGACCCGTGCTTGCAATCGGCGCGCCGTCGGCGCCGGGTGCGTCCCGGAGAAGGGTACGAGGTAGCACGAATTTTTGTAGACCGGCTCGTCGGGCCGCGTCAGATTTCCCTCCAGCTCGGCGTCGTCGGCCACGTAGAGCCGGGTGAAGCTCCGCTGCTTGACGCGGAAGGATTCCTCGGACCGGGCCCAGCCGTAGTGGAAGACCTCCGCGTCGGCGGCCCAGACCACCGCCGGTTTCCGACCGTCGGGGAAGCGGAAGCCCATGGCGTCGCCCCAGGATTTCAAACCGATACCGAGACGGATCACCCGTACCTCTCGACGGTACCACTTCCGACCGGTGTGAATCGTGTGATAACCGCCGTAGAAGTGGCGGAAGCGGAACAGGAGCCCCTGAACATCGTCATCTCCCAGGTGGTGCTCCAGGCAGGCCCGGACGGCCGGGTGGTAGCGCTCGTGAATCGCCTCGTCGGCCTGGACGTAGAGGCCCCAGTCGCCGGAGCAGCGTTCCAGTGCCGCATCGGTCAGCCGGGCCAGAATCCGGCCTCCCGTGCGCGACGATTCGTCCCAGGGCGCCTCGGAAATCACTACGCGCGGATCGGCCAGCTCGGCCCGGAGGAAATCCAGCGTGCCGTCGGTGGAGTCAGCCACGACGAGCTGGAACTCGTCGCAAAGCGGCAGAACGCTACGGACCGCCTCCACTACGGGGTAGTCGTTCTCGAGGGCGTTGCGGACGAAGCTGAAGCCGCAGACCCTCACACCTTCAGCCCCTTCCACTTGCCGCCGGCGAACCGCCAGTAGGACAACCCGGCGCGGATGTAGAACGCCAGCACCGACAGGGCCCAAAAACCGACAATCCCCCACTTGAACACGAACACGGCCAGAAGGGAGAAGGGGATGCGCAGCCCCCAGAAACCAATGACGGCCAGGGCCAGGGTCCAGCGCGTGTCGCCCGCCCCGCGCAGGCCGCCGGTCAGGGGCATCATGATGGCCAGCGCCGGCTGCTCGAGGGCGGCGATGGTGATGAGCACCGCGCCGGTGGAGAGCACCTGGCCCGAGGGCGCCGGCGGGAAGAGGGCTGGCACCTTCTCGAACCAGCCCTGTCCGGTATGCGCCAAGGCCGCGGCGCCGGTGTGCAGGAGCTTGACCCCGGTCGCGCTCTCGTCTATGAAGACCCCCACCAGGTCTTTGGCGAAGAGGGCGAAAACCACCCCCATCGCGCCCATGAGGACCAGGGCGACGACGGCCGAACGCCGGCCCGCCTTCTCCGCCAGCTCCGGCTCCCCCGCGCCCAGGTACTGCCCCACCAGGGTCGTGGAGGCCAGCGCCAGCCCCCAGCCCGGCATAAAGGAGAGGCTCTCAACCTGGATGCCGACCTGGTTGGCCGCCAGGGCCACCGTCCCGAGCTGGCTCACGATCCAGATCGAGACCATCTGCCCCACGCGGAAAACGCCCTGCTCGAACATGGCCGGGGTGCCGACGTGGAAGATGCGGCGGACGGCGGACCAGTCCGGCCGAATCGTCTCGCCGGTCTTCAGGCGCTCCTTGGTGAACCCGAAGTAGAGGATGACCACCGTGGCGATGCCGGCGACGGTCATGGAGAGCGAGGAGCCGACGGCGGCCCCGGCCACCCCCATGGGCTCGATGGGGCCCAGGCCGTAGATGAAGACGTAGTTGAAAGCGACGTTCAGCACGTTGGCGATGAGGGTGATTACGAGCGGCCGGACGTTGTCTCCGAAGCCGCGCATCACCGACGCGCCCACCATGGTCACCACCCACGGCAGGCCGGCATAGCACAGGATGCGCATGTACGAGGCGGCGTCGGCCATCACCGCCGGCTCGGCCCTGTAGAGCGAGAGCAGGAGCGGGAGGAGGAAGGGGCCGACCGCGGAGAGGAAGAGTCCGAACCCGAGTGCAATGAGCATGGACTGGCCGCCGATGAACCGCGCCCCGTCACGGTCCCGCTGCCCCCACA
>MFAF01000039.1:3595-4834 GCA_001774505.1 Candidatus Coatesbacteria bacterium RBG_13_66_14 | reverse complement strand
CGCCGCCGAGGGCCACCGCCGCCACGCCGTTCTTCCCCAGCGCCTGGCCGATCATGATGGTGTCCACCACGCCCACCATGGTCTGCAGGACCATCTCCCCCACGGCGGGGAGCGCCAGGCGGAAGATGTTCCCGTTCAGGTGCCGGGCGTCGAGGACGATGTTCTCTTCGCGGACCACGGCCTACCCTTTGAGGACAGTTCGAGCGGGTTTTAAAAAGGGCGGCGGTCCCACGTCGCAGTTTTCGATTCCGTCATCCTAGGGAACGACATCAAGATACCGGACCAGCACCGTGGCCGGGCCGTGGTCGGGGCGGGTGAGCGACGGATCGGGGTGGAGGCCGACTACCTTGCCGGAGACCATCCGCCCGCCGAGCCCCTCCGGCGCATCGAGGAGCTCGCCGCGCAGGTAATTCCCGGTGACGCCCACCTGTTTCCCGGAAGGACACTTCCTCCGCTCGACCAGCAGCCGAACGCGGTCGCCGACGTTCTCCTCGGCGAAAGTATACGCCAGTTCGGCGGAGAGCGCCCGGAGGGTACGGGAGCGTTCTTTCTTCACCAGGGGCGGGACGCGGTCGGGAAAAACTTCAGCCGCCGTACCCGGCCGGGGGGAAAAGCTGAACACGTGGAGGTAGCCCGCGGTTTTTTCCACAGCCTCCACCGTTTGGGCAAAGTCGGCCTCGGTCTCGCCGGGGAAACCGACCATGACATCGAACCCGAGACCCAGGCGCGTGATTTTCTCCTTCGCGTACAAGATATTTTCCAGGGCGCGCGCGGCGGTGTACGGTCGGTTCATCCGGGCCAAAACGCCGTCGGAACCGGACTGGAGCGGCACGTGGAGGTGCGGGGCAATCCTGTCCTCCGAGGCGGCGATGAGATTGACCAGCCCCGCGGTCAGTTCGTCGGGCTCGATGGAGGTCAGGCGCAGGCGCTCGAGGCCGGGGATATCGAGGAGCGCCCCCAGAAGGTCCGTCAGTTTTTTACCCGATTCGGCTCCCCAGGCGCCCAGATGAACACCCGTGAGGACGACCTCCCGGTGCCCGGCGGCGACGAGACGTCCTAGGGCCGCCATCGCGTCGGCGACCGGGCGGCTCCGGGCCTCCCCCCGGGCCAGGCGCACCTTGCAGTAGCTGCAGGCGCCGTCGCAGCCGTCCTGGACCTTCAGGAAAGCCCGCGTGTGGCGCAGAAAACCGCCGGCCGGGTCGGGCCAGCGGTCCACTTCGACTAAACCGCCTTCAATCG
>MFAF01000039.1:2851-3572 GCA_001774505.1 Candidatus Coatesbacteria bacterium RBG_13_66_14 | reverse complement strand
CGTGTACCCGGCCCCCACGAAGGCGCTCAGGGTGGCTTCGGCCTCGCAGGCGGAGAGCTTGCAGCCGAGGCTGGCGACGGCGACCCTCACCTAGAGTTCGACGCCGCTCAAGACCTTGCTGCGGTCGCGGGCCACGGCGGCGAACCCCTTCAGCTCGGTGTCGAAGGCGAGGAGCACGTTCTTCACCGACTCCGCGTTCGCTTCGGCGGTGCCCAGACCCTCGCCCGACTCCACGAGACGACCGACCTTCTCCAGAAGCCCCTCGTCGTACTCATAGAGCTGGTCCAGCACCTCCCCCGTGACCTTGACTGGGTCGGTCTTCCCCGAATAGCCGTAATCGGCGTAGCGGAAGGCGTCGGTCACCGTCTCCAGGCGGTCCTCCACGGCGTCCACCGCCTTCAGGAGCTCGAGCAGGCCGTTGTTGGTCAGCGAGATGACCATCTCGCGCAGCTTGACCCGCAGGCCGTCCAGGCGCGCCACGAGGAGCTCCCGCAGCAGGCGGTCGGCCTCCCGGCGGGTCTTGAGCTCCTTGTAGCCCTGGTAACCAGGGACGAGGCGGGCGAGCTTCGACTCCAAGCCCGAGCGGTCATCGGCGATTCGGTCGCGCAGATCATCCATCGGCGTACTCCCCATAGAGTGGCAGGGGACATGTTCCAACAAGGGGTTTAAACCCCTTGTCTCACTCCCCCCTCGACGGCGGGCGGGGGCGGTCGGGTTGCGA
>MFAF01000039.1:0-2833 GCA_001774505.1 Candidatus Coatesbacteria bacterium RBG_13_66_14 | reverse complement strand
CGATGAGGCTGAAGCTGTCCAGCCACAGCTTGCGCTCGGAGTAGAGGTCGTGGGACTCCTCCAGCACTACCTCGCCGGAGGGCCCCACCACCTTGGTCTTGGCGTAATTCCAGGCCCGCCCGGTCTCCGTGGGGTTCATCCCATAGAGGGTGGCCACGCTGGATTCGACCCCGCTCTGAACCTCCACGGAGAAGGCCCGGTCACCGGCGAAGACGCCCGCCACGCAACCCAGATGCCGCATGGGGAGGAAGTAGCGGAACTCCACACGGTGCAGGCCCGGCGGAAGGGGGATTTTCACCTCGCCGGCGCCCTCGTGAAGAACGGCCACCAGGGAGTCGTCCACCAGGGCGTGGGCGTAGGTCGAGCTGTGCCGACTGGTAAAGAAAAGCCGCAGGACTCCGTCCGCCGTATGGACGTCGTTCCGGGGTTCGATGACCCGCGCGAGGGCCAGTCCGGCCTCGGACAGGAAACGGGGGAAGTGGAGCCGGTCGGGCACATCTCCTTCCAGCGCCAGGATGCACTCCCCCGTCCGGGCGTCCACGGCGAAGAACGAGGTGGTGGAGTTCATCCCCGAGTTGGACAGCTCGCCCCAGAATGCGTACCGGCAACCGGCCTCCCCGGCCTGGGCGACGGCCTCCTCCAGTCTCAAGGCCCCGCGCCGGATGAGCCGCTCGGGGAGGTCGAACTCCTGCTCGGCCAGTTTCCCGAGCTCGACCAGATCGGGGTGCAGCACGACACGGAAATCGGGGCCGTAGTCGTCGAGCGCCTCCTCCACCTCGGCCGCCGCGATGAGGCTCATGTAAGGGTCCTCGTAGGAGAGGACGAAGGGGAGGGCGAGGACTTGGTTGCGCCGCGCCTCCAGGTCCAGGGGAAGACGGTGCCCGTACCACGCCATGTCGGTGTCCGGCGGCAGCCTCCGGGCCACCGCCAGCGCCAGGGCGTCCAGGCGGGTGAAGGCCGGCGCGTCTCCCAGGACCGTCTGGGCTCGGCGGGGATCGCCGCCGTCGAGGGGATTGAAGCCGTAGAGCCGCATCAGGGCGCGCGAGAGAATGCGTCCGAGCTCGGTCGGATCGCCGTCGGACGGGATCCCAACGACGCCCCCCACGACCCTGCCGGTCCGGGCGTCGTAGGTCGGAGCCAGCTCTGTAAAATTAGTTGCGCCTCGGACGATGACGTCGGCCCGGAGCTCGTCCTCGGCGGCGCGCGTGAGCTCGAGGGAGCCGATGTCCGGAAGCCGGGAGCCGCACAGGGGTTCTCGGATGGCGTCGAGCGCCCCGGACAGGTCCGGCTCGACGCACACCCGGGGCGGCGAATCCCAGCGGCACCTCCAGCGTGTGTCCGCATCCGCCGGGGAGGTGGCGCTGGAGTCCCGGATGAAATCCACCAGGGAGACCTGAACCTCGCCCAGGCGCACCACGGCGGGGATGAGGGCGGCGGTGACCCGCTCGGTGCGTCCCACGGGCCGCCTGTAGGGGGCGAAACGCTCCCCGGCCTCGACCACCAGAACCCCGAAGCCGTCAAATGTGATTCGGAACTCGCCCCGGCTGTCGGATTGAACCGATTCTTCCTGGATGGTCACATCGGCCCCGGGCACCGGCGCACCCGTGGCCGCGTCCAGGACCACCCCGGCGATGAATTTCGCCTGGGCGCCCCAGATCAGGACGAGCGGGAGGAGCAGCTTCAGTTTCAGCTTCATCTGTGACGGCTACGCTAGCATAAGAAACTGCGCCTGACAAGCCGTCCGGGAAGCTTGGGTTTCCCATTCGACCGCGGCTGGATTATAATCACCCGACCGTGAGCTACGAATCGCAGGAACCGTTGGTCCTCGTCGCCGGGGCGGGCCGTCTCCCCCTGGTGGCCGCCCGGAGCCACCGGGCGGGCGGCGGTCGCCTCCACCTGGTCAGCCTCTCCCGGCAGATTCCCCCGGAGCTGGAGGAGTTGGCCGCCGAGGTCGTAGTCTTCAGCGTCGGCCAGGTCGGCGGCATCCTGGACTACGCCCTCGGAACGGGCGCCCGGCAGGTGAGCCTGCTGGGCAAGGTGGTCAAGGGGAAACTCTTCGACGGGCTCAAGCTGGACGCCCTGGCGATGAAGCTCTGGTTCGTGACCCGTGACCGGAGCGACCGGGGCCTCATACGCACGCTGTGCGACCTGGCGGGGGAGAGGGGGCTCGAGGTGATCAGCCAGCTCGATCTCCTGCGGGAGCTGGTCACCCCCGAGGGGCCTTTGACGAAGAAGAAGCCCGGCCCGGCCGAGGGGGAGGACGCCCGGCTGGCCTTCCGTCTGGCGCTGGAATGCGCGCGACTGGACATCGGCCAGACGGTTCTGGTTCGTGGCGGGATAGTCGTGGCCGTGGAGGCGCTGGAGGGATCCGATCAATGCCTCGTCCGGGCGGGGGAGCTGACCCGCGGCGGCTCCACGCTGTTCAAGGGGGGACTGGTGATGGCCAAGGCCGCCGGATGGGACCACGACGTCCGCTCCGACGTGCCCACGGTGGGGACGGACACCCTGGCGAAGGCGAAGGAGGCGGGCGTGACCTGCATCGCCCTGGAGAGCGGCCGGACGCTCATCGCCGACGGGGTGGAGGAATTCGCCCGGACCGCCGCAAAGCTTGGTATCGCCGTGCTGGGAATGGCCGGAGATTCTCGCTGATCGAGCCGGCGGGCCCAGCGGGTCGGCGCTACTTCAAACGAAGTCACCACTGAATTTGGGGCGGGTTTTTAACCCCGCCCCTTTATCGTCCAATCGGGCAAGCGGATCCCGCTACCGGCTCACGACCAGCCTTTGGGTCAGCGACCCCGCGGTCGTCTCCAGGCGGTAGAGGTACACGCCGGAG
>MFAF01000038.1:9884-10024 GCA_001774505.1 Candidatus Coatesbacteria bacterium RBG_13_66_14 | reverse complement strand
TGGTTCCGGCTCGCTGACCTGGAAGTCCAAGAGCGACGTTGACGAGCTCGACGGCAACTACCTGTTCCGCATCACCCCGTCGGACAACGACACGGGTGAAACGGGTCAGACCACGGCGTTCCAGGTGGATGACTCGGACG
>MFAF01000038.1:9769-9858 GCA_001774505.1 Candidatus Coatesbacteria bacterium RBG_13_66_14 | reverse complement strand
TCGACGGCAACTACCTGTTCCGCATCACCCCGTCGGACAACGACACGGGTGAAACGGGTCAGACCACGGCGTTCCAGGTGGATGACTCG
>MFAF01000038.1:7185-9723 GCA_001774505.1 Candidatus Coatesbacteria bacterium RBG_13_66_14 | reverse complement strand
TCGACGGCAACTACCTGTTCCGCATCACCCCGTCGGACAACGACACGGGTGAAACGGGTCAGACCACGGCGTTCCAGGTGGACAACTCCGACGTACCCAAAATTTCGCTCGACACCGTTACCGGCGAGCTCACCGCCGAAGTAACGATTTCCTACAACCTGGAGGACCGGGAAGACGACCTGTGCAGTCTCAAGGCCGAGTTCTCCACCGACGGCTCAACCTGGAAACCGGCCAACGTCACCGGCCAGACCGAGGGCGTGAAACCGGGCCGGGGTCAACTCACGTGGAACTCCGCCGGCGACCTGGACCGCGTGGACCTCGATAAGGCGTACTTCCGCATCACCCCGTCGGACAACGACACCGGCGAACCGGCCCAGACGGGTCCGTTCCGGTTGGACAACTCGGAGGCGCCGCTCATAGACATGGACACGCCGTCCGGTGAGCAGGCCGGCGCGGTATCCATCGGGTACAATGTATCCGACCGCGAGGGAGACTCGGTGAGCCTTATCGTCGAGTACAGCCTGGACGGCGGTTCGAGCTGGAAGCCCGCGACGGTGACCGAGTCCACCACCGGGATCAAGCCCGGCAAGGGCAAGCTGACCTGGCGGAGCGATACCGACGCGCCGGGCGTGGACGTGAACGCGGCGATGCTCCGGGCCACTCCCTCCGACAACGACGAGGGGACCTCTGGACAGACGGGCATCTTCCCGCTGGACAACAACAAGCCGCCCACGGCGACGGTATCCGTCCCGTCGGGCGCGATAATCGGCCCCGTGGCGGTGACGGTCACGCCCAAGGATCCCGAGGGCGACCCGGTGGACTGCGACCTGGAGTACGACGCTGGCGCGGGCTGGACGCCGGCGAGTTTTACCGGGAGCCTCGGCGGAATAACCGGTCCCGCAACAGTCACCTGGGACGCGCCGGGCCAGTTGGGCGCCGTCGCGGCCACCGGTAAGCTGCGCGTCATCCCCGCCGACAACGACGCGGGCGAGCCGTCCGAGACGAGCTTCAGCGTGGACAACACCCCGGCGCCTCCACCGGAGCCGGAGCCCGAGCCCATTCCGGAACCGACGCCGTCGCCCTAGGGATTCTATGCGGAAAATCCCCCTGCTTCTCGTCTCGATGCTCACCTGCGCGGCGCTCGGCGCCCCGCGCGTGGTCGCGCTGCCCCTGGAGAACGAGGGGCTGCCCCAGGACGCCTGGTATCTCATGGGGCTGACCGAGTCGCTGGCCTGGCGACTGAACGAGTCGAACTCCGCCGTGGGCCTTGACTGGCGCACCATGCACCAGGCGCTTCAGACGCTCCAGATGGGGCGCCAGCGCAACTTCAGCGACGAGGATCGGATCAAAATCCTCGACAATCTCGAGCCCGACTATTACCTCCGAGGTTCCTACCTCATCGAGCAGCCCGAGGACCCGTTGGGCGACGTGCGCTATTCGGTGGAGGTCGCCTGCCTGACCTACCCGGACGACCGGGAGCTCTTCAACATCCGCTTCACGGGGGTGGACCTCTTCGCCATCGAGGTGGAGATTTACAAGGAGGTCCGCCTGGCCATCGGCGAACCCCTGACGGGCGAAGGGTTGAAAGAGGCGGAGAACTTGATCACCGACGACGCCGTCGCCTACCGGTGGTACTGCCGGGCCGTCAGCACCGTGGCCAACCCGGCGCAGCAGGCCGATTACCTCATCGAGGCGGTCAAGCTCAACAAGGGTTTCCTCACGGCGCGCCGGGAGCTGGCCCGGGCGTACCTCCAGTCCGGTGACACGCCGCGCGCGCTGAACGAGATACTCATCGTCCTGCGCGAGGAGCCCGACGATTGCTGGGCGCTCAAGTATTACGGGGACATCCTCGACGCCCTGGGCGAGGGCGGCAAGGCCATGCGCATCTACCGCCGGGCCGGGATGGCCGATGAACGCGAGTGGAGGTTGCATCTGGAACTGGCCTGGACGCTGGAGGAGAAGGGGTCCTACACCCTGGCCGAGAAGTCGTACGACAAGCTCCTGGTGAAGGACAGCCGGTTTTACGACGCCTACCGCGGGCTGGCCGTCATTCTTCTGAGCCGGGGGGAGTACACCGAGGCGCTGGACCTCCTGGAGCGGGCGCGAAGCCTCGGCGAGGGTTTTGCGGAGTACCACAACCTCCTCGGACGGGCCTACATATACAACGGGCGGTTCGAGGAGGCCGTATGCGAGCTGCAGGTCTCGGTGGACCTGGCCCCCAGGAACGGTGAGTACGCCTACGACCTCGGTTTCGCCTACTACCGGGCCGGGGACACGCGGATGGCGGACGAGTGGTGGCGCACGGCGTCGCTTCTGGGTTACAGTCAAGAGACGGAGTTGGAGTAGTGGGCGCGCAGAGCATGACCGGCTACGCCGTGGGACGCTGGTCGGAGGGCGACGACCTCCTGGTGCTCGAGGCCAGGAGCGTCAACGGCAAGCACCTCTCGGTCAAGCTCCGCCTGCCGTCGTCTCTGTCCGCCTTCGAGCAGCGGCTTTCGAACCTGGTCAAGGAGGGCGTCGGGCGGGGCAGCGTCACCC
>MFAF01000038.1:0-7162 GCA_001774505.1 Candidatus Coatesbacteria bacterium RBG_13_66_14 | reverse complement strand
TTTGCGGACGCTGCGGCCGCGCCGAAGGTGAACCTGGATCTGGCGCGGGGGTACATCGAAGCGGCCGCCTCCCTGCCCCTTGCAGTATCCCGGGACCTGACGGCATACGAGCTACTGCGCCTGCCCGGCGTGGTGACTGAGCCCGAGGGCCGTCTCGACGCGGAGCGCCTGGAGCGGGCTCTGGACGCGGCGGCCGGGGATGCGCTCCGGGGCCTGGTGGATTCCCGCCGTCGGGAGGGCGAGGAGCTTTCCCAAAAAATAGGCGCGATGCTCGACGATTTAGATGGTGGCCTCTCGACCCTGCGGCCCCTCGCCGGCGCGGTGCCGGAGAAGCTCCGCGCAATCATCGGGGAGAGGGTGTCCGAGCTGGTCGGAACCGTCCCGGACCGCGAGCGGCTGGAGCAGGAGGTGGCCTACCTGGCGGTCAGGGCCGACGTGACCGAGGAGTTGGACCGGCTGGAGGGGCACCTCGCGGCGTTCCGGTCGGCTCTGGATTCCCCGGAATCCGAGGGGCGGCGGTTGGATTTCCTCTGCCAGGAGTTGCACCGCGAGCTCAACACCTGCGGCAGCAAGGCCGTCGGAACCGAAATCACCCCCCTCGTGCTGGAGATGAAGGTCACCCTGGACCGGATTCGGGAGCAGGCGGCGAACATCGCCTGAAGGGCTCGATGGATAAACCCCGCGGCATCCCCATCGTCATCTCGTCGCCCTCCGGCGGCGGCAAGACGAGCATCTACGTGGAACTGGCGCAAAGGCACACCGAGTTCTTCTATTCCGTATCGGCCACCACGCGTCCCCGGCGCGCCGGCGAGGAGAATGGCGTCCAGTACCACTTTCTCGACGAAGCGGAGTTCATGCGGCGGCGGACCGCGGGAGATTTTCTGGAGACCGCACGGGTGCACGGCCACTGGTACGGCACCCCTCGCGGACCGCTGGAGCGGGCGCTGGGGAGGGGGAAGGACGTGGTTCTCGACGTGGACGTCCAGGGGGGAGACTCCATCCGCCGCGTTTACGGGGACGAGGCGCTGTTGATCTTCGTCGTCCCCCCGAATCTGGCGACGCTGCGGGAGCGGCTGGTGCGCCGCCGCTCCGAGGAACCGGCCCTCGTCGAGAGAAGGATGGCGAACGCCCTGGACGAGCTCCGCCGCGCCCCGGAATACGACTACATAGTGGTGAACGACGACCTGCGCCGGGCGGTGGACGAGGTGGAGGCCGTCATCACGGCCGAGCACCTCCGCAGCTCCCGGCTTGCCGGAATTCTCGATGAACGCTTCCCCGAGCTTGGGGAGGGATAGATGGGACGCCTGTCGGTTCTCCTGTTTTCCGCGGCGGCTATCCTCCTGGCCGGCTGCGAGCCCGCCGAGCCGCTGCCCAACCCCATGGCCGACATCGAGATCACCGGGTACGCCTCGGACCTGGTATACCCCGACGGTTCCATCGTGCCCTACGAGGATCGGGTGGTCATCGTCCACGGCACGGTGACCGACACCGATCCCCTGAACAGCCCGGACACCTGGGACGGCTATGTGGAGATAGTGCGCAACAAGAGTGAGTCCTACGTCCTGTCGGACCCTGAGATGCAGCAGGTCACCGACGACGAGGGCGGGGGGACGGCGCGCTGGGAGTTTTTCCGGCGGGTCCGGCTCTTCAACAGCTGGAACACCCTGGAGATATACGTCCGCGCCTTCCCCGGGGGGACGGTCCTGGAGTACTCGCCCGTGGTGAGCCTGTCCGGCAATTGGAGCGCGGGGCGCGATCCGGTCATGTGCTCGGTGGAATGGCCTGGGTCGGACCTGGCCAACCTCAACCTCCACCTCTTGGACGACCTGGGCAACGACTGCTCCGAGGACGACCCCAACATCGGCGGGATGATTCTGGACGTTCCCGATTCCTACGGGTACGGACCCGAGTACATCACCGCCACCGAAACCCGGCGGGCGACCTACCGGATTTTAGTCGAGTACGCGAACGACAACGGGCTCGACTCTCCGGTGAACTGCAAGGTCCACGTTTACGTCCGCGGCGCCGAACAGCCCCAGAGTCCCTACCGGCACACCTTCCAGCCCGACGACGTGGGCGGCGACCCCTGGGAGGTCACCGAGGTCTCCTACTACCCGTAGACTCACGGTTCCAACGCCTCGCCGCCCCGTTCTGCACCGAGGTTCCCTTTTACACGTTTCTTGTCATAGAATAACCGCCGCACGGTCGTAGCGGGGCGACACCGGTTCAACGTTGAAATCACTCCCGGGAAGCGCGAGGGCAGCCATGCAGGTTTATCTGGACAACAACGCCACCACCCGGACCGCCCCCGAGGTCGTGGAGGCCATGCTCCCGTATTTCACGGAGGTCTACGGGAACGCCTCGAGCTTCCACCAGTTCGGCCAGCGGGCGGCGAAGGGGATGGGCTCGGCCCGGCAGGACGCGGCGGATTTTCTGGGCGTCACCGCCGAAGAAATCGTCTTCACCGGTTCCGGTTCGGAATCGGACAACTACTTCCTCAAAGGTGTGGCGGCCCGCGCCGGCGCGGGGCACATCATCACCAGCGCCATCGAGCACCCGGCGATTCTGCGCACGGCGCGCTTCCTGGCGCAAAACGGCTTCCAGCTCACCGAGCTTCCCGTGGACGGCCAGGGAACGGTCAGCCCCGACGACCTCCGGGGGACGCTCCGTCCCGACACCATCCTGGTCAGCGTCATGCACGCCAACAACGAGGTCGGGACGATCCAGGATATGGCCGCCCTGGGCGCCGTCTGCCGCGAAGCGGGGGTCCCCTTCCACACCGACGCCGTGCAGGCGGTGGGCAAGCTCCCGATTAATCTGCGCGAGCTGCCGGTGGATTACCTCTCCGCGTCGGCCCACAAGCTCCACGGCCCCAAGGGTATCGGTCTGGCCTACCTGCGTCGCGGGTCGAAGGCGCCGTTCAACCTTATCCACGGCGGCCACCACGAGAGACGGCGCCGGGCGTCCACGGAGAACGTGCCGGGCATCGTCGGCTTCGGGAAGGCCGTCCAGCTTGCGCCCGAGGAGGACTATCACCGGGAGAGGCTCCTGCGCCTCCGCGCGAAACTGGAGGAGGGGATTTCCGACATCCCCGAGATCACCATCCTCGCCCGGGAGGCGGAGCGGCTGCCGAACACCTCCAACGTGCTCTTCCACCGCCTGGAGGGCGAGTCCATCGTCATGAGCCTGGACTTCGAGGGTATCGCCGTCTCCACCGGCTCGGCCTGCTCGTCGGGCTCCCTGGAGCCCAGCCACGTCATCCTGGCTCTGGGCTACGACCACGCTCACGCCCAGGGGTCCATCCGCTTCTCCCTCTCCCGATACACCACCGAGGAGGAGATAGACTACACGCTGGAAAAGCTCCCACCCATCATCCATCGCCTGCGTAACATTTCCGCTCTATGAAGAAACCAGTCCCCCAGGCCACCGTCCACCGCCTCTCGCTTTACGCCCGCTACCTGGGTGAGCTTGAGAGCCAGGGCGAGGATTACATCTCCAGCGAAAGGCTGGGGGTGGGCGTGGGCACGAACGGGGCCCAGGTCCGCAAGGACCTGAGCTTTTTCGACCGCTTCGGCATCCCCGGGCGGGGCTACCCGGTGAGTTTTCTGCGCAAGCGGCTGGCGAACATCCTCGGCGTGGGGGATCGTGTGTGGCGGGTGGCGGTGGTGGGGGCCGGACGACTCGGGGCGGCGTTGGTGGGCTACAGCGTCTTCGAGAAGCAGAGCTTCCACTTCGTCGCCATCCTGGACAACGATCCGGCGAAAATAGGCACGCGGGTCAACGGTCTCGAGGTCAGCGACATCCGCGACCTCCGCGCAGTCGTCGCCTCGGAGAACGTGGAGGTCGCCATCATCACCGTCCCCGTTTATAGCGCCCAGCAGGTGGCCGATATGTTGGTGGAGGCCGGGGTGCGGGCCCTGTTGAATTTCGCCCCGGCCAAGCTGGACGTCTCCCCGCACATCGCGCTGCGCAACGTGGACCTGGCCGTCGAGTTGGAGGGGCTCTCCTTCCACCTCATCAACCGCTGACGACCGACAGGGGGCTTGCTTGGAGAAACGGTCCACAGTGCCGCTGGCCGATCTGGCCGCGGCCCACCGGGAGAACGCCGCCGCCCTGGAGGGTGCGGCGCTGGAGGCGCTGCGCTCGGGACGGTACATCCTGGGTCCCGAAGTGGCCGCCTTCGAGACGGAGCTCGCCTCCTACGTGGGTGTGGGGCACGCCGTTGGCGTGGCCTCGGGCTCCGACGCCCTGCTCCTGGCCCTGCAGGCGCTCGACCTGCCCCCGGCCTCCAAGGTGGTCACGACGCCGTTCACCTTTTTTGCCACGGTGTCCTGCATCGTCAGGCTCGGTCACCGTCCTGTGTTCGTGGACATAGACCCGGCGAGCTTCAACCTGGACGTCGGCCGGGCCGGCGAAACCGCCGCAGATCCCGAGGTGCGGGCGGTCATTGGTGTGGACCTCTACGGCGACCCGCTGGACTACGACGCGCTGCGCGTGGCCGTCGGTCGTAGCGACGTGAAAATCATCGAGGACGCGGCCCAGAGCTTCGGCTCGGAACTGCGCGGGCGGAAGGCCGGCTCGCTGGCGGACGCGGCAGCCTTCAGCTTCTTCCCGGCGAAAAACCTGGGCGCCGCGGGTGACGGCGGGGCGGTGGCCACCGACGACCCCGAGCTGGCCGACCGGGTGCGCATCCTGCGGGTCCACGGGGCCAGGCCGAAGTACCGCCACCACGTGGTCGGATACAACTCGCGGCTGGACCCCCTGCAGGCAGCGATGCTGCGGGTGAAGCTGCGGCGCATCGAGGAGGACGTCCGACGGCGCCGCCGCATCGCTGAGCGGTACGTCCCTCTGGCCGAGGTCGCGGAGCTGCCTCGGCCGTCGTCCGACCACCGGCACTCGTACAACTACTTCGTGATCTCCGTGCCGCGGCGGGACGAGCTGGCGGCGCACCTCAACGAAAAAGGCGTCGGCAACGCACTGTACTACCCCGAACCTCTCCACCTCCAGCCCTGCTTCACCGACCTGGGCTACGGCGAGGGAGACTTCCCCGAGGCCGAGGCGGCCTGCGGTCGCGTCATCGCCCTGCCCATGTACCCCCAGCTCACCGAGGCGGACCAGGACTACGTCATCGAGACGATTTTAGGTTTTTACCGCTGATGGGACCGCCGGTGCTCAGCGTGGTCGTGGTGAGCTACCGGAGCCGGGAGTTTTTGGCGGGGTGTCTGGATTCCATCTTCGAGAGCGGGGGGGTGGCCGACCCCGAGGTCGTCGTGGTGGACAACGGCTCGGGGGACGGCTCGGTGGAGATGCTGCGGAGGAGGTGCCCCGGCGTTTCGGTCATCGCCAACCCGGACAATCGGGGCTTCGCCCGGGCGGCCAACCAGGGCCTCCGACGGGCCTCCGGGAGCTACCGGATGCTCCTCAACCCGGACATGGTTGTTCAGGAAGGCGCCCTGGCCGAGTTGGTGGGCTTCATGGAGGCGAACCCCGACTGCGGGATGGCCGGTGGGAACGGCCTCGACCCATCGGGCAGGCCGCAGCCGCAGTTCACCCGAAGCATCCCGACCCCCCTGACGGCACTCTATCATTTCCTGAAGCTGGACACTTTTTTTCCCAAGAGCCGCCGCTTCGGGCGCTACAATTACACCTACGCCGACCGGGAAACGAGCTTCGACGTGGAGGCGCTTTCCGGCTCGTGCATAGTCGTCCGTGGGGAGGCGCTGGCGCGGGTCGGGCTTTTGGACGAGCGTTTCCCCATGTACGCCGAGGACCTGGACTGGTGCCTGCGCTTCGCAAGGGGAGGCTGGCGCGTCTCGTACGTCCACACGGCCCGGTTCATCCACTTCCACGGCCGGTCAAGCCGGAAGAACCTTTTATGGACCAGGCGGCAGTTCTACCTGACCATGCACGCCTTCCATAAAAAAAACCTCCGGGGTTCTTACCCGGGGGCGGTCAATCTCCTCGTGGACGCGGGCATTCTGGTCGCCCTGGGCCTCGGCCTCCTCCGGGCTCACTTCAGCCGCTCGTAACGTTTAAGCGGAAATCAACGGGGCAGCGGGTGCGGACCGTCCGCCTTGAAGTTCTTAGTGCTCAACGCGTTGTGATCAATCCCCTTCGTAATCTTGAGCGCCCATTTGGCCCAGCGGAGCTCGGCCGCAAGCAGGCTCTGCCTGTGCTCGAAGATGAGGTACTCGGAGAGGCTCAGGTTGCCGGAGACTGCCTTGTCCCGCCACGCGCCCTTGATTTCATCCATCTCCTCCTCGACGGCGCTCTTGCGTTTCCCGATTAAAAGCTCCAGCTTTCCGGGAGGCAAAAGGAGCGCCCGGGCGAAGGCGATGACGATGTCGAGGGAGAAGAACAGGCGCTGGGTGTGGACGTCCAGTTCGTCCAGCCCGGTCTTTAAGGCCTTCTTCCCCTCGTCGGTGAGGGCGTACACGTGGCGGGGGGGGCGGTTTCCCGTCCGGGACGTCTTCTCGTCCACGTATTTGGATTGCTTCAGCTTTTTCAGCGTGTAGTAGAGATGTCCGGTGGAAACCTCGCTCCACAGGTCGGCGTGGTTATCCTCGAGGACGCGTTTGAGCTGATAGCCGTGCATCGGTTTCTCGCTCAGGAGACCGAGCACCATCAGATCAACCTTTGTCACAGTCGCCTCCTCCGGGATGAATTACATTTCGCCCTTTTACTAATCCCATATATATTATAGTTAATGACACGGTTATTTTCAACAAGGGGCTTCGAGGCGGGCTTGCGACGGCCGGAGAGAAGCGCTGGAGTATGACTTATAATGGGCACCGAATCTCGTCGGCATTTGTTCCATCCGAGTATCACTGGTCGCTCGGACGGGTAGGGAACGGGGTGAAACCGTGACGGGGAACGCCGTCATCGAGGTCTCGGGACTGGTGAAGCGCTTCGACGACCTCGTCGCCGTGGACGGCGTGAGCTTCTCGGTGGGAACCGGGGAGGTCTTCGGCTTCCTGGGTCCCAACGGGGCGGGAAAGACGACCACCCTCTCGATTCTGGCGACGCTCCTGCGGCCCACGTCCGGGTCGGCCAGCGTAGCCGGTTGCGACGTGTTGAAGAACCCCGCCGGCGTCCGGCGCGAAATCGGCATCGTGTTCCAGGAAAGCTCCCTGGACACCAAGCTGACCGCCCGGGAAAACCT
>MFAF01000037.1:7612-9369 GCA_001774505.1 Candidatus Coatesbacteria bacterium RBG_13_66_14 | reverse complement strand
GGACCAGATCATGGACATCATCCGCGCCATCATGGTCATCCTGGCGGCGGCGATGATAGCCAACACCATGCTGACCAACGTCTTCGAGCGTACCCAGGAGATCGGCGTGCTGATGGCCATGGGGGCCAAGGGGCGCCAGATTTTAGGCATTTTCCTCGGCGAGGCGGCCACGCTCGGGGCCATCGGCTCCCTGGCGGGCGTGGTTCTGGGCGCGGGGGTCGGACTGATTCTGCAGAGCGTCGGCATAGACCTGGGCGATGAGTTCACCGAACTGATAAACATCCCCATGGACCGGATATTCTACGCCCTGGTCTGGCCGATCATGCTGTTGCACGCCTTCGGCCTGGGGGTATTGGTGAGCGTTCTGGCCGGGCTTTATCCCGCGGTCAAGGCCGCCCGGATGCTGCCCACCAAGGCCCTGCGCTACATCTGATTGGGGAGCAATGAAATTGAACATTCTCTCCGGGAGGGCCCTGTGAACAACTTCAAACTCGCCATCCGCGGCGTGACGCGCAACAAGAGGCGCTCCCTCATCACCGTCTCGGCCATCGCCATCGCCATGGCGACCATCGTCGTCATCAACTCCTTCATGGACGGGACGGACAAGCAGATTAACGACAAGGCGGTCGAGACCACCGGCCACCTGCAGCTCTACGCCCCGGGTTACTACGACGAGAGGCGCACCCTGCCCACCGACATCGCCATCGGCCGCCTGACCCGGGTCATGGAGACGCTCCGGACCACGGACGGGGTAACGGACGCCACGGCCCAGATAACCTTCGGTGGCCTAGCGACTTTCGGCGGGCAGGAGATCGGCGGGTACTTCGTCGGTATCGAGCCCGAGACCGCCGGGCGGATAGAGAACCTCGCGAGCCGGGTCACGGAGGGGAGATACCTCACCGACTCGGACGCCGACGGCTGCGTGGTCGGTTATCACATGGCCGAGCTGTTGGGTATGAAGCTGGGCGACGTGCTCACCGTCGTCACCCGGACCGCCTACGGCGCACTGACCGCCATAGACCTGACCGTCGTGGGGATCGCGGCGACGACGAATCCGCTCATAGACGAGGGAGGCGCGCTCATGCTCCTCTCCGACGCGCAGGCGTACCTGGAGCTTCCCGACGCCGCCACGACCGTCATCGTCAACGGCGCCGACCCGATGGAGACCGTGGCGCTGAAAGAAAACGTCCTGGCCGCCCTGGCCGTAATGGCTCCGACGTCGGGAGAAGGCGATGCCGCGGTCGCTCTCGAAACGGAGCCGGCCGCGACGGACGGCTCCGGCGAACCGGTCGCTTCGCCCACCCGCGAGGGTTTCGAAGCCTACACCTGGCAGGAGCTGAACCAGGTGATGCTCGACATGATCCAGATGCGGCAGAAGATGATGGACATCATCCGCGCCATCATGATCGTGCTGGCCATGGCCATGATCGCCAATACCATGTTGACCAACGTCTTCGAGCGCACCCGCGAGATCGGCGTGCTCCTGGCCATGGGGGCCAAGGGGCGCCAGGTGCTCACGCTCTTCATCGGCGAGGCCGCCGTGCTCGGCGTCATCGGGTCCGCCGTCGGCATAGGATTCGGCGCCGCCATCGGGCTGGTCATGCAGAACGTGGGCGTATCCATCGGCGACAAGCTGACCTCGGTGATGAACATACCCATGGATAACGTCTTCTACGCCCTGGTGACGCCCGAAATGCTCGCCAGGGCCTTCGTCTCGGGGATCATCGTCAGCGTCGTCGCCGGGCTCTACCCCGCCA
>MFAF01000037.1:4018-7598 GCA_001774505.1 Candidatus Coatesbacteria bacterium RBG_13_66_14 | reverse complement strand
ATGCAACCCACCCGAGCCCTGCGCTTCATCTAAGACAAGGGGGTTACCCCTTGCCCTCCGAAGAGGTATTCGATGCGACGCCCGACATTTTTTCTCCTCCTCCTCGCGCTTCCGGGTATGACCATCACCGCCGAGGAAGTGATCGAAGCCGTGGACGCCAACATGGCCTACGACACGCTCACCGCCGTGGCCAAGATGGAGATCGTGACCCCGGAGGGCGACACGCGCACCAAGCTCATGACCATCATCGCCCGGGGCTCCGACGACGCCCTCATCGAGGTGACGTACCCCCAGCGGGAGGCCGGCACCCGACAACTCCGCCTGGGCGACGAGCTGTGGCTCTACATCCCCGCCGAGGACAAGGAGCTCAAGCTGACCGGCAACATGCTCCGGCGCTCCATGCTCGGCAGCGACTACTCCTACGAGGACATGATGTCGCGACACGAGCTCCTGGACGACTACGACGCCGAGCTGGAACAGACCGAGGATTACCGTGGGCGGAGCTGCTACGTGATACTGTTGACCGCCAGACGGCCCGACGTCACCTACCGGACCCGGCGGGTCTGGATAGACGTAGAGCTTCTGGTGCCGCTGAAACAGGAGATGTTCGCCGCCTCGGGCACCCTGTTGAAAGAATCCACCATGGGCGGCATCGCCCAGTACGGCGACCGCTGGTACCCCACGGTCACGGTGATGCGCGACCTGGTGCGCGGCTCGGGCAAGACCACGGTGACCATGTCCAACCTCACCTTCGACGTGGAGATACCCGACGGGACTTTCAGCAAATCCAACCTGCGCGGTTGACACAGCCCCCGAACCGCTGGCATACTCCGTTAGAGATTAGGGCTCACCCTAGAAGGAAGGCAAGGGGTTTAACCGTGTAGGGGCGACCTGTAACAAGTCCTCTGCGGTCGCCCGCGGGCGGGGACTTAAGCCCCGCCCCTACGTCCCCGGCAAACCCCCTTGTCTCCCCCATCCCCCCAGGACGCATGGACGCCAAACGCGACATCTGCCCCAACTGCGGGACCCGGTACGAGACGGACGCGAAGTTCTGCATCATGTGTGGAACCCCCCGTCCCAAGGGGGACATGGTCTGCCCCTCCTGCAGTGAGCCGATCAGAGAGACGGACATCTTCTGCGGCAACTGCGGCTTCCGCCTGCGCGGCGACGGCTCCAAGGTGCCAGCCCGCCTGGAGCCCGAGGAAGAGGCCAAACTCCACCACTCCCCCACCGACGCGCCAATCACCCTCTCCGAGCTCCTGGCCGTGCCGCCGAAGCTCCCCGATGAAGGTCTCATAGTCCGCAAGGCCTCCACGGGGGTCAAGTACGGCCCGGGGTCCTTCGAGCGCATCAAGAAGCTCATCCGCAAAGGCGCCATCACGGGGGACGACACCATCGGCACCGGGGACGGGCGCTGGTGGCTCATCAAGGACCATCCCCAGACCTGCGAGCTGGTCGGGGTCGAGGTGGAGGAGCCCGAGGAGGTTAAGATTGACCTCGCCGCGCCCCGCATCGAGCCGGAGACGAAGAAATCCGTCACCAAGGTTTCCGCGGAGGAAGAGAAGGACCTCCCGCCGCGTCCCGGGCTCATCCCCCCAGACAACATCTACATCTACCTCATAGACTCCAAGAAAGAGATGGGGCCGATGAGCTACGCGACCCTGGTCAAGTACATCCGCAACGGCACCCTGGCCAAGCACGACTACATCTACTCGACCAAGAACAAATGGACCAGCTTCCGCGACCTGTTGAAGGAGGCCGGCGAGGGGGCGTAGCGGGTTGGGCCGGCTAGGAGGCGTGTAGGGTAGGCAAAGGGGCATAGTCGGACAGAGCGAGCGTGTAAACCCATGGCGGCCCCCGGTGGGCCGTTTAAATATCGAACCGAGCGAACCGAGCGAAGCGAGCTACACCTCTGGCGAACCGAGCTATGCCTCTGGCAAAACGGGCGGAGACTGCATCTTTCGCTTCGGGAATCCGGGACGGTTTCGTCCGGCCCGGTGTGCTAAAATAGTACCGATTTAAAGCTGTCCGGAGAGGTTGACGTGTACTGTCCCGCCTGCGGCAAGGAAAATCCCGATCACGCGCGTTTCTGCCGACACTGCGGCACGCGGATGCCTGATCTGGCCACGGAGACCACCACCGACGCCGAGCTCGAGCTCATCGAGGGCGCCGGTGAGTTCGTCGGCCAGACCCTCGGCCGCTACCGGGTCCTGCGCAAGCTCCGGACGACCTCGACGGGCATCGTTTACCGCGCCCTGGATGCCCAGCTCGACCGCATCGTCGCCCTGAAAATCCTCCCCCACGGCCTCGGCCTTACAGGGTCGGAATCCCCAAGCCCAGTGGAGGAGGAGGATGCGCTGGAGGCCTTCCGTGAGGAGGTCAACCTCGCCGCCAACCTCGAGCACCCCAACATCCTCCCCGTCCACGACTTCGGCCGCTTCGGCGACAACTACTTCGTGGTGATGAAGCAGGCCGACGGGCACTCCCTGGCGCGGCACATCGAGAAACGCGCCCCCCTGGCGCCCGTGGAGATGCTCCGCATCGGCATCCAGATAGCCACGGCCCTCGTGTACCTCCACAAGCGCTTCATCATCCACGGGCGGCTCTCCCCCTCGGGGATAATCCTCCAGGACTCGGGGCACGTCCTTTTACGGGACATCACCTTCCTCGGCCGGAAGCACCCCCGCCCCCTCTCGCCCGAGGAGAAAATCTATCAGGCGCCCGAGCTGGAGCAGGGAGGCGTATTCGACGCCCGCTCGGACATCTACTCCCTGGGCGTCATCCTCTACCAGCTTCTCACCGGGCACCTCCCCTACACCGAGGGCGGGGGCGAGGCCGACGAGCTCACCGTGCGCGGCGTCCCGCTGTCCCTTGAAGAGCTCCTCATCTCCATGATCCAGCGCGACCCGGAGAAGCGGGTGAACTCCGTCGAGGACGTTCGCGAGCGGCTCCGGCGGGCCTACTCCCTCTCCATTACCTCCATGGCCGGCGAGGAGGACCTGACCGGGGAGTTCATTGACTTCTCCCGGCTTTCGATGGCCCAGGAGGCGGACCGCCGCGTGATCCTGGAGGGGCTGCTCAGCGCCCTGACCAAGGACATCGCCCTGAAGAGCCTGCAGGTCGTGGACACCGACGCCGAGGCCCTGGACGCCATCGCCGCCGGAGAACCGGCTCCCACCAATTCCATCGGACGCCTGTCTTTTTACTCCGCCCTGGACGAAACGGTCCGCCAGGCCCGGATGGGCCAGGTGGCCGACGCCCTGGAAAACCTCATCCAGGAGACGAAGATTGAGAAAGAGAAGGCTTTGCCGGCGACGCGCGCCTTCCTCTCCGGGGTGGGGGAGCGGGAGAGGAAGCTCAAGCGCGCCCGCTTCATCCTGGGCAATAATCTGGTGACCGAGTTCCGCCGGGCGGCCGAGAGCTTTTCCCAGGTGCTCTCCGGCGACTCCAACTGCGAGGAGGCCCGCGAGGGGCTCGCCATCCTCTCCAGTCTGGGCGAATTCTGGCAGCAGGCCAAGGAAAAAACCAAGCTGAAGTGGCTCCTGCCGGCCGCCATCCTCGGTGGAGCCGCGGTTCTGAC
>MFAF01000037.1:3878-3996 GCA_001774505.1 Candidatus Coatesbacteria bacterium RBG_13_66_14 | reverse complement strand
TGGCCGCTTACTCCCTGGCCTCGGAGGAGGAGGTTTGGCGCCAGAGCGACTTCCCGGTGGACCACCCGCCCCTGGTCTACCGGAAGGAGATAATCTCCGCCTCGGGGCAGGTTCTCAC
>MFAF01000037.1:3089-3780 GCA_001774505.1 Candidatus Coatesbacteria bacterium RBG_13_66_14 | reverse complement strand
TGGCGGTACCAGATCCAGGGCTCCCTCGTGCCCACCGCCCGCTCGCCCCAGCCGATCATCACCGGGAACGCCGTCTACATCGCCGCCTCCAACCACTGCCTCGCGCTGTCCCTGGATAACGGCTCTCTGCTCTGGGAACAGGAGCTCTCCGGACCCCTGGGCAATCCGACGCTCTGGGAAGGCTCCCTCTTCATCCCCTCCGGCGACGGTCGGATCTACAGGTTGCTGGCCGACGGCGGGAATGTGGCCGAGGTGGAGAACCTCGGCAGCGGGCTGGCCCTGGAAAGACCGCTGGTCTGCGGATCGGAGCTGATTCTGCGCCTGGCGGACGGCGGCCTTCTGCCGGTGCGCACCACCGACCTGCGGCCGGTGAACCGGGAGCTGCCCAAGGCCGACTTCCCCCTCTGCGCCACCAAGGGCGCGGCCTGGCTCATCCGAGGCACGGTGGTGTACCGACTCTCGAGTACCGAGGAAGATTGAACATCCCCCCCACGACCCACGCATGACCAACGGTTCCCAGAACATCCCCTTCGTCCATCTCCACAACCACAGCGAGTACTCGGTCCTCGACGGCATGTGTCGCGTGGAGGACATGGTCTCCCGGGCGGTGGAGTACGGCATGGGCTCGCTGGCGCTGACCGACCACGGCAACATGTTCGGCGCGGTCGGCTTCTACCAGGCCTGCCGGCGC
>MFAF01000037.1:382-3051 GCA_001774505.1 Candidatus Coatesbacteria bacterium RBG_13_66_14 | reverse complement strand
GCCTCTCCGGGGAGATACCGCGTCTGTTGCAGAACGACGACTACGCCGGGGCAATGCGGGCGGCCGGATGGTACGGGGAAATCTTCGGCCGGGAGGGCTTCTTCCTGGAGCTCGCAGACCACGGGCTGGACGATGAGCTGAAGGTCAACCACGGCCTCCTGTCCCTGGCCCGGGAGCTAAATCTGGGGATAGTTGCCACCAACGACAGTCACTACCTGGACCACTCCGACCACCGCGCCCACGAGGTCCTGCTCTGCATCCAGACCGGCAAGACCCTCGCCGATCCGGACCGGATGCGCTTCCCATCCGACCAGTTCTACTTCAAGAGCCCCCAGGAGATGGGAAAAACCTTCGAGGAGCTCCCCCAGGCGCTCGCCGCCTCGGTGGAGATAGCCCGGCGGTGCCGCCTCGATCTCGAGCTGGACCCCCTGGGCGGGAAGCTCCCCGCCTACCCCGTTCCCGAAGGCCACGGTGGTGAAAGCGAATACCTGCGCGAGCTGGTGCGGTCGAAGCTCCCCGAGCGCCGCCCGGAATATGGGGGCAATGGGTTTAACCGAGCGAACCGAGCGGAGCGAGCTACGCCCCCGGCGAACCGAGCTACGCCTCTGGCGAAACCCCTTGTCTCCATTGAAGAAAACGGCGACGAGTACGGAGCCCGGCTGGCGGAGGAGTTGAACATCATCGAGGCCATGCGCTTCCCCGGTTTCTTCCTGATCGTGTGGGACATCATCCACCAGGCCCGACAGATGGGGGTCGAGGTCGGCCCCGGGCGCGGTTCCGCCGCCGGCTCACTGGTGGCGTACGTCCTGGGTATAACCGACATAGACCCCATCGAGTACGGCCTGCTCTTCGAACGCTTCCTGAACCCCGAGCGTGTCAACCTGCCCGACTTCGACCTGGATTTCGCCGACGACCAGCGGGAGCGGGTCATCGAGTACGTCAAGCGGAAGTACGGCGAGGCCAACGTGGCCCAGCTCATCACGTTTTCCCGGCTGGGGGCGCGGGCGGTCATCCGCGACGTGGGGCGCGTCCTCGGCGTCCCCCTGGAGGCGGTGGACCGGGTGGCCAAGCTCGTCCCCTTCGGTCCCGGCGTGACGCTCGCGGGCGCCCTGGAGACCACCCCCGAGCTGAAGCTCATTCAGCGGGAGGACCCGCTCATCGCCGAGGTTCTGGGGTACGGCCGGAGCCTGGAGGGGCTGGTCCGCCACGCCGGCACCCACGCCGCCGGGGTGGTCCTCTCCGATCACCCCCTTGACGAGATGGTTCCCATGTACACGGGCAACACCACCCAGTACGACGGAAGCTCGGTGGAGAAGGTTGGCCTCCTGAAGATTGACTTCCTGGGCCTGAAGAACCTTTCGGTCATCCGGGACTGCCTGGAGCTCGTTTACCGCCGCCACGGGAAGCGCATCCGGCCCGAGGACATCGCGACGGACGACCCGAAGACGTACGAGCTGTTGAAACGGTGCGACACGGCCGGCGTATTCCAGTTGGAATCGGAGATAGCGCGGGATGTGCTGCGGCGTGTGGCCCCGGACAACTTCCGCGAGCTCATCCCTGTCCTGTCACTCTTCCGCCCCGGCCCTCTGGGCAGCGGGATGACCGAGACGTACATCAAGGGCAAGCACGGGACGACGCCCATCTCCTACCCCCACCCCTCCCTGGAGGGAGTCCTGGCGGAGACGTTCGGGGTGATGGTCTACCAGGAGCAGGTGATGCAGGTCGCCAGCACCCTGGGCGGCTTCACCTACGGACGGGCGGACCTCTTGCGGCGGGCCATGGCGAAGAAGACGGGGGAGCTCGACAGCTTCCGCGAGGAGTTCATCCGGGGCGCCGTCGGAAAGGGGATGGACGCGAAACTCGCCGCCCAGGTGTTCGACCAGATAATCCCCTTCGCCAGCTACGGCTTCAACAAGAGCCACTCCGCCGCCTACGCCGTCGTCACCTACCGCACCGCCTGGCTCAAGGCCAACTACCGCCCCGAGTTCATGGCGGCCCTGTTGTCCCACGAGCTTTCCGACGAGGACAGGATAGCCTTTTACCTGGGCCAGTGCCGGCACGACGGCCTGGAGATTCTGCCCCCCGACCTCCACCGGAGCTCCACGCACTTCACCGTGGAGGAATCGAACGGCGGCACCGCCATCCGCTTCGGTCTGGGCGCCATAAAGAACGTGGGCCTCGGCGCGGTGGGAGAGATGATCGCCGAACGCGAGAAAAACGGCCCCTTCGCCTCCCTGAAGGACCTCGCGCTCCGGCTGGGCACCCAGCAGGTCAACAAGCGGGTCCTGGAAAGTTTGGTCAAGAGCGGCTCGGTGGACTGCCTGCCGGGCACACGGAGCCAGAAATACGCCGCCGTCGAGTCCATCCTCGAAACGGCGGCCGCCGAGCAGCGCGACATGCAGATGGGCCAGGAATCACTCTTCGGCGGCAAAACAGGCGAAAAGCCCGCCGACCCCCTGGACTCGAACCTCGAGCCCTGGAACGAGCACGAGAAGATGAGGGGGGAGAAGGAGACGCTGGGAATCTACCTCTCCGGCCACCCCCTCACCTGCCACCGGGCGGTCATCGAGCGCTTCGCCACCACCGACCTCGCCCGGGTCCAGAGGCTGCAGGGCGGGGAGTCGCTCCGCGTCGCCGGCGTTTTCACCCAGATCACCCGGAAGCTGGAC